>JBCBSL010000555.1:0-3070 GCA_039819145.1 Cyanobacteria bacterium J06638_22
CGAAATTCTGTGGATTGTTGATTTGGGGCAATTACTGGGTGTGCAGGCGCTCCACCAACACTCAATTGTCACCTCTTCCTACATGGTGCTGGTGGCTCAACAACAAGCGAATTCTTCATCCCGGCTAGGGCTAGCGGTACATCGGGTGGATGATTTGCACTGGTGCGATCCATCCGATATTGCTTCACCCCCGCCCGCTGTCGTCACGGCTCAACTGGCTCCGTTCCTCCGGGGGTATACCCTCGGCATCGATGGCGAAATGCTTCTGGCCTTAGACACAACGCCTCTATTTGAAGAAGGGTTGGCGATCGCCCCTAGATAATCCTGTCGGGCTCATCTCTTTCTACTCATATCCTGAACACATTTCCTTTAACCTAATGACTCAAAATATCTCCGCATCCGTTGGAACCGCTTCCAACGGTCCTGTTGCTTCGCAACCTGTCAATGGCACAAATCCATCGCTCGTTCCGCCGCCGCCACCCCCTCTACGGCCCCGCAACCGGCCCAGCACCGATGACCTCTCCCTGGACAACGGTTCAATGGATCCCGAAGATGATTTCACTGAGCAGGCAACCGGCTCCAAGGGATTAACCCTCCGGCAACAGTTGCTCTTCACGGTCTTGCCAGTAACCCTGGTTCCCCTAACCCTTAGCGGTATCGTCGCCAGCTTCTTCACTTACCAAAACACCTTCAATCGAGGACTTGAAGAACTGGAAGCTCGGGCTGCCAACAACTCAGACTTGGTAGCGGGGGGGGTACAACAGCGACTTGATCTGATCTCATCGATCGCCATCAACCCCCTGATCTATGGGGCGGCAAGCAATGCCTCGGCCGATGCTGATGCCCAGGGATTAACGCAAACATCCGTACCGGAACTGGAGCAACGCTTTGCTGCCACCCGGACTCTGCAAACCGGAACGGTAGTGGAGCAGTATTTGCAAGTCCTGGAGACACAAGGGGAGCTAGCTGAAGTCTTTTTCACAAACCGCCAGGGGATGAATGTTGCGGTCAGCCGTCCAACCAGTGACTTTTTCCAGGCCGATGAAGAATGGTGGCAAAACACAAGGGAAGATGGAATCTATATCTCGGATCCAGAAGCGGATGAGTCGGCGGGCTTGGCAAAAGGGATAGAGATAGACGTTGCGCTAACAAATCCTACGACGGGCGCATTTACAGGGGTTTTGAAGGCCGTCATCTCAGCGGAGATTTTTGACCAGGGCCTCACGGAAAGAAACCAGCAGCTGCAACGAACCCTGGGCAACGTAGGAGATCCACTCGTGCAATTGCTTGACAGCCAAAACGAAGTTTTTAGAAGCATTGATGTCAGTGGGCCGATCAACCAGCCGGATCTGCTGGAGGGCGATGCCCTTTTGACAGAAATCAACAGCTTTCGACAGTCTCTGACAAATCTAACCGATCCCTCAACGATTGTTCTGTCAGACCCTTTTGTGATCGATGATCGTGAGATCCAATTGTCCAATGTTCCTGGCACCGAATGGATCATGGTTCTTTCGGTGGACGTAGTTGCGCTGTCTCGGGCTGCCCGAAATTTGGCGTTGCTTTTCGGAAGCTTGGTACCTATCCTGGGGGCGGCGGCCATTGGTGTCGTTATCTTTTTGGCTCGGCGCTTGTCTCAACCTCTGGGTGAACTGGCTTATGCTGCCAGCCAAGTAGCTGAAGGGGATCTCGACATTCAAGCCGAGGTACAGGGAACGGTGGAAAACCAGACACTGGCTCAAACCTTTAATAACCTGGTGATTCGGGTGAAGGACCTGCTGACCCGTCAAGAGGAAGCCGCCAAGGAACAGCTTGCCATCCAAATGGAAGCGGCACGCCAGCAGGAAGAGCATGCGAAAGAGCAACAGGAGGCCAAGGAGTTCCTGCAGAACCGAGCCCTGGAACTGTTGATGGAGGTTGGCCCCCTACGCCAGGGGGATCTGAGCATCCGGGCCAAAGTGACCGAGGATGAAATTGGGACGATTGCCGACTCCTACAACGCAACGATCAACAGTTTGAAACGGCTTGTAACCCAGGTTCAGGATGTATCGGTTCGGGTGGCTCAGGCGGCTGAAGACAACCAGGAGTCGTTAACAGATCTGACGGGAGATGCACGCCAGCAAGCGGACTCAGTACAACAAGCTCTACAACGGATTGAGGAAATGAGCCACTCAATTCAAATGGTGGCCGAGGGGGCGCAGGAAGCTAAGCAGGCGGTGCAACTGGCCAACGAAACGGTGAGCCAGGGTGACGCGGCCATGAACCGAACAGTTGAGGGAATTCTGGCCATTCGAGAAACGGTGGCGGACACGGCGAAGAAGGTGAAACAGCTTGGGGAATCGTCCCAGAAGATTTCCAAGGTGGTGAACCTGATTGGAACCTTTGCCGCCCAAACCAACCTACTAGCGCTGAACGCCTCGATTGAGGCGGCTCGAGCTGGGGAAGAAGGGCGAGGCTTTGCGGTGGTTGCCGATGAGGTGCGATCGCTGGCTCGACAGTCGGCCAAGGCCACGGCAGAAATTGAACAACTGGTGGCCAGCATTCAATCGGAAACGAACGAGGTGGTAACGGCGATGGAAGAAGGGACAGAGCAGGTTGTCACCGGGACTCAACTGGTGGAGGAAACCCGTCAAAGCCTGAACCAGATTGCCAAAGCCAGTGAACAGATCGGTCACCTGATTCAGACCATTACGGATGTGGCGATCGCCCAGTCCGAAAACTCCTCGATGGTGTCGGAAACCATCACCAGCGTGGCTGGGCTAGCGAACAACACCTCGGTGCGTGCCGGTACCGTGCTGGAAACCTTCCAGGAGTTGTTGAACGTGGCTCAAGACCTGCAAACGACCGTGGCTCAGTTTAAGTTGAATTAGCGCCATCCTATGAGCATTAATCCTGACATTCGCGACGAAGCCTTTGGCTTTTTCGTGCAAGAAGCGCCCGAACTGCTGCAAATCATTGAAGCCGAACTCCTGGAAATTGGCCAGGACTGCCCTGTGGAGCGTGTCCATGCGCTGATGCGGGCAGCCCATACCATTAAGGGAGGAGCCGCCAATGTAGGACTGGAGGCCATTAA
>JBCBSL010000556.1:0-3070 GCA_039819145.1 Cyanobacteria bacterium J06638_22
TATCTTCAGCGGCGAGGTGAGTAGGCCTGCGATGACGAATGCAGAGCCAATGAACATGCTGACGATACAACTTTGTGTCGAGGCCATCCTGTTGGTGTCGGTATTCGCTATTTGTATGGAATGCATTCGACGGGGCGATCGCCCATAAAACTCACATCTAGATATTCCGGTAGAACCAGCAATGCCCTTCTCAAAGCTCATGATCGCCGTCGAAAAACCACCGCTTGCCCTTAAGGTGGCTGAGACTGGCTTTGCCCTCGCCAATGCCCTCAATACCGAAGTGATATTGGTGCATGTCAATCCTTCTGCGTTGTTGTACGCACCAGACTCGGGCATGTCACCAGCTCAGTTGAACGCAAAGATGACGCTGGAAGCCGAAAAATTGCTCCAGCAACTCACTACCCTCTATGCCGATGCGGTAACGCCAACCTCATTTGTCTTAGAAGGGCGGGCAGAACAAGAGATTTTGGCCATGATGCAGGATCTCAAGCCTGATGTCCTGGTAATTGGCACCCATGGCCGCAAGCCCTGGCAAGAGCTTTTGTTAGGCAGCGTATCCGAAGACATCATCCGCCATTCCACCTGTCCTGTGATGCTGATCCGCGATAATGAGGGCTGAGGAACAAAACGTCCCCTTGCACCGCCTGTCCACGACAGTACGTATTTCTCTCGATAAGATTAGGACTAGACTAGGCCATAGCGGACGGCCAGAATCGCGGCTTGAATGCGATTTTTTACGCCTAGCTTGTTAAGGATGCCGCGCACGTGAGTTTTGATGGTGTTTGGGCTGACATAGAGTTGGCGAGCGATTTCACTATTGTTGTGCCCTTCCACCATCAGCGACAGCACTTCCTGCTCGCGCTCGGAGAGTAAGAGAAAGGGGGATTGATGCGTTGAATATTGGGAAGAGATTGTACTCGGCATAGGTCGAATAATGGCTTGTGTGGATAGGTAGTGAGCGGAACGTGTTGTGTTTAGAGTCTGGTTGATTCGAGATGTGAACGGGATAGAGAAAATAGCGCTGGAGCGATCACCCGACAGGCTCCAGCGCTGCGCAAGTCTACCGAGGAGAGAGTTGTGAGGGGGCGATCGCCTCTGCCCCTGCCTCTGCCTCTGCCTCTGCCTCTGCCTCTGAACCCGTCGAAGCGATGGGTTCCTGGCGGGTCGGTTTGCGCTGGGTTTGTTTGAGCAAGATATAGGCCGCAGGCACGAAGTAAAGTGCGAGTAGCGTTGCACCAGAAATACCTCCAGCAATGGCGATCGCCAGCGGTTGCCAAAAGGGATTCCCTTCCAGCAGCAACGGAACAAAACCGACGATGGTCGTGATGGTTGTGGTCACCACATGTCGCGTTGCTTTGAGTAATACCCGCTGCACGGCTCGGGGCGCACCTGTGCTGGCTTCGGGGTCTTCGTTAAAGGCCGTGAGCACCACAATGGAATCGTTGATGGCGATGCCGATTAAGCCCATCGTGCCAACGATCGCCATGAACCCTAGCAGCGACCCAAACACCTTGAGGGACAGCAGCGCCATGCCAATGGAGCCGATGGCGACCACGGCCATGATGCCTGCCAGCCGAAACGACCCGAGCGATAGCACCAGCGCCGTCACCATGCCCAGCACCAGGATGGGAATAAAGAGCAGTAGATTGCCAACCGCTGAGTTTTGCTCCTCATATTCACCGCCAAATTCATAGCGGTAGCCAGGGGGTAGTTCAAAGTTGGCTTCTTCCAGCCGAGCCTGGAGGTCTGCAAGTACCGTGCTGGGAAGCACTCCGGCGGTAATGAAGGCCTGCACGGTATTGACTCGCTGTTCGTTACGGCGGGCAATATTGGCAAGTTGAGGGACTAGCTCAAATTCCCCCAAAGCCGAAGTCGGGCGAAAGCCACGATCCTGTGCCTGCTGTGGTCGCAGATCCAGTGATGCCAGTTCTTCTAGGCTGGCGCGATCGGCGTTGGTGAGCCGCACCCGCACGGGCAGGTTTTCGGTGGATTCTAGAATTGCTCCGCCCACAACCCCTTCGGAGTAAGCATCGAGCTGTTGCGCAATGGCTGTATTCGTCAAACCCGCCTGCCGTACCTGTTCCTCATCCAAGTGCAGCCCTAGCTTGGGTTGACCTTCCGTCAAGTTATCTCTCACATGGAGGACATTGGGAATGGTCGTCATCATGGCGCGGACTTCCATTCCCAAACGGCGCAGCTCATCCAGGTTGGGGCCATAGATGCGCAGTTCAACGGGGGCATCGAAGGGCGGACCTTGCTGGAACTTTTGAGCAATCACTCGGGCGGCGGGAAAGCGTTCATCCAACTCGCGCTGCACCGATTGGATCAGCGGATCCAGATTTTTCCCAGACGTGAGTTGCACCATCGCCTGGGCGTAATAGGGCTGGTTCTCGCGATCGCCCTGCAGGTTGTAGTAGAAGCGTGGCGCACTCTCGCCGATGAACCAATACACATCCTCCACATTTTCATGGTCAAGGATGACATCGCTGGCCTGCTGCACCTGCTCGCCCGTTTGTTCGATAGAAGTCTGAGAGCTAAACTCCATCTCGATGTGAAACTGGTCACGATTGAGCAGCGGGAAAAATTGGTTGTCCAGGGTTCCCGCCGAGATAAAGCCGATGAGGGGAATAGCGAGGGTGATGGCAACGGCCAAACGAGGTCGCGCTACCGTGCGTCCGGTTGACCAGCGATAAAGTCGCGCCAGCCAGGGAATCGAAACGCCCTCTTTCCACCAGGAACCGGGCAGCAGCAAAAAGCCGACAATCCGACTGCGGAGGCTGCGACGTTGCCCATGCCGGAGCAGCGCCTGCTGGCGAGAGGTATCCTTCAGCATCAGGGCGGCCAGAGCGGCAATCAGGGTCAGCGAGATGGCCAGGGATGAGATCAGCGCCAAGATCACTCCCAGGGCAATGGATCCGACAAACTCCCCAGCCGCCCCCGGCAGTAGATATATCGGCAAGAAGGTGAGCACCGTTGTGGCCGTCGAAGCCAGTAGCGGCACCTTCAGGTAATTCACCGTTTTGGTGGCCGCGTGGAGCGGATCCGCCCCTTCGCGAATGTCCATTTGAAT
>JBCBSL010000557.1:0-3060 GCA_039819145.1 Cyanobacteria bacterium J06638_22
CATACTGAGACTGAAAACTTTGCCTAGCAAGGCTTCTGACTTAAAGTCCTTTCAAAGATCAAATCGGATTCCTATAGCTCAGGTTTTTTCTGCAACTAGGGTAAGAAAATTGTGAAATTTGCTGAGAATTTCTATCGGCTCAAATCCGGCAGTCTGTAGCATCGCGATTTGCTGCGCTTCGGTCAGGGGAACCAGGACGTTTTCCAGCGCTTCCTTTTTGCGCTCGACTTCGGTTTGAGCATAGCCATTACGGGCTTTGAAGGCTTCGTAGTGGCGGGTTATCTGTTCTTGAAACCTTGGATGGGGCGATTTCACCTTTTCGCTGAGGAACACCAGTCCCCCAGGGACTAATCCAGAATGAATGGCATTGAGCACGTGCTGACGATGGTGAACCGGGAGGAATTGCAGGGTGTAGTTCAGAATGACGACGCTACTGTTGCCAAATTCAACGGCCTCGGCGCGATCGCACACGAACTCCACTTGATGCTGATTTGGCAGTGCAGCCAGCTTTTGCCGCGCCTTGTCAAGCATCGCCGGAGCATTGTCCACACCGACAAGAATCGCAGGTTCAGGCAGAAACCGCCCCAGCAGTTCCAGAAACGTTCCGGTCGAGCAACCCACGTCGATGATGCGCGTACCGGGCTGGTAATAAGCTCGCGTCCAGTAAACCGCAGCGGCGATCGTCTCCCGATACAACGGAATCGACCGCGACACCATGTTGTCAAACACCCGCGCGACTTCCTCATTAAACGCAAACGGCTTCGGGTACGGCGATTGCTCAAACAGCGCATCCCAAGTCGGATCTAGAAGCAACTCAGGGTGTGAGAAGTCAGACGAATTCGGAGAGTTCATAGATGCCTGTTATTGGATAGAACGCAGATAAACGCAGATGAACGCGGATAGAAAAGAGACAAATGAACTAATACAGATGAAGCGTATTTTTAGACGAAGGTATTCTGATTAACCCCATAGCTCTCGCCCCATCTGCGTTTATCCGCGTTCATCTGCGTTCCAATTTCACTCTTCACTCCCAGCCAACAACAGCGACCCCGTCACGGTCTTTTTAATCCAATCCGTCAAAAGCAGTTGATCCGCTTCTCCCTGGGATGTGGGAATTCCCTGGATTGTGCGGAGATTGCAGTCCGGTGGGAAAGGGAGGCGATCGCCCGTCGGCAGAAGAATCTGAGTCTCCGATGTCAGGCGAAACGGACGCAGGACTCGAAACACCACGTGGCTACCGCCCTCACCCGCAATGACTTCGGCGATTGCTTGGCCGCGCCAGGGATCGAGGCGGCGCGTCTTCATGCGGGGAATGAGGGCAGTGGTGCGGTTGGCGTTGAAGAAGGGGGCACGGGTTGGACGCGGCCACTGTTGACGGAGGGTGGCTGGATCCTGGAGGAGTTGCTGGCAAACGGTGTCGACCGCAGGAGCCGCATCGGGCTGGGGGGCGTAAGAGCGCAGGTCGATCCGAACCATGGCTAAACCTGCTGCCCAGAGGCTTTCTAAGCGATCGCCAATAAACTGATCTTTATCGAAAAACATCAGAGTGCCGTGGGGCGTTTCCATGGTAGGAAATGGGCGAT
Source organism: Cyanobacteria bacterium J06638_22 (assembly GCA_039819145.1). Taxonomy (GTDB): domain Bacteria; phylum Cyanobacteriota; class Cyanobacteriia; order Elainellales; family Elainellaceae; genus Vacuolonema. The sequence continues at coordinate 1,584 of JBCBSL010000557.1, forward strand.
CGGGATTCTCCTCAAAGGCGATGGTAGCGGCGATATGGGCCGTGTCTTCAACATCCGCTTGTAGGGGATCCGAAAGGAGCGATCGCGGCGAGTAGAACAGCAAAATGGGGCCAGCTCCCAACACTTCGCAGGGCACAGGCAATGCCTGACAGTATTGGATCAACTGGGCTTCCGGTAGTTCGATGGAGAGAATCAGTCGCTCCAGGGTATCTCCCAATAACGCGCACCATCCCTGCAAGGCCAACAGGTTGTGGTTTCCAGTTTCTGCAATCAGTTGCAGCGGCAGGTTGGGATGATGCGTCTGTACCCAGGCCGCCGCACCCAAATCGTTGACCCGCACGGCAGCGAAGGCAGAGATATCCCACTGTTGCAGCCGTTCTCCTACGGTTTCCATGGCACGCTGGGGCATCAGGGCATCCCAGACCAGCACGGGGCGTAACCCCCTAGTGCGGGCGGCGATCGCTAAGTCCTGAGCCGCTTTTTCCCCTAAGCGCCCCTGGCGTGCCAGCAGCATCGGCTCGATCAGCACTTCAGTGAGATCGGGCGCAGCGATGCAGCGCTCAAGGTCGGCAATGGAAGAGACGAAAGTGTTGAAAGGCACAGCTCTTGACTGAAAGGAAGCACAACGGCGCAACGGCAAAGGGGAAGGCAAGACAAATTAGGACACAACGGATAGCTCAGGGCTTGGCGTTGCTGGTATTTGGGCATGGCGCATGACGGTGAAGGGCTTTAGCGCTTGTCCCTGGTCGGGAAGCAGGGTACGGGGCAGTTTGACGACGCTTTCTTGGCGGACATGCGATCGCCGCTCCCCCAGCACAGAATAAAGTTCGGTAACGGGCCAAACAATGGGGTCGCCGTGGGGGGGAACAAATTCGAGGGTGTCGCCGACAGCGAGGGGCTCCAGGCTATGGAGCACGACCTCTGATGGGTGGGTTTCCATCACCATGCCGCTGTATTGATAGGTTCCGGGGTTGACGCCATAGTGCTTGTGAAAGACGGAGTCATGTCCCGCTGGGGCATCCAAGGAGCCAGAAAAGTAGTCGCGGTTGGGCAGCGATCGCAACTCGGCAGTAGCCCAATCCAACAGAGCCTCAGACCAGTGGCCAGCCGCGTAGGCATCAATCAAGCGACGGTAAACATAAGTGGCGATCGCCACGTAAAAGGACGACTTCATCCGCCCTTCTATTTTGAGGGAGCAAATGCCCTGGCGGAAGAATTCATCCACTTGCCCAATTCCCCAAAGATCACGGGAAGACATAAAGGTAATGGGTTCAGCGGGAGCCTTAGGGTTCGTTGAATCTGCATCTGATTTAAGGAAGTAAGGCATCCGGCAGGATTGGATGCAACCGCCTCGATTAGAATCGCGTCCGGCGGTGAAATTGGAAATGGTGCAATGCCCGGAGTAGGCCATGCACATGGCTCCGTGCGTAAACATTTCCACATCCATGCCCGTTTCGCGGTGAATTGCTCCAGCTTC
>JBCBSL010000558.1:0-3052 GCA_039819145.1 Cyanobacteria bacterium J06638_22
CTCCAGGGTGGCAGGCCATTGAAGAATCCCTAGCCCGTCTGGGGGAAGAGTTTGATTTGGTTGTGTGTGAAGGGGCTGGCAGCCCGGTCGAGGTCAATATCAAGCACCGCGATCTAACGAATATGAAGGTCGCCAGTTATCTCAATGCCACGACGGTCTTGGTGGTAGATATTGACCGAGGCGGTGCGTTTGCCCAGGTGGTTGGCACCCTGGAACTCCTGGAGCCTGAGGAACGCGCGCTCATTAAAGGGATCGTTATTAATAAGTTTCGAGGACAGCGATCGCTCCTGCAACCGGGGATTGAATGGCTCGAAAACCGCACGGGCATCCCCGTCGTCGGCGTCATTCCCTGGATGGATAGCGTTTTTCCTGCCGAAGATTCGCTATCCTTGCTCGATCGCCCCAGCCGGGCATCTTCCGCCGATGTCAACATCGCCGTCATTCGCCTCCCCCGCATTGCAAACTTCACGGACTTTGAACCGCTCGACTCTGAACCCAGTGTCAATGTCCGGTATGTCAACCTTAAAGAACAACTCGGCTATCCCGATGCCGTCATCTTGCCCGGTTCAAAAACGACGATTGGGGATCTGCTCGCCCTCCAAAAAACCGGAATGGCCGAGGCATTGCAAAACTATGCAGCATCTGGCGGAACAGTCATGGGGATTTGTGGCGGTTTCCAACTCATGGGTAAAGTGCTGGCGGATCCAGAAGGGGTGGAGGGTCACGAAGGGCGGTATCGCGGCTTAGATCTGTTGCCCCTTAAAACCGTGATCAACGGCCAAAAAATTGCTCGCCAGCGACAAGTAACCTCCAACTACCCGCAGATGGGTTTGCCCGTGGCCGGGTATGAACTCCACCAGGGACGCAGCCACCTCGCCGAAGATGAGGGGCCTGAGGGAGTGGAATACCATGCCATGTTTGATGACAGATCCCTGGGCTATGTCGATTCGACCCAATCCTTGTGGGGCACCTATCTCCACGGAGTGTTCGACAATGGAGCTTGGCGGCGGGCGTGGCTCAACCGCCTACGCCAACAGCGGGGACTCTCCTCATTGCCGACGGGGATTTCCAACTACCGCGAACAACGAGAAATGATGCTGGACGTGCTAGCAGATGTGGTGGAATCTTACATTGATGTACAACGATTGACGTCTTTCCTGTCCTGAGCATGAATTAACTGCAACGAGTCCATTCCCCAACCCTCAGACCTAACGATGCAGCGACTATTACCCAACCTGTGCTCCGATCGCCTTTCCGAGAGCCGCGACTTCTACGTGGCGTTGCTTAATCTTCACGTCAAGTACGACAGCGATTGGTACGTCCAGCTCTCCTTGCCCGACAGCCCCGATCTGGAGTTGGGCATCATTCGTCGCGATCATGATCTCGTCCCCGAGCGGTATCAAACCGCGCCGACGGGAATGTACCTGACATTTGTGGTTGCCGATGTAGACGCGGTTTACGAGAAAGCCTGCTCAATGGGGTTAGAAATTTTGCAACCCCCCCGCGACGAATTCTATGGCCAGCGGCGATTCCTGACGGTGGATCCCAACGGGTGTTTGCTCGATATTTCATCCCCTACCTAATGCCTGCTCGCTAAGAACTCACTTTCAATAATGGTTTGACTCCCTTTTGCTGCGCGGCGTTCAGAATCGTGTTGGATTTTGTCTAAGTGCGTAGCGCTATATTCATCTGGTGGTGGAGTTGACTTTATTCAAAGGTTTCTAGTACACCCAGTACCGCCTGCGGATCCAACTTTCCCTTGAACCAAACAATCGGGACAGGTACATCCTGTAAACGGACGCCTGCTTTTTCTAAGTTCAGGCGCTCGGATACCGCCAGCACCAGGTTCGTGTTTTCGGCCTGGCGCACCTGAGAAAACTTCTTGCGGAGGTAGTCGGGTCGCCAGTAGCCCACGATTTCGAGCAGCACGCTGCGCCCGTCCGGGTGAACCAGGCGAAAGTCGGGAATCATCACACTGCCGGGAATGGGCAGCAAGTCCACCTCACGTTCTAGTTGCCAGTCGGTTTTGAGACGGCTCCAGCGATCGGCAAAGGACGCTTCGACCTGGCTGTCGTAGGGTTTTCCCGGCGGATAGTGGCTCACCAGGTTACAGGCAGAGTCGAGGGTGAAGCGGCAGGATTTTGGGGTGCGGCTGTAGCTATCACGCCACTGGAGAGCAGCGTCCAGGCTCCATTTTGTGACGTGCAGTAGAGCCGGAATCAGCTTGGCGATATCGGTGCCATAGCGGGTGCTACTGGAGAAAAGGCTGGCTGGCCCATCGATCGTTAGCGTGAAGCCCTGATCAGCATCCCCTTCGATGTAGGTCATCAGCCCAAACAGCTTGAGATAGCGGAAGAGTAGCTTGTATTCCCCTGGATCATTGCGGTGGGCGTTGATGCGGATGTGGGTGGCTTTGTAGAAAATGCCCTGTACTTGGGACAGGTTGTAGCGGTGCAAAAGAGCATCGGGTTCCGGCGCGTCGAAGCGGGTGAGGATGCGGTTTTCCTTTAGGTCGGCATAGATCCCCTGCAGAATTTCGGTGGGTGGCACTTCTCGTTCCAGTTCGGCGCTGAGGCGATCGCCCAAGGTTGCTAGCGTGCGATCGGCATTTTGGGGAACAGGAACCGTTTGGGCCGCGAGAGTAAACAGGAGTTTCCGCAATTCCTGCGGTTCTAGAGGACTCACCTGCTCAAACTGGCTAAAGGCATCGGCTTTCAACAAATGTGCCAGCCCGCGCTTAATTTTGAAATCGGTTTCTTCCCCTTCTAGCTCCCGTAGTTGGGTGTCTAGCTCTCCCAGGGTCTTGCCCACATGCTGCTGGAAGATGGTGATCAGGTCGGTAGCGATCGCCCGATTCTGCCCATTCAACAGCAACCGCCGAGGTTCCAGCGACTCCCCCCTCACCCGATTAATCAACAAATCAGACGGCAACATGCATCAACACGCAAAAACAACCATAAACAACCTCTAAACAAACAAGCCCCCATACATTTTTGGTATTGCTGGCTGAGGGTATGATTTTTTTCGAGAAGCGGCGTGGACACGCCGCTTC
>JBCBSL010000559.1:0-3050 GCA_039819145.1 Cyanobacteria bacterium J06638_22
TTTGGGTATATGAAAGCCCTGTACCATCAGACTTTTGCAAGGTGACTCTTCTTCAATCCATCACCCCGCAAGGGGACGGAAACATGCCATCCAGTCAATCACACCATTGTTGTTGCGGCTTCTTCAATCCATCACCCCGCAAGGGGACGGAAACCGTGGCATGTTCTATGCAGCTCTCCATAAGCGTAACTTCTTCAATCCATCACCCCGCAAGGGGACGGAAACTGCGGTACCACAATCCACCGTCCCCAAGAGATTCGGCTTCTTCAATCCATCACCCCGCAAGGGGACGGAAACCAGCTTGCGCCACCAGTGGGTTGCTTGTACCCAGTCTTCTTCAATCCATCACCCCGCAAGGGGACGGAAACCCACCACAAATTTACAAAACGGATTGCACTCGTACTCTTCTTCAATCCATCACCCCGCAAGGGGACGGAAACTCAAAACGTGCCCAAATCATTGGGCTATTGAGTCTTCTTCAATCCATCACCCCGCAAGGGGACGGAAACTGCGTGCACTTATTAGGCTGAGGGCAGCCTTTACAACTTCTTCAATCCATCACCCCGCAAGGGGACGGAAACTCTTGTGTGTCAGTGACATACGTGTCCGATGTACTTCTTCAATCCATCACCCCGCAAGGGGACGGAAACCTTTGTCTTTACTGGGCTAGTTGGCTGACCATCAACATACAGCTTCTTCAATCCATCACCCCGCAAGGGGACGAAAACAAAATAGATCTCACGTTGCACCGATGTAAGCGCCTTCTTCAATCCATCACCCCGCAAGGGGACGGAAACGGCCTATACCAGCTAAACATGCATCTAATTTTACAGCTTCTTCAATCCATCACCCCGCAAGGGGACGGAAACCAAGAGTACCTCTTTCATCTGAGACGAAAAAGGCTTCTTCAATCCATCACCCCGCAAGGGGACGGAAACCTTATTCGTTGCCCCTGATGTCAGGGTTTAAGCAAAAGCTTCTTCAATCCATCACCCCGCAAGGGGACGGAAACCCTCACAAATTGCAGACATTACTCTGCCACGACTTCTTCAATCCATCACCCCGCAAGGGGACGGAAACTCTTGGCAACCCTTTGGATGTCACGACAACGACTTCTTCAATCCATCACCCCGCAAGGGGACGGAAACAGAACAAACATGCCAGTGGATTCACCACTTAAACTTCTTCAATCCATCACCCCGCAAGGGGACGGAAACTCTTGGCAACCCTTTGGATGTCACGACAACGACTTCTTCAATCCATCACCCCGCAAGGGGACGGAAACAGAACAAACATGCCAGTGGATTCACCACTTAAACTTCTTCAATCCATCACCCCGCAAGGGGACGGAAACTGTGCATTGCTGCGCAAGTTCATTGGCAAGCAATCCTTCTTCAATCCATCACCCCGCAAGGGGACGGAAACATACCCCTTTGTGGGTACCCACATGCGGCCAGCGAATCTTCTTCAATCCATCACCCCGCAAGGGGACGGAAACCCCTATGGGCCAAAGCTTTTTGCCTTGGGTCTACCTTCTTCAATCCATCACCCCGCAAGGGGACGGAAACCACATGAATTAGCGGTGCTAGGTCGCTCTCTGGCACCTTCTTCAATCCATCACCCCGCAAGCGATTATGTTTGCTTTGATATTCTCCCTGCGCGAAAATGTCAACGAGAAGACGGTTTGGGACGGATATGTGAACTGTTTGGGGAAGAAATGGATACCATTTTAGAGTCGTCCAACTAATAAAGCATCCCCTGTAAGCCCTCACCCTAAGTCCCTCTCCCGCTCTGGGAGAGGGACTTTGAATCCGGCTCCTCTTCGCCCATTTTGGGAGAAGAGGCTGGGGGATGAGGGCTAAACGGACAACTTTTTTCATGGATTACTCTTAGAGGAAATGAATGGATTGCTGGTGGCTTTAGTCGTTTGAGATCATAGATATATGAACCTGCTTGATCGTCGGCTACCAGGGGATCTATTTTTGAGTCAAGGTACCCTATACAGGGTCAGTTGAGTAGCGAGAGGGTATGATTCTGCGAAATGGTACAAGCGGTTTCCCAGTTGATAAGTTTTCAAGAGTTTCTGGCGTGGAAGCCGGAGACGGGGCGGTACGAGCTGCACGATGGAGTGGTATTTGAGATGCAGCCGACGGGACCGCATGAACAGGTAGTGGGGTTGCTCAACCGCAAGTTGAACGTGTTGCTGGATCAGGAGGATTTGGATTACTTCATTCCCAACACAGCGATGGTGCAGCCGTTAGAGGCAGAGACGGGCTACAAGCCCGATGTACTGATGCTGGATCGGACGACGCTGGCGCAGGAGCCGATGTGGGAGCAAGCGTCAGTGATCACTCAGGGCCGTTCGGTCAAGTTGCTGGTGGAGGTGACTTCAACGAACTGGCCCGATGACTATGCCCGCAAGTTTGAGGACTATGAGACGATGGGCGTCGCAGAATATTGGATTGTCGATTACCGGGGGTTGGGCGGTCGCCGCTACATCGGCAACCCTAAGCAGCCGACGATTACCGTGTGTCGGTTGGTAGAGGGGGTGTATGAGACACAGCTTTTTCGCCGAGGAGATTCGCTGGTATCACCAAGTTTTCCAAGCTTGCGACTAACGGTAGATCAAATATTGAAAGCAGGAGAATAACAACGAAATTCACCACCCAATAAGTATTCTGAAGTACAACGCTCCTCCCAACGCATAATCAACGTTTGCGCGCAAGCTTTGCTTCTTCAATCCATTACCGCGCAAGGGGACGGAAACTAAAATGAGAGATTTGCCTCGTTCGGACTACGAGTTCACAACCTCAGTCCCCTTGAGGGGGAATGAAACTCATGGTAAGCCAACAGAGATTTCTCTCCAGGGGAGCACGACGATCTCTGTTGGTGCGATCGCTCATCCTCCGATCAGATTTATTCATGTGCAAATTACAGAAATAAAGCTTTCTACAATTTGCACATGAATAAATCTGCATCACGTTCATAGTAGGATCTCTGCGTTTCCTGCATTCCACCACCAGGCAATTGACGCAATTGACGATCGCCTC
>JBCBSL010000560.1:0-3040 GCA_039819145.1 Cyanobacteria bacterium J06638_22
CCCATGCTCTGACTCGCCCCTCGACCCGCCCTGCGACGCTGGGAATGGCGATCGCCCTGCTAACCGTCATTGGAGGCGGCACGCTGAGTTCGCTGCTACCGCGCTATGCTACCGCGCAGACGGCCACTCCAGCTGAAGCCAGTCAGCCCTTGCGGTTGGAGTCGGATATCCAAGAAGCCAACTCAATTACTGGCGTGATTACCGCGCGGGGGAACGTCCGCATCAACTACCCCGCCCGCCAGATTCAGGCCACGGCTGTGCAAGCGCAATACTTCAGCCGAGAGCGACGGATTGTGCTGCGGGGCGATGTCTATGTCCTGCAAGAAGGCAATAGCTTGCGGGGCGAAGTGATTACCTACCTGATTGACGAGGGGCGCTTCGTGGCCCAGCCCGATCGCGGCGAGCAAGTCGAGGCCATCTATCTTGTCCCCGATGCAGAACTGCCCGAAACTGTGCCCGGTGCAGCTCCCGCTCCGGTTGATACCTTCAACCCCAAGCCCGAATTCAAAGGGCCTGAGTCTCTTTAGCAAGCCCGATGCTGCCCCCGCATCAATGTCAGTGCGCTCATGGCACGCTGTTCATTGGAGCGGCTTCGTCCGTTGAGAGTGTGGATGCCCCCCATCCATACGCCAACCCAAACGTGCCTCAATTCGGTTTCAGTTTGCAGCGGATTACCCGGCTGCTTGATAGAATCGAGTCTTAGTTTTTGCCAGTGATCGCTTTCTTCATCTACCTTTGATTGGGGAACATCGTTGAGAATTCTGCTCGAAAACATCCACAAGTCCTATGGAAAGCGTCCCGTAGTAAATCGGGTAAACTTATCCGTTTCCCAGGGCGAAATTGTTGGATTGCTAGGCCCAAACGGTGCAGGCAAGACAACCACGTTTTACATTGTGACGGGCGTCGAAAGGCCAAACCAAGGACAAGTCTGGCTGAACGATCGCAACATTACCAATCTCCCTATGCCGGAGCGATCGCGCCTGGGCATTGGCTATCTGGCGCAGGAACCCAGCATTTTCCGTCACCTTAGTGTGCGCGACAACATTTTGCTCGTGCTGGAGCAATCGGCTGTTCCCAAGGATGAGCGGGGCGATCGCCTGCATCATTTGCTCAAGGAATTTCGTCTGGAAAAAGTGGCCGACACCCCTGGTAATCGCGTTTCTGGGGGCGAACGGCGACGCACGGAACTCGCCCGCGCTCTGGCATCTGGAGCCAATGGCCCCCACTTCTTGCTGCTGGATGAACCCTTCGCTGGGGTTGACCCAATCGCTGTTTCCGAAATTCAGTCCATCATTGCCCAATTGCGCGATCGCCAGATGGGTATCTTGATTACCGATCACAACGTCCGCGAAACCCTGGCAATTACCGACCGCTCCTACATTATGCGCGACGGTAGAATCTTGGCTTCTGGCAGCACCGACGAACTCTACGAAAATCCGTTGGTGCGTCAATATTATCTGGGAGAAGCCTTTCAGATCTGAGCCGATGCCCATCGCTTCTGAGCCGATGCCCATCGCTTCGGGTTCGTGGCATCCTGGTAATGGGTCGTTGCTGCTGCAGACTGTCGCATTGTTCGTTTGGCTTGCTGTCGTTCCTCCAAATCACTCCGACCTATTCGTCCTATGACTACTCAGGTTCCCCATATCCCCCAACCCCTTCCCGGTCGTCGTGATAGTGGATGGCGCATCCCCGTCATGGATCGCTATCTCTTCCTGGAGTTGCTCGCTCCGTTTCTGTTTGGGGTTGGCGCATTTACGGCCCTGGGTGTCTCCCTCGATAGCTTGTTTTACTTAGTCAACGAAATTTTGGATTCGGGGCTGTCCATTGCTGCGGCCATGGAAGTTCTGGTTCTCAAAATTCCGCAGTTCATTGCCTACTCGTTCCCGATGTCTGTGCTGCTGTCGGCGCTGATGACTTTTAGCCGCCTCTCCAGTGATAGTGAATTGATTGCACTGCGGAGTTGTGGGGTCACGGTCTACCGCATGTTGGTGCCAGCATTGGTCTTTTGCACCCTGATCACGGGACTCACCTTTCTGTTCAATGAAAGTATTGTCCCGGCGGCGAACTACCGCGCCTCCACGACCCTGGCACGGGCGTTGGATGATGATGAACCCAGTTTTCGGGAAGAGGATATTCTCTACCAAGAATTTGAGGATGTGATCCGGGAGGATGGCGATCGCGGCACCTTCATGTCGCGCATGTTCTACGCCAAAACCTTCGACGGAGAGCAGATGGGTGGGCTGACAATCCTCGACTTTTCGCGGGGTAGCCTGGATCAGATCATCAGTGCAAAAACAGCTCGATGGAATGAAGAGTCCAGCGCTTGGACCTTTTTCGATGGAACCATCTATGTGGTGTCTGCGGATGGCTCATTCCGTAACATCATCAAGTTTGAAGAACAAACCCTGAACATTCCGCGATCGCCCCTCGATCTGGCGACCCGCAACCGGGGCTACAGCGAGATGAATATTGCTCAATCCCAGGAATACCTACGCCTGGTCGAGCAAAGCGGTGATGCCGACAAGATTCGCGAACTCCGGGTTCGGATCCACCAGAAGTACGCGTTGCCCTTCACCTGCATCGCTTTTGGCATCGTCGGAACTGCGGTGGGTTGCCAGTTGCGACGCACGGGACGTGCGGTGAGCTTTGCCTTGAGCATTTTGCTGGTCTTCACCTATTACCTGTTGGCCTTTTTGAGTGGGGCGATCGCCCAGGTTGGGGCATTGCCACCGATTATCGGTGCATGGTTGCCCAATCTTTTTGGCTTTGGGATCGGAGCATTTTTGCTCTATCGCGCCTCACGCTAAGGCACTATTCCAACAAGGCGCTGCTCTCACAAGGCTGTACGGCCTTTCGCATTGTGATGCGGGCAAATCAGTTTTTGAAAGCTTTATCCCAATTCTTTGAAGATCACTACAGATGTCCCTTGTGACGTTGCTCAAGGAACGTCGGCTGAGCAACCTCCAAGCCGAGGTATGTGTGTAGCTGTAATATCAAATCCGGTTGAAGAACCCAACTATCGTTTGCGCCCGCTGCTTTG
>JBCBSL010000561.1:0-3039 GCA_039819145.1 Cyanobacteria bacterium J06638_22
TTAAACGCGATCGCCAGATTATCTAATCAGACAAAACTTGAACGGTGTCTTCTACAATTTAAAATCTTGACCTAAAACGCTGATCTAAGCTTGCCGAAATATGCTGAGAAACTCCACAGCCTTTTCACGAAAATACGAGAATTTAGGGGAAATTTTCTTTTTGGAGAAGAGCTGAAACCTCTCTTGTCAGCGATCGCGTGGATGTCTGAAACCTTAGTCCCATCTAGCGAACCGTTCAAGCAAACCGTCAAGGCAAATCGTCAAAGCAATTCCTTGGCATCCCTTCTGCGCTCCGCATCACCTCTCAGTGCTCGCTTTGCGAGATTGCTGGGGCAGGGGTTGACGATGCCATGGGGCGGAGAGGTTTGAAAATTGCCTCATGTTCTAGGGGCTGTCTTATTCATTCCATTATTTATGTTGATGCCTCTATCTCTGTTCAAGGGTGAAATTGCGGCGCTCAGTGCCGCGCTCATTTGGGCGATCGCGTCTTTTATCTACCTCAAGCTGGGGCGGCGGATATCGCCCCTTGTTTTGAATGGCACGAAAAGTGTGATTGCCATTGTCTTGCTGCTGATAACGCTGTGGGTGTTGCAGGACAACCCATCGGCTCTCACTCGGCAAGCGTTGCTTTACCTAATGCTAAGTGGGGCGATCGGGATCGGCCTGGGTGATACCGCATTTTTTGGTAGCATCAACACCCTGGGGGCGCGGCGGGCACTGTTGATGGAATCCCTTGCACCACCCCTGGCCGCATTAATTGCGGTCTTCTTCCTGCAAGAAACCCTAAATGCGATCGCCTGGATGGGCATTTTCCTGACGGTCGGGGGCGTCACTTGGGTGGTGATGGAGCAAGGGTCGACCACCACTGTGCGATCGCCTCATGTTTGGCGAGGCATCGGGTTGGGTCTTGTGGCCGCCCTTAGTCAGGCCAGTGGAGCTGTCTTGTCGCGAGCCGCGTTGGTGGATAGCGATATCAGCACCCTCTGGAGCACGCTAATTCGGCTACTCGCCGGAGTATTGGTGATTGCCCTTTGGTTGGGACGGCAGTCGGGAGAGCTGGAGGATTTGAAGTGGTTGCGATCGCCCCGAACCTTTGCCATTGTTGCAGCTACGGCCTTTGGTAGCACTTTCCTGGGCATCTGGCTGCAACAAACCGCGCTCAAGTTCACAGCGGCGGGCATCGCCCAATCGCTGGGTGCGACGAGCCCGCTGTTTGCGCTCCCCCTCTCTATTTGGGCTGGCGAACGTCTATCTCCCCGCGCTGTGATTGGGGTTGTGATCGCGCTCGTGGGAATCTGGCTATTGTTTATGCGATCGGGCGCATAAATCGCATTGAATCCGGATTGGAAAATATGAATGTTTTTTCTAATCCGACTCGGTTTTAGCTCTGGGGCACGAGATCGGGTGTAGACGTCAGATTGGTGGGGTAGGTTGCGGTTTTCAACAAATCCAAGAAGGCATAGAGTGCCGGGGAATGGAGCGCCCCATTCAGCACCGCCACGCGGACGACCCGTTCCAGGGGGACGGGGAGCGATCGTATCTGAATGCCGGGGGGGAGCGGTTCAGCCGCCAGTCGCGCCATAACCGTAATCCCTAACCCGCGCATCACCATGCTGACAATGGTGGAATCTTCTTTGATGTTGTAGGCTGCCTGCAGTGGTTGATGAAGTTGTTCAAAGTGCTGATGAATGAGCAGGAAGCAATAATCATCAACGGTGGGCAAGATCAGTGGAAAGCGGCTAAAATCCTCCCAATCAAGAGCTTTTGGGACGTTGGCCGTGGGTGGAAACAGCACAATGTACTCATCTCGCAACAGCTCCCAGCACTCAAATTCATCGGTGGGGGGCAAACAAATGAAACCCAGATCGACCGACCCCTTGCGCAGGGCATCTTCTGTACTATCGTCTCCACGAAATTCTTGGATCGAGACATTGACGTCGGGGTAGCGCGTGCGAAACTGAGCCAATAGCTCGGGTAAGACATGGGTAGCCACGCTGCGAAAGACCCCAATCCGTAGGTCGCCGCCGCGCAATCCCCGCGATAGGTTGGCTTCGCGCTCCATTTGCTCCAGAGAGGTCATCATGTCCTGGGCATGGTTTAGGATGCGCTCGCCCACGGGGGTCAGGTGTGCGCCATGGCGTCCCCGCGAGAAGAGGACGACGCCCATTTCCGTTTCTAGACTGGCGATCGCATGGCTCACCGCCGATTGGGAAATGCCCAGCCGCAGCCCCGCCTCGCTGAAATTACCAGTTTCGGCAACGGCAATGAGCGATCGCAATTGAGATAGCTTTATTTGTTCGCGCATTTATAGAGAATCCCTGAAAGGTGCTTTTGGGTTGGTCTAGCGGGGCAAACGGCAACAAGATCGGGGACTGGCTGCTTACCTCAAACGCTACTCCATGAACGCAATAGATGGATGAATATTATTCATAGTAGCGATGTATGAAACCTTTTGAATGTTTGGTGTGAAATTTCTAAAGTAGAAACATCGAGCGAATCAAGGTTCGCTTTTCACCACAAATTAATCCCTTATTCAATAGGTTTCACCATGAAAAGCTCAACATCTATCTGGACTTCTTCTCATTTCATTACTCCATCTTCCTTCATCCATCAGCGTCCTGCTCGCACGTCCAAATGGCAAGCCATTCTGAATGGATTTGTTCGCTTCCTGACCTCCAATAACGAACCCCGGATTTCCACCGTATCGCAAAACGGGACACTTGTTTGGAAAGTATACGACCCACAAACACAAGAACGCCTTATGTTCAATTCTGAATCTGAGGTTCGCACTTGGCTAGAAACCCGTTACTACAACGGCTAAGCTGACGTTCCCTTTGTCTATCTTCCATGAGGTCAAGGCGTATAGATGAAGACTGAAAAGGTCAGCAAAATTATGGGGACATTGTCGGCAATGTCCCCGCTTTTTTAATTAAAAAAATGCAATTAAACCTTTTCTTAAAGGCTGTGATTTTCAATCTAAAAACCATCGTATAAAAGCTAAAAGGCCTGCTTATTTTCCGAGTCAATTCCAAGGAATTG
>JBCBSL010000562.1:0-3039 GCA_039819145.1 Cyanobacteria bacterium J06638_22
ATATGTTTCGAGTCCTTACCCGTGGCTACTCTGAGGAGTTTGAGCGCTGGACAGATGCTCTAGAGGTAGCCAATTCCCTTAAACCCAAGTGTCAAAGCTGGCTTCAAGATGTCCGCATTTTTGATGGGGAAGATCTTATTTGGGTGTATAGTCGCTCTCACGCTTATCCGCAATACATCGGAGCGGGTACTTACAATCGCCTAGCACGATTGTTCATTGAAGAGGCGATCGCCGAAGAGACGGCGTCTCAGACTTCAGAGGCAGCAAATCTATCCCAACAAGACGCGATTCAGCCCAATACGGCTCAGCAAGATACGGATGGTGATTCCAATGCTGTTATCTAAGAAATGAATCGCGACAAGGGTAAAGCTGTTGAAGCATCAAAAAAAACTAAGACTCGGCAAGTGAGAACCCTTGCCGAGTCTTGTCATTACCCATCCTAATCTTTAGGATGCTCCGCACCTTAGGCCGCAAGGTGAATCTGTACAGTTTCTGCGATCGCGCTCGTCCAATATTCCGTGATTGCAGCATCAAACGCTTCCACCATGACGCGAATCACAGGTTCTGTCCCCGATGCGCGCACCAAGACACGCCCCTGGTCGCCCATTGCTGCCTCAGCCCGAGCAATGGATCGCTGGATGGGATCGCAGTCTTGCCAGTTGAGGCGGCGATCGCGATCAACAACGCGCACATTCCGCAGGAGTTGAGGGAATGTTTGGAAACTCTGCTCCCGTAAATCGGCTAGAGAGACGCCGCTTTGTTTTATCAGATGCGTTAGATGCAGTGCTGTTTGCAGCCCATCCCCAGAAATGCCGTAGTGGTGGCAAATGATGTGTCCAGACTGTTCGCCACCCAGGACTGCGCCCTGCTTCAGCATTTCGGTATGCACATGCTGATCACCGACAGCCGTCCGAATTAGGTGTCCTCCCTGACGCTGCCATGCCCGCTCAAAACCCAGATTGGCCATGACGGTGGAAATAATCATGTCACCCGGTAGGTTACCTTGGCGTTTCAGCAGACTGCCCCAGAGGTAGAGAATATAGTCTCCATCAATGAGTCGGCCCTTATTATCCATGGCGATCGCGCGGTCAGCATCGCCATCAAAGGCGAATCCGAGATCAGCATTGTGTGCCTGAATTGCCGCCTGCATCGAGGCTGGATGGGTAGAACCACAGTTAACATTGATGCGATCGCCATTGGGGGAAGCATGCAGCGCTATGACCTCTGCCCCTAACTCTTGGAAAAGTTGTTCGCCAAACCGAGTGGCAGATCCCCATGCCAAATCTAGAACCACGCGCATCCCGGTCAAATCAAGCTGTTCTTTGAGTGGGGCATGGAGTGCCTCCACATACGCTTGAGCCAAATCAGCTCGATTAACAAAGCTCAGACCCGTTTGGATCGGGAAGACGACCCCAACCGAGCTCTCTTGGCGTAAGGCAAATTCAATCTCTTGCTGCTGGGTACTTGATAATTTAGTGCCATCGGCACCAAAAAATTTAATGCCGTTGTCTTGGGGTGGATTGTGGCTCGCAGAGATCATTATCCCCGCAGCGGCTCCAGCAAAGTGACAGAGAAAAGACACCATAGGCGTTGGGCACAGACCAACTTGCCACACAGAAGATCCCGCTGCTGCTAAGCCGTCTGAAAGGGCGATCGCCAACTGCTCGCTAGAGTTCCGAGAATCCCATCCCAAAATAAATGGATGCTGTGAATCACCCCCCAAAACCTGGCCAGCGCAAAATCCAATTCGAAATGCCAGCGCGGGAGTCAGTAATTCGTTCGCATTTCCACGAATGCCATCCGTTCCAAACAGTCGTCCAGAGGGCAAGTTTAGCGGCTTCTGATAGTCTGCACGCAGACCATCAAGGGCTATCGACTGTTCAATCCTGGCATCTCTACTTTCTACTTGATCGGCAGCCTTAAACACCGGAGATAAAACCATTTGTCAACACTCCACACATCACACTCAGCGAAGCATAGCACTTGTTGTTTAAGAAGTCTAAATACCTATTGACACAAATACTAAGTGCTTCACTGTCCCCACATTCTGCCTTCAATCTCCGATATCCGAAACAATTTCTTAGGTCTTACTCATTTTGTTGATTTTGTGATCGTATACGACCACAAAATCAACGCATTTACTCAAGATGAGGTCATTTCTGCGTCAGTCCTGATTTATATTGCTCAACCCCATTTGGCTTATGCAGACTACAGCCCCAAATCTTGAAGCCGTGTATCCATGGTTTCCCAGGTAATTCCTTTCTCTATATATTGAGGCTGTGCAGGGTCATATGGGCCTTGCAAGCGATCGACCGCGACAATCTCGCAATTTGTTGGTAGGACAGGCACCTCTGGATCAAAGGCTGTTGGGCGCATCAACGAACTGGAAAAACCTCGAAAAATGGCAACTTGATCGGGTTCGCCATCAATCACTGCCGTCACGATCAATACTTCCTTCGGATGCTTTAGCGTATACTGCTCCATCCGAATTCCAGGTGCATTGGTTTCAGCCATTCAATCTTCTCCTTATACTACGGGCAGCTTAGCCTTGACTTCTGAGATAAATACATAAAAATTCTGCTTCTCGAAAATCTATAGTTCTTCCTCAAGATCCGGGAATTCATGGATGAATATCAAGGTAATCTATGTTGTTTTGGTAAAGAAGGGTTAAGTAGCGATCGTATCTGGGAAGGCTAGAGGCCAAGCAGAACAACTACAACACCCACTACATATCATCAATGCATAGGAGTAGGTAAATGTTCGTCGCAGAATTCTCATTCCAGGAAACTACTGAGCTGGCTGACGATCTGCTCATTCAGGCGAAATCCCTTCCCGAAGCCAGAGAGTTTGCCGAGAATCATGCCCACATCTTAGGGCTCAAGCTTTTTGCGCTGGAGCCAGCTACAAAGCAGCAGATCCGTCTCTATCAAGTCATGCAGAAATTTATATGCTTGGACGCCTCTAACAACTGAGTGCTTGTAGAGATAACCTGAGGAAAAATATAACGGCTTTGCTACGGCTTGGATATTATCGAAGCCG
>JBCBSL010000563.1:0-3017 GCA_039819145.1 Cyanobacteria bacterium J06638_22
TTGGTTTTACTCAAGCACGTAACGCTATACTTGTTATTCGGTTGCGTTTTTGGCGTCGTGTTTTTAGCGTCATGTATACGGCGCAGCGCTTTAAGGTGGCGGCATAGCCAAGTGGTAAGGCAGAGGTCTGCAAAATCTCCATCCCCGGTTCGAATCCGGGTGCCGCCTTTGATAATTTCTCTATTTGTAGCGATCGCTCACCATGCAACTCTACTTCATCCATCAGAAGCATTGGTTGATTCGGGCGTAGAGGGAGGAGCGATCGCATCTGCCTCCGGCTCTACGGTTAGCGGATGCACCACAAAGGCATAGTCGTCGACCACCCTATTGTTGAGGAGGTGTTCTTGGATGATGCGCTCAACCACCTCGGCAGTGACACTGTGATACCATACCCCGTCAGGATAAATGACCATGATAGGGCCCTGCTGGCAGATGCGTAGACAATCCGCTTTGGTGCGAAACACGCAGGTGGGGCGCACATCGGTCGGGGTATCGAGGGAAAGATCCTTGAGGCGCTTCTTAAGATAGTTCCAGGCGGCAAGGCTGGTGTCGCGATCGCAGCATTTTGGCTTTGTCGGATCAGTACACAGAAAAATATGCCGCTGGATAACGGGAATCCCAAGATTCTTGGCGGTTGTTTGGAGCGCAATATTGGAGGAGGAGGCGTGTTCAGAGGATGACATCAGGTAAGACTCAACCCATAAGTAGACGATGACTGACCTACCGGAAGCCCAACCAGGTAATAAAATCCTGATGGGTAATGAGTTCAATCAGCAACACCAAAATGAACCCAAGCATGGCAAAACGCCCGTTGATCACCTCGGCATACCGTGTCCAGCCAAACGCCGGTTCGACGTCTGTACTGGTAGGGGGTGTGCTCGGCTCGGCCTCTGGGGCAGAAGGCGAGGCAGGCGTTGTCATCGCATCATTTTCTGACATACATCACATCGACTCACGAACGTTTTGATTCTACCGCTTTGATGGAGTCGATGAGCGATCGTACCGTCTCTTTCCCTTCCGATGGCTCGAATAGCAAAGGAAACTTGCCCCGCACCAGCATCCGTAATCCCAATGGCCCTAAGCTGGCCATGCCTCGCCAATCACGGAAGTTGTTTCCCACAACCCGCAGGCCAAACTTCCGCTCATCAATCCATCCACCTTCTTTCACCAAATCCACCAGCGTCCGGCGATGGCGAATGGCTCGGCTAGAGGGAACAGTGTCTTTTTCTAGAATGGACTGTTTGATTTTGCTGATCTGATCCATGGGTGCCACATCCATCGGACATACCGCATTGCAGTAGTAGCAGCGTGTACACCCCCACACGCCTGCAGTGTCCTTGTTATATTGATCCAAACGTTGAGGCAGTTGCCCATCCCGCGAATCGGCAACCATGCGATGGGCTTTTGCCAGGGCATGAGGCCCCACAAAGTCTGGATTGACCTCCCGCGCATTGCATTCGGAATAGCAGGCTCCGCAGAGGATGCAGTTGCCCATTTGATCCAGCTTTTCGCGCTCTTCGGGGGTCTGCAAAAACTCACGTTCGGGAACGCGCCGTGCCCCAGTACTGACGTAGGGTTGCACTGCCTCCAGGTTGTCCCAAAAGCTCTGCATGTCAACCACCAGATCTTTGATCACCGGCATATTGCCCATGGGTGCCACGGTAATAGCAGGAACCTTACCATTTGTTCCGTTGGGCGATGTAGTGGGTGATGTAGCGGCGATCGCCCGCAGCCGCTCTACCTCGTCGCCCACCTTTTCTTTACAGGCTAGGGCTGAACGACCATTGATCCGCATGGAACAGCTTCCACAAATGGTGTTTCGGCAATTTTTACGGAATGCAAGGGTACCATCCTGCTCCCATTTAATTTGATTGAGGCAGTCCAGAATCGTACTGCCGGGTTCTGCATCAAGGGAATAGGTCTGAATATAAGGAGACGCTTCTTCTGTTTGGCGGACAATTTTGAACTCAAGTTTCATCACAGTAAATAGCGAAATAGAGGCGGAAATTTTTGACAGTAAAAGGTAAGGGCGGGTCGCCACCAGAAAAGGAGTATGGCGGATCGTGCTTAAGTAACATCGCTACCACAACATATCGGTACCCTTTCCAGAAAAAGGCTGTTTAGGACAGCTGCTGTCGAACCAACGAATGCAGAACACTCGATGAATCTTTTAATGCGATCGTACTAGGAGAAGGATGAGACCCACGGCCTGTCCATTTCCTCAAGGATTCATCCTAATTTTTGTTTCTTCTCCCATCCTAGCCTTCTTCAAATGCACGAACTGTTCTCTACCACTAAGAAAATTGGAATTTTCTTAGCCTCCAGACACGCTACGGCTAGTAGATTAAGCAAACATGACAAAAATTACTGAAGTTTGATTTTTTGCTGTGCCCGTTTTCTCTTTCTATGCTAGAAGCCTGATTCTGTTGTGGAGATCTTTGTTAACACCTAATTTTTCTTTCAGGCTTCCTTTGAGGATCTCGCAGAATATCAACGTATTATATGAATAAGTGCCGACCGTATCTGCCAAATCCGCTTATTCCGTGTCCGAGCTTTATTGCGACAACGACGACGCTTTCGCGATAGTTCATCGACACATGTTTCAATATTCAAGAGCGCCGGATTCTTTATGTGTGGCAGCTCCTACTTTTTCAGTAGTTTGAACGCAGGTGAGGGAACGTGTTCGGGCAGCATAGGAACCACTCTGTGTGCATTGAGCCGAACGGGCGATCGCCTTTCGCCAGAAGTCCTGATTTTCCATGCTACCAACCCCAATCCACTTGTGTTTTGTCCGTCTTCAGGAGGGTTTGTTTCATTCCACAATACAGCCCTCTATCGACCAATAAATGCCCTTCCATCGATAAATTACGGCTAGGTTTCAGGTTGATTCTCGTGGATTCAGAGTGCTAATAGGTCGGTTGAGCCAAATTTCCTGGTTTGTTTTTTTTGGAGAGGAACTTACGTGAAAGTAACATAACTGCGTAAGGTATCCTGATGTAATTTAGAATAATTTGAGA
>JBCBSL010000564.1:0-3016 GCA_039819145.1 Cyanobacteria bacterium J06638_22
ATGACGCTAGGCGTGATGGCAATGTTGTCGGAGATGGGGACGCGGTAGAACCCTTCGATATAGAGGGAAGCATCGCTGCCCCGAGCGCCCAGGTCGTCGTCTGCGAATTCATAGATTGCAGCGTAGGTCGGTACACCCACAATCAGACCCAGCAAGCTGCCATCGACACCAAGGTCGCTGACACCTAACGTACCAGCGTAGCTCCAGTAGCGGCCATTACCCACCAGCGGAGTGCCATCAAAGGTCCGACCATCCGTGTAGTTAACCCATCCACCGATTTGGAAGCGATCGCCCAGGACGAAGTTGGCGCTCAGACCGTAGCTGTTGTAAACAGTCGGTGCTGTATCACCGGAGATACCACCGTCGCCAAGGTAGGCGTTGACATAGGTCAGAGCAACTACCAAGTCACCGCTGTCGAAGGTCAACTGACCGAAGTAGGTGTTGTCGCCATTGAATAGCGCTTCACCAGGAGCTGGGTCAGAAGAATTATCGGTCAAATAACCCAAGCCCAACTGGAAGCTATCAGCAAAATCAACAGTTGCACCAAGAGCTTGCCCTTGAGAACCCAGGTCATAGATGGGGTTGTAGCTGTAGAAACCAACCGCACCCGAACCACTGCTCGAGAAGGGGCTAACATCTGTCACGATGTCGGAGATACCAACACTGTTCAGACCAACCATAAAGGTTGCGGGGCCGAGGGGGAACTGATAGAAGAAGTCATCGAGCTCGACATCGCCATCGTTGTCACCCTCAAATGCCAGATCGTCGAACTCATCAACGAAACCATCGGGCAGAGGATCAGGCGACGCAGCTCCGTAGAAACCAGGCATATCACGCGCCTGGAAACGAGTACGCAACAAGTCTTCTCCGGTGAAGCTGGTGTCGAAGTTCATCCGCAGACGATAGCCCAAGAACAGGTTGTTCACTGAACCATAGTCGCCGTCGATATCGCCATCATCATCGATGTCGAGATCAACATTATCACCACCGAACAGATCACCCGCTGCGAAGATAGCTTCCGCATTCAAACGAGTCGTCGTGGAGAACTGATTCGCTTCCAGCTCATCAACTGCTGCTTCCAGCGCATCAACCCGACCACGCAGTGCAGCCAATTCAGCCGCAAACTCACGCTGAAGCGCTTCAATCCGCTCCAACTGCTCGGCGTTAACTGGCCCCGAAATCGCATCCAAGCACGCAGCCAAACCTGCAGCAAACTCATAACGGGTCAGTGCACGAGTACCACGGTAGGTGCCATCGGGATAACCTTCCAAGCAATCCAGACCACCTAGGTCTTCGGAGTTGGCCAAGAACGACAGTGCCTCATAGGCCCACTCACCAGGGCTCACATCAGAAAACTGCGTTACAGAGGTCACCTGTGCCAACGAACCCGCACCGCGGCCTTCGTTGCTGTACTCCATGATCTGATCCAACGTCGCCATCTCAGAATTGGATTCCGGTGCAGTCTGCGCGATCGCAGCCGACGAAACCAAAGAGGCGCCAAACACTGCTGGAGCTACCAGCAGAGATTTCCACAAGAACTTAGACAACATAGGTTGTATCCTCACACCTTGCTAAAGGATTCACACTCTTTTGTTGGCTAGCACACCAACGTCTTGTAGCATACATCATCAATCAAGAGAAAGGCTACATCTGACAGCGGTGCAGATTTGAAAGATGAAACCATGATGACATCCATTGCATCTGGTGGTGAACCACGCATTCCGCTGCGCAACACCCCTAGCAGTAGAGGTGCAGTAACCCATCATCCTTCAGGCAGGTCATCAGATTTTAATATCAATTTTCGCTAACTTCATACCCCCCAAACGGCGTTACGAAACCTAATGAGAATTTAAGAATTGAAAGAGTGTATGATCCAGCTGAGTACAGGACAAAAACCAGAAAGCCCCTGATTTTGTGTAGCGCGGGTGGTGCCTGCGCTACACAAAATCAGGGGCTTTAGCAGGGGTTCGTTTTTTTCCTGTACTTTAGATGAACCAGAGCCTATCCATCCATCAGCTCAGCGAAGCCCATTAAAAAAGCCCCGCTCTAGGCAGGGCTTTTTACATTCCAGTCTATGACTCAATCGTGAAATATCAGAGCAGACCTAGGTTTAGAAGCGGAAGGTTGTCCGCAGCGCACCGATGACGATGCCATCGTTGTTGTTCTCGTTGCTGGGGTCGTCAACAAAGATGACGCTAGGCGTGATGGCAATGTTGTCGGAGATGGGGACGCGGTAGAACCCTTCGATATAGAGGGAAGCATCGCTACCTCGAGCGCCAAAGTCATCTTCTGCGAATTCGTAGATTGCAGCGTAGGTTGGTACACCGACAATCAGACCTAGCAAGCTACCATCGATACCCAAGTCGCTAACACCCAACGTACCAGCGTAGCTCCAGTAGCGGCCATTACCCACCAGCGGAGTGCCATCAAAGGTTCGACCATCGGTGTAGTTGATCCATCCACCGATTTGGAAGCGATCAGCTAGAACGAAGTTGGCGCTCAGACCGTAGCTGTTGTAAACAGTCGGTGCTTCATCACCAGAGATGCCGCCTTCACCGACATAGGCGTTGACGTAAGTCAGCGCAACCACCAGGTCGCCGTTATCAAAGGTCAACTGACCGAAGTAGGTGTTGTCGCCATTGAACAGTGCAGAACCAGGAGCCGGGTCGGGAGACTCATCTGTCAAATAACCCAGACCTAATTGGATGCTGTCGTTGAAATCGAAGGTTAAACCCAAGGCTTGATCTTGAGAACCAAGGTCATAGATGGGGTTGTAGCTATAGAAACCAACCGCACCCGAACCACTGCTCGAGAAGGGGCTAACATCTGTCACGATGTCGGAGATACCAACACTGTTCAGACCGACGGTAAATTCAACGGGGCCGAGGGGGAACTGGTAGTAGAAGTCGTCGAGAACGACGTCACCGCCGCCACCACCTTCAAATGCCAGATCGTCGAACTCATCAACGAAACCATCGGGCAGAGGATCAGGCGACGCAGCTCCGTAGAAACCAGG
>JBCBSL010000565.1:0-3002 GCA_039819145.1 Cyanobacteria bacterium J06638_22
CACCGTCTGGGTTGAAGACTAAATTAGGCTAGGTCACACAACAGCTCTGGCTTTCCTCTATTCATGCAACAAAGCCGATTAGATAACAACTCCTCACACAACAGAGACTCACACCAATGAAACGCAACATTATCAAAGTTCTTCTCCTAAGCTCACCACTTTTGTTTGCCACAGCTTCCGCCTTCATCACTAACCCCAGCTCTGCGCAAGCTATGAGCACTGGAAACCGCATCGAAGTCGTGCAGAGCAATGGTACAGTCTTGGCTTCAGGACAGTTCACCACCGTTGAGCAGGAGAAGGAAACCCAAGGAACAGCTCGCATCATTGAGGAAAATGGCCAGCGTTACCTGGAGTTCGACGCTGCTTTCACGACAGCAAATGGCCCTGATGTAGAGGTCGTTTTCCATCGGGACAGCGTGGTTCCAGTCAGCCTGGATGAAGCGGATTACGTGACGCTTGCTCAGCTCCAGAGCTTTGATGGGGCACAGCGATATCTGATTCCTGCCGAGATGGATCTCAGTATCTTCAATTCTGTCGCCATCTGGTGTGCAGAGTTCAACGTCACCTTCGGCTACGCCGCTTTGTAGGCGATCGCCCCTTTCCACAAACAGCCTTCCGAGTCATTTCAACGTCGCTTGCGTGGTCATAAAGATTAGTTTCGTTCCAGACCATTGCTCGGCATAATGAGAACCTATAGCGGTTTGCAACCGCGTTAAACACTGAAATGGTTGTGTGGGGCGCGGCGTGCCCCCACACAGCTATTATTGCCCAACGCGCATAGCGCTGTACATGCTCGGAGGCGGTTATGAATCTCCCATCCTTTTTGTGGCTCTGGCGTATTGCAGCCTGGTCGATGGGGTTGTCTTTACTAACCTACCTGGTGCTGGCAATTTCAGGTTTGACTATCCGAGGACAGCGGCGTGCTAACCAGATCTATTCCAACTGGCTGCGTCCGCTGCATATCGGGCTGGGTGTTACGTTAGTTAGCTTGGTGTTGCTACTTCTGGGAATTGGCCTGGTTGGCACATTGGGGCACTACGGAACACTAGGACATTCCGCCCACCTGCCCATTGGGCTTGCGGTATCAGCAACAACATTGTTTTCGGCATGGAGCGCCAGCCGCATCAGCCCAGAACGCCCCTGGGCGCGATCGCTCCACCTGGGGACAAATGCCGTTTTGTTTGTAGGATTCCTGGGCGTGCTAGCCACGGGTTGGCAAGTGGTGCAGAAGTATCTGCCCTAGACCAATTCGGGTTTAGTTTCCACGGAATTGGGAGAACCGTCTCAGGCTCTATCTCCTTCAAGATCTCTTTGGAGCGATCGCCTTAGCGATACAATTTGATTGGCTTTCTTTATGAGGAGCCTTAACTGCATTTGGATGATTCCTAGAACTGATGTGGGGATCATTCTCCGTTTAGATTGGTTCTTTTGGGAGCTGTCCCTTTGGAATCTGTGCCTACTGTCGGGATCATTGTGGGATTATCCCCTTGGATTCATCTATGTCTTCTGCAACGCCTTCTTCTCCAACTGCCTCAACGGAACTGCCCCAAATCTTTCGTCTTTCTCCCCTGATCCGCATTACGCTGCTGCTGTTGTACGTTGCCCTGACGATACCGCTGCCGTTTTTGGCAGCCATTACTCAAGCCCCAGTTCCAGGCTGGGGCTTAGCAATCGCCCTCGGCTTAGGTGCGATCGCTCTTTATGCCGCTCTCAGTGAGCGGGTTGTCCTGAGTGAAACGGACATTGCGGTTACCTATCCGGCTTGGGTTCCCCGATTCTGGCGCAAGGGATGGAGCTTGCCCTGGGCCGATATCAAAGCCCTCAAACCTCGCACCACGGGGCAAGGCGGCTTAGTCTACTACTTTTTGACCCATGCCGGAGAAGCACGACTCTTGCCCATGCGTGTGGCCGGGTTTAACCGCTTGGTGCAGAGCGTTCAAGTCCACACAGGCATCGATACTCAGGATGTGCGTCCCCTGGCACAACCGTGGATGTATTTCATTCTGTTAGGCTTTACTCTCCTTCTCTTACTGGTTGATACCTGGACAATTTGGACAGCCCTCACATTCGATGGGGAAATGATGGGAGGCATAACGCTTTGAGTGCGGTTCTCCAGCTTGAACAGGTCAGCTTGCGAGCACAGGGGAGTGGAGATCCCATCCTCCAAGACCTATCGCTAACGATCAATGAAGGCGATCGCATTGCGATTGTGGGGCCTTCCGGTAGTGGCAAAACCCACCTGCTAAGGCTGCTCAATCGATTAAGCGAAGCAAACAGCGGTACGGTTCGTTATCGCGGACAAGCGATCGCCTCGATGCCCGTGCGGCAGCTCCGACAAAAAGTCGTCTTCGTGTTGCAAGAGTCGCGCTTACTGGGGCAGACGGTGCAAGAAACCCTGTCCTACCCGCTGCAACTCCAGGATTTATCTAAAGACGCCATTCAACAACGAATGATGACTTGGCTCGAACGGCTGCATTTTCCGATGGAGTGGATGTCAGCGCGGGAGGGAGAGCTATCGGTGGGGCAGCGCCAGTGGGTGGCGATCGCCCGTGGCTTGATGACAGAACCTGACATTTTGTTACTGGATGAGCCAACGGCTGCCCTTGATGTCGGGCGGGGGGAATCCCTCATTCATCTGCTCCAAGACACCACCCTTTCCAAACCCACAACCATATTGATGGTGACGCATCAACTCGATCTGGCAGAGCTATTTTGTAATCGCATGCTCTATATCAAGCAAGGACAAATCGCTTCGGACAAGTCCGGCAAAGATACCGACTGGCATTTTATTCACCAAGACCTCTTGGAAACCGAACGGCAAGAAGCCGAACACTGGGATGATCCGGACTGGTCATAGGCCACAAGCCCGTTTTATCGGTATTGCTGGCTGAGGGTATGATTTTTTTCGAGAAGCGGCGTGAGCACCCCCCGTCTCGGAAAAAATCATACTGGGTTTCAGCCACCCCCGGTTTTACGCCGGGGTTGAGAGGTTGGTAGTAGCG
>JBCBSL010000566.1:0-2998 GCA_039819145.1 Cyanobacteria bacterium J06638_22
TGGTCAATCTGAAATGCGAACAGCGATAGGGGATATATGTTGTGATCCTCAAGTGGAGACGGGCTGAACTGTCTCGCAGTTTACCGTATTTCTCCAGTTTGTTCGGATGGGGTGCTGTCTAATCCGGATTTATGAGTGGTGATAGGTTAAAGCGATCGCCATTCTACTGTTGACCCCATACCTTGCACGTGACTTCTAATCAGCAACCCAGCATTTTTCATGCCCTGTTCGCACAACCATTCGCACAATCTTCCGCGCAACTTGCAGGCCATTCGTTTAATCCCACTGGTATGGTGACAACACCCTGGAATCGGCGACATGTCCTGTCGTTAGAAGATTTTAGCCCCGCCGAATATGATACGGTGCTGCAAACGGCTGCCAGCTTTCAGGAAGTGCTGTCGCGCCGCACAAAGAAGGTGCCTGCATTGCAGGGGCGGGTTATAACCAATTTGTTTTTTGAGCCCTCGACCCGGACGCGCAGCAGCTTTGAGCTAGCGGCCAAGCGTCTGTCTGCCGATACGCTCAATTTTGCCCCTGGCACATCGTCGATGACGAAGGGGGAAACGATTCTTGATACCGCCAAAACCTATTTGGCTTTGGGGACAGATTTGATGGTGATTCGCCATCGGGAAGCGGGCGTACCCCAAGCGATCGCCCAGGAGATGGATCGGCTGCAAACGAATGTTGGGGTGCTGAATGCAGGGGATGGGCAGCATGAGCATCCCTCTCAAGCCTTGCTCGACCTGCTGACCATCTGCAATCTACTGGATCCCAAAGTACCCCAACTCTCACTGCTAAAAGGGAAAAAGGTGGCGATCGTCGGGGATATTCTGCATTCGCGGGTGGCGCGGTCGAATATCTGGAGCTTGACGGCCAGCGGCGCAGAGGTTCATCTGGCAGGCCCACCGACGCTGTTGCCCCGGTGGTTTGCCGATTTCGTGGCCGAGGCGGAAAAGACCCAGCCGGATGTGCCCCGGAAGTTGATGATGCACTGGCAGTTGGAGCCCGCCCTGCGAGATGCTGATTTTGTGATGACGCTGCGATTGCAACAGGAACGGATGACCCAGCACCTGCTGCCCAGTTTGCGCGAATATCATCAGCAGTTTGGGATTACGGGCGATCGCCTCAAGCTTTGTAAACCCGATGTAAAAGTCCTCCATCCTGGCCCGGTCAATCGCGGGGTCGAAATTAGCTCCGAATTAATGGATGATCCCAGTTTCAGCCTAATTTCTCAACAGGTCACCAGTGGCGTTGCAGTACGGATGGCACTACTCTACCTGATGGGTAGCGGTAAAGCGGGAGAGAGCTAAGCATGGAGAACGAGACGTCTACAACCACCCAGCCCAATCGCCTACAACGGTATTTTCGGTGGGGAAAAGATGGGGCATTGATGGGCATTGGCTACATGCTGTCGCCTTTGTCTTGGTGGAATGATTTGTTCTTTAACTTGCCGATCGCCTATGGGTTTGGCTATGGGGTGCGGTGGTTCGTGCCCGAGTGGTTTCTGCCTGCAACGGTTGTTGGCTACTGGCTCTCGAATGTGTTGGGTATTGTGATGATGCAGTTTGCTGCTACGGATTTGCTGCTTGATCAGCGATCGCCCAACCTCCGTCGAGACCTGCTCATTGGCTTTGGCACCTCCACCGCTTACACCCTTCTCGTTGTGGCGCTGGTCTACTTCCACGTGATCGAAACGCCACTGCTATTTTCTCAGCGGGTGGACTGAGTCGTGGCCGACGTCGCGTTGAACGTCGGAGTCGGTAGCTCATCCAAATGCTTCCAGCAAACCGTGCAGGCTGCTAGCTGGTTGGCTTCAGCGTAGGGCTGGTGAACCGTGTCAAGCCAGTGGAAGAAGGCATTGAAGTTCTCGGTGACTGTCTCTGCATCATCGTCCACGGTTCCCAGTTGAAAGTGGGGCGACTGGTTTTCGATGGCAAAGGGGCAGGCATGGAATTTGCCTTCAGTGGTCAGCACCGGATAGCAATGGGGACAGCGACTACTTTCCTGGGAGCGTTCTTCCTCCCCGGTAAAGGGATCGACGCCACGTCCAGAATCCACCACATCCGGATGGCCGATGGCGATCGCTCCAGGATGATCTTGCTCATATTGCTCTAGTTGTTTTAGGGACTTGAGGGGCATTTGAGGTGCCCCATCCCCCGTGGCGATGGAGTAATTAAGAGACGCTGTTGTTTTGCTCAGAGGGTCAGACTCCAGAATGGCAAGCAACCGCTCTGCCTGGATGCCATTGGAATAAATGACGATCGCTCCCTGGAAGTCATGTTGGCGGAGGTAGGCGATCGCCCAAATGACATTCTCGTGGTTCAACGTTGGTTCACCGCCATAGAACTTGAGCGTCCCAACGTTATCCAACATCACTGTGCGTAGAGCTGCGTCGAGGTGTTCTTCGCGATATTCCACCGACCAACCTTTGGGGCTACCAAATACGGTGCAGAAGGAGCAATCGCGATTACATTTGTTGCCAGGGTAAAGGTGTAGCTCCATTAGGCGATGGTCTTGAACAACGCCTTTGTCGCGGGATTTGCGTTCTTTAAAGGTCTTGTTTTCTGAGATGGTTTCTGACATGGTTTAGGATGCTCTGAATGTGAATTAGGAGTTTCTAAATTTAGAGAGGAACCACAGAGACACAGAGGGCACAGAGGAAAAATGATTGAGCTGTTATCTGCGTTTATCCGCGTTCATCTGCGTTCCCTTCTTTGATATCAGGCTAAGCGATTTCAGCTTCCCACAACGCTTCTAATCGAGTGGTGTACTCGGCGTTGACGACGGGAACCGTGTTTTGGGTAAGGTCTTTGAGCGGAATGCCATAGTCGGCTTCAACGGCTGCAAATTCTTCCTGGAGTTCGGGAGCGACTTTTTGCACGTCAAGCAAAGGTGGGTCACCCCAGACATCGGGTTTGAATTTCTCCAATTGCCCATCTGGGCTGGAGAGGATGTTGGCGAGAATCATCGCTCCAGCGGGATTGTTGGCATTGACAGG
>JBCBSL010000567.1:0-2985 GCA_039819145.1 Cyanobacteria bacterium J06638_22
GCCTGATGCACAAGGTTCCTGAAAAGTGTGAGTTCCATGTCGAGCACCATCGGGAAGGCACAGGGCAGGGCGTATTCAAAGAATTCTTGGAGTATTTCAAGGTCGTTATTCCACTGCCGCTCATCATCGTCTGGTTTTCCTGGCAATTTGCCCTGTGTTTTTTCTTGGGGGCGCTAACCTACGCGGTCTTCTCGGCCTATGCCCACCAGCTTCAGCACGATAACCCAACCCAGTGCTTCTGGATGTCGATGCCGGTTCATTACGTCCACCATCGCTACAACCAATGGCACCATAACTTTGGCCTAGGGGTTGACTGGTGGGACCATGTATTCGGCACCTACAAACCTGTGGAATGGCGGGAAGGCTGTGATGACCCCTTGGGTGGCCCGCTACATATTCAATGGTGGTAGCGTCACTCAGCAGAAGATATCGGTAATCCCTCCCCTCGACTTCGGAAATTTAGCCCCATTTCGACAAGCCTTATCCCCATCAAAGTGCCATGCTGGGGACAAGGGCGTTTTTTTGCATGCCCTTTTAGGCAATCGGCAGAACGGCTGCGTTCAGCCACCTGGATGAGCCATTTATGGGTCTACTGATAGATCCCTCTCCAGGACTTGACTGTTACAATAGTTAACAAATGTGAATCCGCGTTCACCTAACCTTTTACGCTTCGGCTAAGTTCCCGCTTCATTGAGTTTCCGTTTCCTGTGCCCGATCGCTCTTCTCTCGCTGTTCCTCCTAACAATCACACCATGACCAGTACCGAAACCCTGCCATCTGTCGAGCCGTCTCATGTCTCCGATGTTGTGAGGTCGAGTGACGAGGTCGAAGCTGTTATCAGTGCGGAGCATGCCTCGGCGACCGATCGCGCCATTCGCTACGATCCGGAAGCGATCGCCGCTTACTATAATCCTCGCCCACTGCAGGTTTGGTCGCGATTGTTAACAATTTTCGTTCCCTTCATCTGGTTTGCGCTGCAAGTATGGCTGGATCGCCGGACCGGGAAAATCAAAAAGAACGAACAGCGGCGGGCAACGCAACTGCGTGAACTGCTAACCGATCTGGGGCCTGCGTATATCAAGGTGGGACAAGCCCTTTCAACCCGTCCTGACCTGGTACCACCGTTGTACCTAGAGGAGCTAACGAAGTTACAGGATCAGTTGCCGCCATTCCCTAACGAGGTGGCATTTCAGTTTATTGAAGAGGAATTGGGCGATCGCCCCGAATACATCTACGCCGAGCTTTCCCCCGATCCCCTGGCTGCAGCATCTTTGGGTCAGGTTTATCGCGGCAAGCTCAAAACGGGAGAAGATGTGGCGGTGAAGGTGCAGCGCCCTGGTTTGGCGCAGCGGATTACGCTGGATTTGTTCATTTTGCGCCAGCTCGCGAGCCTTGCGACGAAGGCTATCAAGCGCGTTCGTAGCGACTTGGTTGGCATTATGGATGAGTTTGGGGCGCGCATCTTTGAGGAAATGGACTATGCCCACGAAGCTTACAATGCCGAGCGCTTCGCCAAACTCTATGGACATCTGCCGGACATCTACGTACCGCGCATCTATTGGGAATACACCAATCGTCGCGTTTTGACGATGGAATGGATCGAAGGCACAAAGCTGACCAACCCAGAAGCGATTCGAGAGCAGAATATCGATGCGGCCTATTTGATCGAAGTAGGAGTACAGTGTTCGCTGCGACAACTTCTGGAGCATGGCTTTTTCCATGCCGACCCACATCCTGGCAACCTGCTAGCCACCCGTGACGGGAAGCTGGCGTATCTGGATTTCGGCATGATGAGCGAAATCCGCCCACCCCAGCGTTATGGGCTGATCGAGGCGGTGGTTCACATGGTCAACCGCGATTTCTCAGGACTGGCTCACGATTATGTCAACCTGGAATTTCTAACACCCGACACCGATCTGACACCCATCATTCCTGCACTAGCCAACGTTTTCAGCGATGCCCTAGGGGCTAGCGTGGCGGCGATGAATTTCAAGAGCATCACCGATCAGCTTTCGGAGGTGATGTATGAGTATCCCTTCCGAATCCCGGCTTACTATGCGCTGATTATTCGCTCTTTGGTCACCCTGGAAGGGATCGCCATTCACGTCGATCCAGAGTTTAAGGTGTTGAGCAAAGCCTATCCCTATATTGCGAAGCGGCTACTCACCGACCCGGCTCCCCAATTGCGAACCTCTCTGAAGGAATTGCTGTTCCAAGACGGCACATTCCGCTGGAATCGGCTCGAAAATCTGCTCCGCAATGCCAAAGATAGCTCTGAGTATGACCTGAATAAGGCGATCGACCAGGGGATCGAGTTTCTCTTCTCGGAACGCGGAGAGTTTATCCGTGAGCAACTGGTCAACGAAATTGTCGAAGGGGTCGATGGTATGGGGCAAATGGCTGTGCATCGAGTAACGGCAGTGGTGCGCGATCGCCTGGGTCTGAACAACGGTCACGCGACTCCGGCTACTACACAAAAACCACAGTCTGAGCATCTCTTGCGGGTACTCACGCTGCTACGCGATACCCCAGGGTTCGACCCCATGCAGCTTTTGCCCGTGCTGCCAAAGTTACTCACCCGGCCTGAGACCCAGGCAATGGGTCAGCAAATTGCTAGTGGTCTGGCACAACGGGCTGCAGCTCGCTTTATTCGAGAGTTTCTCCTCCCCGAAGATGTGCCTCCCGCCAGCAACACAGTGGAAGTGCGAGACATTACTCCTTCTCAACCAGACAAACAACTCGCGCTCCCCCCCGCCCGTCGATAGGAACAACTGCCAACCTTATCAAATCTGGTTAAACAAAACAGTCCTAAAACCCAAATATTGTTTGCGCCCGCTGCACTGCAGCGGGCGCAAACAATATTTGGGTTCTTCAGCCGGATTTGACATTCCTCGATACAGCCTCGGTCACCGGAGCCAAGTTTATGGGGATGCAGGATCCAAGTATGATTTTTTTCGAGAAGGGGGGGCAGCGCCCCCCTTCTCG
>JBCBSL010000568.1:0-2976 GCA_039819145.1 Cyanobacteria bacterium J06638_22
TGGATGCAAGGGTTTTTGATGGTACTTAAACCTTAGTCCATTACCGAATCCATGCTCCTTTCATGCAACAACGCCGTGTAGCGCTATAAAAAGGAATCTGTCAGCCATCTCCCTATCAACAATGCCAGACACCCCAAGCTGAGATAGAAAGTAACGGAAATCGCTACCGATCCCTCAAGATTGCTTGAGCCTGGATTTGTAGCTCTGGTGTCTCTATCAGTTGAATAATCTGTTGGCACTTGTCCCAGACATCAGAGGCTAAGGGAGAGCGCGCACCATCGATAAATGGATATTCATCCATATCGGTATAGGTTGTAATGGGCTTTGCTTGCTGAATAATGGCAAGGAAGGTACGGTCTTGCGCTATTCCCGATAGTCGTTCTTGGGCAATAGAAACCGTGTTGACCCAACGCTCAAATGCCCGCTTCGGACGACCCGCAACTGATTCTAGGGCGGCCAATTGTAACCCGGCAAGGATTTGGGATTCGGGTTGAGTCAAGCCGTCAACAAGAGCCTTATTCTCAACTCCCCATGGAGATCTGAGGGGATTGATCAGGCGCTTTTGAGCGACGATGCAGAGATGCTCCTGGGGAAACAGCCAGCCCCCCAGTTGAACCAGGCCATACAGCGCGTCCCAAGCATCAACATCAAGGGTGCAGCCCAAAGTCCATTGGCAGAAGTCGATTCGGCCGCAATGGCGCAACCCATACGGGCTTTTGAAGAAAGCATCAATCTGCATCTTCGCCCAGATATCCTGGCTCCATCCCTTGGGATAAAGCGGGGTGTATTCTAATCGTGGTGAAATATTCCACAGTTTTCCCCAAAGCTGACCCGCAACCTGGCGAGTGACAGTTGCTATTAAAGGCTGCAACAGTTTGTTGTGTAAGGAAACAACGTTGCCGGGATTGTGCCAGCAAGAACTCGACCAGAAGGAATCTGGAATATCAAATAGACTTTCAAAGACGTGAATCTCGGGTGTCGGGAAGTTCAGGCAGTTGTAAGCCTTAGCAACTGATCCTTGAATTGCTGCTTCAGATGAAGTGTCAGTGGGAAAAGCCAAGTTTCGCCACTTCTTCCGGTAATCAACAAGTTGGTCTTCCTGAGCAGGAATTAGCTGACTAATTTTCTGGGTTTCCGCCATGGCGAGGTTGACTAGCTCAAACAGCTTGCTTTCAGTGGATGGGGCGATCACATATCTGATAGGTACGATAGGGCGATCGCTCATGCTTTGCTCTACTTGAGCAACCTAACGTTTTTGAGCTTAGGGGCGCGGTCGGGAATTCCAACGAAGCCTTGGTACACAGGCCACCGCCTCCCCTGCAGCGAGGCGTTAGGCAGAGCCTATCCGAGCGCCGTAAGACCAGCTTACTCATCTTTGATACGCCCCTGTCGAACGGGTTTACCCGGAACAACGAATATTCTGTACCACTCTAAATCCTTGCGTGCAGCCAGTTGCTCGTCAGTTAGCTCGTTATCTTCACCTAGACTCAGCTGATCGATGCCAATATTGCAACCAGCAACGAAAACTGAATAATCACCTTTCGGAAGATTGAGTGATATTGGAGGTTCATTGTCTATCACCGACATGATATGGATTTCTCCCGTATTGCAACTGAGACCCACACAAGTAACACGTTGCCAGGGTTCTAGCTCCGGCGGCTCATCGGCGATCGCTACCTCAATCCAATGATCATTAAGGTCAGCCTCAGTTCCAACCATGCGAAATCTATCATTTCCGGCGAAGCCTCTTTCTAAATCGCCCTCACCCCAGTTTGATTCCTCAGTGAAAGCCATGATGTCATCGCAAATTGCCAGTTGGTAATGACTAGCGAAGATTCGGGTTGCAGCTACAATTTGCATGGGTAACCTGCGACTGTCTAACGACTAGATTTGAAGCGGGGCGAAGCCTAACGAACGTGAGTTCGGGATAACGCCTTGGTGACTAAAGTCGCGGCTATCAGAACGAAGTCCGCCGTTGCGGACTACAAAAACTCGTAGTTTGAGAACCCGCGCAGGCGGGTTTCGTTCCGCTAGTCGCGGTTTCAACCGCCAGATTTTCTTGTCCCGAACTCACGTTAACGATGTATTCAACATCAGTTCTGCTGGATAATCCCCCACCTGCCTGAAGATATATCGCAAATCTGACGGATAGTCCTCAGTTTTGTAGATGTTATACAGCATCTTCACTGTCTAACGCCATGACTTCGAGGTGTTAGACAGCAGCTCTGATAGTCAACATGAGGTCAGAGCCAAGCAGGGCATATGCGGTCGCGATCGCATTTCTGGGGTGATGTGGGGCGATCGCGCGTCTCCAGATTCTTGACTGAGCACAAGGTTCCGACAAGGGAGACAACGGAGTCTCCACCACGCTGACGCGGTGAAAACCCTGGGCATAGAAACAGCCCGTAGACGAGCAGTTGAAGCACCAACTGACACGGTGCAGCTCATGTTTTTGTTTCGTCCTTCTTTCCCAACGCCTTGACCGCCAAGATTCCCATAAAGACGACGGGAAATAGCCACAACAATCCCTGATAGAGCGAGCGCCCGCCGTGAAGAGGGAACAGACCCGTCGATCCGGCGACACAGAGGAGGACGACCGACGACGTATAGGTTATTGCGATCGCGTCATACACGTTGTGGCGAATGTACCGACCGATCCCGGCTCGAAGGTCTAGCAAGAACGCTTTGGTTGAGGCGATGGTGTACGAGAAATCGAAAACGATCCAGATCCCTGTGAGGATTCCTAGCCGAATTAGGAGATGAACGTAAGCAAACCGTCCTTCTTTCGGTGTGTCGAGACCGTTCACCATCATGAAGCTATTGATAACGGTGACGATCAAAAACGCGTCGGAAATTCCTGCGATGGCGTTCTTTTCGGTGAAGAAGCGTTTGATCGCACTGGCGTTGTTGCATGAAAGGAGCATGGATTCGGTAATGGACTAAGGTTTAAGTACCATCAAAAACCCTTGCATCCAT
>JBCBSL010000569.1:0-2956 GCA_039819145.1 Cyanobacteria bacterium J06638_22
CTCGCTTGATCAACAAATAGGCCGCCCGACGAGCCGTCAACGACGGCATGCAAAATGATGTCCACCTCGGCGGCGGAATGATGTGCGCTTCGGCGGCAGAATGATGTCCACCTCGGCGGCCATCACGCATGTGCTTCGGCACCTGAGTGATGGCGCTTCGGCGGCGAAATCGCGTCCACCTCGGCAGGTAATTTATCCCAGCTAATGACCGTCCCTTAGACTGCGTTCGAATCAGAACGTGAGGCTATTGAGACCCCGATGTCAGGCAAGCAACAAGGAAAATTACTACCCATGGTGAAATTCAGAGAAATCATCCGACTCCATGAACTCGGCTATAACCAAACGGACATTGCCCGTAGTTGTGTGGTGGCTCGCTCAACGGTGCAAGACTATATCCGTCGAGCAAGCGCCAAAGGTCTGAGCTATGAGCAGCTTCAAGATATGAGCGATAGTGAAGCACAAGCCTTGTTAGGCAAAAAGACACCGACATCCATCACCAAAACAGAGATTGATTTTGAACCGGTTCACCGTGAATTAGGGCCGAAAGGCGTCACCCTAGCATTGCTGTGGCAAGAAGGTCTAGATCGAGGTGATTGGACGCTGAGTTATGGTCAATTTTGCCGTCGCTATAACCGTTGGAAAGGACGTCAAAATCTGTCGATGCGGCAGACCTATACCGGCGGCGAGAAACTGTTTGTGGACTATTGCGGTGTCACCGTTCCGGTGACGCATCCGGTGACGGGTGAAGTGACGACAGCTCAAATCTTTGTCGCTTGTCTGGGTGGGAGCAACTATACGTTTGCCGAAGCCACGGCCAGTCAAACCCTACCGAATTGGCTGGGCTCTCACCAACGAGCGTTAGCGTTCTTTGGTGGAGTGCCTGCCTTGATTGTGCCTGACAACTTGAAATCAGGGGTCACAGATCCGTGTCGCTATGAACCCGGCATTAATCGTAGCTATCAAGACTTTGCCGAACACTATCAGGTCGCCGTCATTCCGGCGAGACCGAAAGCCCCCCGAGATAAATCCAAGGTAGAAAAAGCGGTCCAGGAAGTCGAACGACAAATTTTAGCGCCCTTGCGGCATCAGTCGTTCGGGAGTGTGGGTGATCTCAATGCGTCGATACGCCCCTTACTCAAGCACCTCAATGACCGGACGATGTATGCCTATGGGGTCTCTCGTCGTGAGCTGTTTGAGCGGGTAGATCAAGGCGCGCTGAAGCCATTACCTCGCTATCCATTTGTCTTTGCCGCCTGGAAGACGGCGAAGGTCAATCCGGATTATCACATTGATGTCAACCGCCACTATTATTCGGTGCCCTACTGGTATGTCGGATGCCAGGTGATGGTCAAAACCAGTGAGCAGCTGGTGGAGGTGTTCTATGAAAATAAACGGATTTCAGCCCACCCTCGTTCAACCTTAGCCCATCGTCATAGCACCTTGGACCATCACATGCCGCCAGAGCATTGGGCCTACAAGCGTCAGTCACGGGAGTCCTTTTTGGCGTGGGCACACCAGATCGGCCCCCAAACGCGCACCCAAGTAGAGACGATTTTTGAGAGCAAATCCCATGACGAGCAGGCCTTTCGTTCCCTCAAAGGACTCCAGAGTTTAGCGACCCGCTATGGAAAGGACCGATTAGAAGATGCGTGCAAACGCGCCAACATTTTCGCCATGTCAGGCTATCAGCGACTCAAGCATATTCTTCAACATCAGCTCGATACAACCCCTGTCCTAATTGACGTGCCTGCGACTCCCAGTATTGACCACGACAATGTTCGCGGCAGTGCCTACTACAACTAATACGACTCGGTATTGAGACCTCCTATGCAACAAACCATTGAACAACTCAAAGACCTCAAACTCCATGGCCTACTCGACGCCTGGTGTGAACAACACGAACAGCCCACCTATCATGACCTCAGCTTTGATGAACGATTTGCCTTACTGGTTGAGCGCGAGCATATTAGACGTCAAAATCAACGCCTCAAGCGCCGACTCAAGCAAGCCCAACTCTTTATGGGAGCCACGTTGAGTGAGGTGGATTTTCAAGTGGCACGGGGACTGCAAAAAGCTCAGTTCTTGGACTGGGCTCAGGGCCAATGGCTCACTCAGCATCTCAACCTCATTATGGTAGGGCCGACCGGGGTGGGAAAAACGTTTCTCGCCTGCACCCTGGCAGATCATCTCTGTAAGCACGGGCAGTCGGTTCGCTATTTCAAAACCGCTAATCTCATTGCTGAGTTGAAATTTGCTAAGGCTGATGGCTCCTTCCCTAAATTCCGTAAACAGTTGGCTACCTTTAATTTGCTGATCTTAGACGAATGGCTCAGAGATCATTTGACACCCAATGATGCTCGCGAAATTCTCGACCTCCTCGATGACCGATTTCGTCATACCTCATGTCTCTTTGCCTCCCAGTTTCCTATCAAAGAATGGCATCAGAAGATTCAAGACTCTACCCTGGCCGATGCCATTCTTGACCGGATTGTCCATGATTCATTGAAACTCACTCTCAAGGGTGAATCTATGCGTAAACTCACCAGTCAACTCAACTCTCAAGTAAAGGAGGAAACTTCGTAATTTGATGCCAGCTTCTGACCAGATTTCCCCATCGAGATCTGGTCATTCCACATTCATTTTTTCAACGTTAGATTATGCTTTTATTACCTGTCTCAGTAGACCCTGATCTCGCTTTTTAATGTCGGGGGTGCCGAAGTGGACGTCATTCTGCCGAAGCCATGCAAATAGGCACTCTATCTGCCACTCGCAGTGCTGGGTCATTGCACGAACGATAGGTGAAGTGTCTAATTCTAGCGGAACCACCCCTTCAGCCCTCATCGGTGGGGTATGAAGCTCCACCATCAGATAGGCACTCATCACGATCTCCCACCACTTCTCAATGACTGCATAGTCAGTCACTCGAAAGTCTGCCCACCCCAACTCGTTCTTGCAC
>JBCBSL010000570.1:0-2954 GCA_039819145.1 Cyanobacteria bacterium J06638_22
ATTACTTTCAAGCGATTTACCTGGGAGCATGGACTTTATCCTATGTCCCAGGTATTTTTTTGGGTGTTGCTGGCTGAGGGTATGATTTTTCCGAGAAGCGGCGTGGATACGCCGCTTCTCGGAAAAATCATACTTGGATTCTGCAACCCCTTTTTTGGGGATTATTCAAGAGCCGCGGTGTCTGGGGTCGAGCGGTGTAAGCGAATCAAGAAAACAGGATTGAGCGGATGTAGGCGTGTTAGGGATGCGATCGCCACCGATCGCGCGAGTTGGGCTTGAAGCGTATGCCCCTGCCACCGATAGCGCTGCGTTGGAGCATCGAGCCATTGCATGATCCCGCTGAGGTGATCGAGGGTGGCGATCGCCACAACAATGATCCCTTTGGGCGAGAGCACCTGGGCGACCTGGTCGAGAATGGGAAGCAGATGCCCCCCGCTACCACCAACGAACACGCGATCTGGAGCAGGCAAATCGGCCAATATGTCTGGAGCCTGCCCATAGCAGGGGGTAATGTTAGGGCACTGGAAGCGGTGACTGTTTTGCTTGATGAGGGCAATACCTGCGGCGGATTTTTCAATGGCAAGGATGGTCGATCGGGGGCAAAGCCGTGCCATCTCCACCGATACTGATCCCGTTCCTGCGCCAATATCCCAAATTACAGGGTCTTCTCGCAGGCTCAATTCGCCCAAGGCTAGTACCCGCACTTCGCGCTTGGTCATCAAACCAGGGCGATCGCTAAAGCTGAGAAACAGCGAATCCGCAATGCCAAAGGTGGGCAGGGTTGCCAGAGTTGTGTCACTCAGGACGGCAGACGCTTCCGCCTCCCGCGTCAAAATGACGACGGTGAGAGGGGCGAAAGGATCCGTCGGCATCGCCTCCGGCAGAAATGAACGCACTTTTTCGGCTGCATCCCCTAGGTTCTCGCACACCCACAGGCGATAGCGCGACGGCAGCGCTAGGTCTTGAATCAAGCGAGCGATCGCATGGGGCGTTTGGATGTCATCGGTCAGCAGAGCAATGGTTGCCTCGCCTCGTTGCAAGGCTTGGATCAAGCGATCGGGCGATCGCCCATGCACGCTCAGCAAACAGGCATCATGCCAGGGCTGCTTGATGCGGCTGAAAGCCAGCTGCATGGAACTGAGGTGGGGATAAAACGCCAGTTGGTGGGGGGTAAAGTGCTGGAGCAACAGCCGCCCAATCCCAAAAAAGAGAGGATCTCCTGATGCCAGCACCACAATCGACGCTGGCGATGGAGGTGTTGACTGGGATGCAAGGCATGCTTGAATTTGGGCGATCGCAGCCTGCATCGAGCCAAGACCAATTTTTTCGGCGGGATGATCCGGGAAATAGGTGAGGTGGCGATCGCTGCCCACCAGTACATTGGCCTGCTCAACCACCTGTCGTGCCGTTGGTGTCAGCCCCTCTGCGCCCTCCAATCCAATGCCAACCACTGCAATGGGAACATCACCAACAGCATCCGGTTCATGTGCCATGCCCATGCTCCTGCGCTTCCCAGGCCAGTATCAACAGCGCATTCACAATAGCGGCGGCTACGGAGGAGCCCCCTTTGCGTCCTTCGACCCGAATCTGGGGCACAGGAGTATCAGCCAGCACAGCCTTCGCCGTTTCTACTGCAACAAAGCCAACTGGAGCGCCAATCACTAAGGCGGGCTTTTGGGGTGTTGCTCGGCAAGCGCGACAAAGGGTCAGCAGCGCTGTTGGCGCATTACCCACAACAAAAATACCCCCGGACACTTGGTTCCAGCAGTATTCCATCCCCATCTCGGTGCGAGTTCTCCCGACATCGGGTACCACTGGGGCTTGTTCGACCGCAACCCAAATGGGACTGTTGAAGGTCTTGGCCACCAGGGTCGTAATGCCCTGGCGCACCATGCTTACATCGGTGATGATGGGGCACCCCTGCTGGAGTGCGGCGATCGCCCCCTCAATAGCCCCGCAGCTAAATTGCACTAACCCTCGAAATTCAAAATCTGCGGTGCTGTGAATGATGCGCCGCACGATCGCATATTCGGCAGCTGAAAACGAATGCGCTCCAATTTCGCGATCGATGATGGCAAAACTTTCTAGCACAATCGGATGATTCAAAGAAGGGGAGGAAGGCGTCATTACCTCAATTCATTTTATACATTTAGTTACATTCAGCGAGTTGAGCCGTGGCTTCATGAGTCTATACCGCCGAGCTGAATACAGGGCAAAAACCAGAGAATGCTTGGCAGTCCAGCATATCGAAACCATAATGGATGAGACAACAGCTTTAATAAAAGAAAGGCTGCCTGCACAATGAATGCGATTAAGGCAGGAGAGGACGCTCCGATACACAAGCGTTTGACAAGAAATATGACTGGATAAATTCGATTAACCGTTACGCAGGAGATCGATAACGCCAGTGTTCAAATTGCTTAGAGCGATTCCCGTTTCAGTGCGCCACAATCATTTTGTTGAAAACGACGTGCCATACGGCGTTCGACAAAATAATCTGGATTTTAAGCGATTGAATATCGCGATAAACCAGGGATACGGCTAAGAAACCGAGGGTTTTAGTTGCGTTTTTCTCCACTGGGTTGGCTCGCTTGACCTGACATACAATGGGTCAGACTTGTGAGGCAAATTTGAGACAGATGAAGTAAACCACGCAGCAATCCGGGGCATCTTGATTGCTACAGGTATTAATGGTCTATGCTGCTCAATCGTCGGTCGTTTTTGGGGTCTTGGAGGGTTTGAATGAAAGCCATCATGGTTGTGGGTACCACGTCTCATGCGGGGAAATCGCTGGTTACCACTGCACTCTGTCGCATTTTGAATCGCCAAGGCTGGCATGTAACGCCATTTAAAGGTCAGAATATGGCACTCAATGCCTATGTAACCAA
This sequence comes from Cyanobacteria bacterium J06638_22, assembly GCA_039819145.1. GTDB lineage: Bacteria > Cyanobacteriota > Cyanobacteriia > Elainellales > Elainellaceae > Vacuolonema. The sequence goes on from JBCBSL010000570.1 coordinate 2,889, forward strand.
CAATGGCGGCGAGATTGGTCATGCCCAAGCGGTTCAAGCATGGGCATCCGGGGTCACACCGCGGGT
>JBCBSL010000571.1:0-2941 GCA_039819145.1 Cyanobacteria bacterium J06638_22
GTCATCGTAGAACTGAGTGCAGGCATGAATACTTCGTGGATCATGGGTTTGGCTATTTGTCGAGGATATACAGAAGAATGCTGCCGCAAGCCGCCGGACGGGGCGCGGGATACCAGCCAAATATAAATTGTATCGCGAAGCTGTATACGGGAATATCCGTAGACCAGATTTCTCCTGGCCGTCTTGCGATCGCTCCTACGATAGCTCAGGGAGTGACTTGATTACAGGACAAAAACCCAGAGAACCCTGAATTGTTTGTCCTGTGCTTAGGCCATGGACACAAAAGAGGATTGGTACAAAATATGACTAAATGGTCAAGATTCATCTTTTGGGGCAAACCCAAACGATTCTGCCTCATTCCCGACCCACCATTCGCCCAGCTTCATCAAATCCGCGTGAATGGTTTCTAATTCACTCATGTAGTCCGAAGGCGAAATCTCGGCTCGGCGTTCTTCTAGCTTTTTCAAACGGAGTTGTACGAGTAGCCAGGGTTTGGAAATACCATCGGTGGATTCGATATAACGAGCCAGATCGAAACTGTTCATGGGCAAAGTTAGGAATACAAAACAGGGGGCAGCAGGGGCGCTAAGAGCAGCTAAAGAACGATATGGGTTAAGCAGAGGCCACTTTTTGTTCCACGCCAAAACCCGCTAAAGCGACATCTCGTAGGGATTCGCCATCAGCGGGGCGATGATAGTTGAGGATGCGGCGGATACGCAAACTGGGGTTGACCAGGGTGATGGAATCGACCGAAATGATGCGGGTGTAGGTGGTGGTCATGAGCAATTCCCGCGTTTTCGGGGTAAAGCGGAACTGGGCAATCATGGGTTTGGATTCTTCGTAGGCGCGATCGCGCAAGTAATCCCCCACCAACGCTCCAGACTCTTCGCGCTGGGTTACAAACAGCATATTCAACGCATGACCGACTTTCTCACCATGCTCCGAAACCGTTTCAAAGGCAAGGTGAAAGCCAGGTAGGGGATCGAGATCCTGTTCAGGTGGATAGGCGTTGTCGCTGAGCACCTTGGCTTTTTGGTCGGGCACGAGTGGGTGGATGTTGAATTCCGTGTGCGATCGCTCTACTTCTTGGTGGGTCAGGTAGTGGTACGTTCGCTCTGTGCTCCAGTTGCCGACACAATGCCCGAAAAATTCGTGGAAACTCTGCATTGCATCCATCTGCGTCCCGTTCATCATGGCATCTGCCCTTAAACAACCTGCTTTGTTTAGTTGTAAAGCATTGCGTCCCAAAGGTGGAGTAAAAATTTAGCCTTGGGTTCTGCCAACCCTGAGATTGAGAGGTTCAGAAGTTATATCCAAGCCGATTCAACAGCCGTAAAACCCAACTATCATTTGCGCCCGCTGCACGGCAGCGGGCGCAAATGATAGTCGGGTTCTTCAACCGGATTTGATATTATCCCTCTCCAGGCTGCATTGCAGAATGGGAAACGTATTGGAAAGGCTGGATTGTCCGGCTTCAGGGACAGGGTCAAAATGAGGAAGCCAGAAGGTAAAGCAGCTCCCTCGGCCCAATGTGGATGTCAGGGTAATATCGCCCCCATGCAGGCGTGCCAGTTTGCGAGCAAGGGTCAGCCCGAGTCCTGTCCCTTGGATACTGTGGGTTTTGTTTTGCACCTGTTGGAAAGGGTGAAACAAATAAGCCTGATCTTCCCTGGAGATGCCAATCCCGCTATCTTCTACGGCAAACCGCAGGAGATTATTGACCTCAGATACGGTCAAGCGGACAAACCCCACCTCGGTAAATTTGACAGCATTGGAAAGCAAATTGGAGAGAATTTGCTTGATACGGCGCTTGTCGGCAAGGCAGAAGCTAAGATTGGGCTCGATCGCTAAGTTCAACTGCAGCTTTTTGGAAAAAGCCGCCTCTTCAAACATATTGATACAAGCATCGCACACCTCTTGGATGACCACGGGCTCCAATAGCAGTTCCTCTTTTCCCGCTTCGACTTTAGAAAGATCAAGCAAGTCATTGATCATGTCGAGGAGATGTTGCCCACAGGCGGTAATGCCTTCGAGATACTTCGTTTGCTGAGACGTTAGCAAATCGCGCATTTGGCTATTCAGGACGTTGGAGAAGCCAATGATTCCTGTCAGTGGGGTGCGCAGTTCATGGCTCATGTGAGCCAGAAACTCACTCTTTGCCAGGTTCGCGGATTCAGAGATCTGTTTCTCCGTTTCCAAGTGTTGGATTCGTTCGTGGATGATCCGCTCCAGATTTTCGTAGCCTTCCACATTGTGCAGAATGATCGCCACCTGCTCGGCAACCCGTTGCAGAAAGGCTATCTCTGCTTCTGTAAAGCGATGCCCATTCGATAAATCAGACGATGGATTAGACCCACTTCCCCCTGAGCCAACATAAATTTCTAGCCCTCCGTAGAAAGTCGACCGAATGAAGATAGGAATCGCGATCGCCCCTCCCATCCCAGATGTTTCTATCCATTCGGGCACGCTAGCCCCCAATGGCTGGATCGTCTTTGGTGTTTGCAATGGCAGGGTTGAAGCTCCCCCGTTGTCAGCTGAGACAAGTGCTTCCATCCAGCTTGGTGGGGAGATTGGACGGTCTTGTAGAGACGGAATCCCGGCATTGCGCCGCCACTCGGCCTGGATCTGGATCGCATCAGAACAAACCTGGTAGAGCATGGCGCGATCGCCCCCCAACTGTTCGCCCACAAGATGCACAACGTCCTGGAGGGCAGACGGTAGATCCAGGGTGGTGTTGAGGATACGGCTCACGCGGCTGAGGAGGGCGTCTTCTTTGGCACAACGCTGGGTTTGTTCAAACAACTGTGCCTGACGTAGGGCGATCGCACATTGATCGCTGACTTGGCTCAGCACTTTCAGGTCATTTGTGCTCCACTGTCGAGAGGTTTGGCAGGTTTGCAACACCAGTCCCCCCAAGTAGATGCCATGGCAGATCAGCGGC
>JBCBSL010000572.1:0-2931 GCA_039819145.1 Cyanobacteria bacterium J06638_22
CCCCGTTCCATCGCCCCGAATAAACGGCACAATCGGATCATCCGGTACAACAAAACCTATGTACGAAAAAATTTCTCCCCCCAGCCAAGGCTCCCGCATTCTGTTTCAGGATGGCAAGTTGGTTGTACCGGATGATCCGATTGTGCCGTTTATTCGGGGCGATGGAACGGGGGTAGACATTTGGCCCGCCGCCCAACGTGTATTTGATGCAGCGGTGGAAAAGGCCTATGGCGGCGATCGCAAGATCGTCTGGTTCAAAGTTTATGCCGGAGATGAAGCCTGCGATCTATATGGCACCTACCAGTATTTGCCTGAGGATACGCTGAAGGCCATTCGTGAGTATCGGGTTGCCATCAAGGGGCCACTCACTACGCCCGTGGGCGGCGGCATTCGCTCTCTCAATGTGGCGCTGCGGCAAATCTTTGAGTTATATGCCTGTGTTCGCCCTTGCAAGTATTACAGCGGCACTCCTTCGCCCCATAAAACTCCTGAAAAGCTGGATGTGATTGTCTATCGGGAAAACACCGAGGATATTTACCTGGGCATTGAGTGGGCACAGGGAACGGAAATTAGCGATCGCCTGATCAAAATTCTCAACGAAGATTTGATTCCGGCGACCCCTGAGCATGGGACGAAACGCATCCCCCTGGATGCTGGGATTGGCATCAAGCCCATCAGCAAAAACGGCTCCCAGCGACTCATTCGGCGTGCCATTCAACATGCCCTACGGCTACCCAAAGTAAAGCAGCAGGTCACGCTGGTGCATAAGGGCAACATCATGAAGTACACCGAAGGGGCGTTTCGCGATTGGGGCTATGACCTGGTGCGCGAGGAATTCCGCGATGAATGCATCATTGAGCGGGAGTCCTGGATTCTGAGCAACAAGGAAAGAGACCCCGATATCAGCCTGGAAGACAACGCCCGGAAAGTCGAACCGGGCTACGACAACCTCACCCCCGAAAAGCAAGCCCAGGCTCGCGATGAGGTGAAAGAGGTGCTAGATGCGCTGTGGGAATCCCATGGCGGTGGCAAGTGGAAAGACAAAGTGATGGTGAACGATCGCATCGCTGACAGTATCTTCCAGCAAATCCAAACCCGCCCCAATGAGTATTCGATTCTGGCAACAATGAACCTGAATGGGGATTATCTGTCGGATGCAGCCGCGGCGATCGTCGGCGGATTGGGCATGGGACCCGGGGCAAACATTGGCGATGGCTCTGCCATCTTCGAGGCAACCCACGGCACGGCTCCAAAACATGCGGGACTCGATCGCATCAACCCCGGCTCCGTTATCCTCTCCGGTGTCATGATGCTGGAATACATGGGCTGGGAGGAAGCCGCCGATCTGATCAAGAAGGGTATTGCTGCGGCCATTTCTAACCGTCAGGTCACCTACGACCTAGCACGGCTGATGGATCCGCCCGTCGAGCCGCCCCTCAAGTGCTCCGAGTTCGCCGAGGCGATCGTGCAGCATTTCTAGCTTCAAAGTGGCATCGGTTTATCGCCTGAGTTGTAAAGGTTTGGTGGGCGCTGCTCACCAAACTAATATCAAATCTGGTTGAAGAGCCAAAATATCGTTTGCGCCCGCTGCAACGCAGCGGGCGCAAACGATATTTTGGCTTTGCGGCTATTTAACCGGACTTGATATTAAGTCATGATGCGTCAGTTAGGATGGACTCGACGATTTTCTGTCGGGAGGTGTGGCATGCAATTCGCCGATTTGGATGAACTGCGATCGCCCCTTTCGGCCCAAGTAACGCAGGCAAAACCGATACATCGTCCTTGAAATGGCGATCGCTGTTGGCAATGGAGATCCCTGCTCGTTTTAAGTATTCTCGTTTGTGGCATCAGCACCGCCGATCCTACCGCAAGCTCGCTCTCCTTCCTTAACGAACAGCAAAGTCTGCCGAGGCAAGAACGAGAGCAAGCCCAGACCTTTAAACCGACTGAAATTGGTTCGCGACCCGGACGTAGAGCAGCAGCAGGGCATCGTTGTGGCGGTGGGTTTTCAGGAACGCGACCTACTGTTTTAGTTCCAGAAAGTAGTACAGGACTGACATCAGCAGACTATCCCACCTTCTACTTCTATGTCCCACCTGAAGTTCGCGGCATGGAAGCAGAACTTTTGCTTGAGAACGAAGCCGGTGATCTTGTAAGCGATCGCAGCTTCGTATTGCCTTTGCAAGAAGGCATCATTGGAGTATCTCTAGCAACCTTGGAAGTGGGTGAAGTCTACGAATGGTATTTGTCTATCGTGCCCAGGCCAAGTGATCCGAGTGCCAATCTGGTCATGTATGGTTCGATCCAGCGAATTGCCCTCAACGATCATGTGCAGCAACAGTTGGATTCATTGTCCCTGGGAGATCGTGCTTTGCTCTATGACGATATGGGGTTGTGGTTCGATGCCGTGAATTCTCTGGCACAGCAGCAGATGCAAGGTTCCAACAATCCTCAATGGCAAGAACAGTGGAATGACTTGTTGTTATCGGTAGGCCTAGAGGCGATCGCCCCCCAGTCTATTCTGGATATTCTCCCCTTCCAGGAACGCATTTCTGCTTCCCGCGTTGAATCTGGCGCGACGTTACCCTCAGATTCCAACGTAGCCGAGATAATCCCAGTGACGGGTCTTTTGGGCGAATCGCGCCACGCTCACTCAGATGAGTCCCCCATCTATAGAAAGAGGCTTTTCTCCGAACGAGTTCAGTCAATTTGTTGGGAAGGAACCAGAAGGCGATCGTTTGCTAGAAGAGGACAAGCTGAACTGGACGCTAGTTTGCCTTTGAGACGATAATTCCTACTTCCTTCTCCGCTATCTTTTCAATCAACGGCCTATTAGTGCAACATGAAATGCATGGGGAGCATGTCACCTTTGCGCCCCAATCAGGCCATTGAGGTAAGCGCAGCGATGAGCCAAGACCTGAGGAACATTGT
>JBCBSL010000573.1:0-2915 GCA_039819145.1 Cyanobacteria bacterium J06638_22
CTTACCCGCACTTGGAGCAGGGAGTACTGTAGGCTGAGTCAGTTCTTTCGCTTGCGTCACGATACTTCTCCTTAGCTATTACACGACCGTTCGACTTGAGCCTCGAGAATTCTGAAAAGGTTCTTAGCCTGACTTGTACTCGTTAGCGCCAGCAGCGACGCAGAACTTTTTTCTTATCGCTATATGCAACGATACAAAACCAACTTTGGCTATGTCACTACCTTCTGCAAGACGTTCATCGAAACTACATACACTCTGGCACAACTGCTTCCATACTTTAGGCATCTTACAGCGGTCTCCCTCAGGGGAAGTCCACCCAAAAAAACGGAAACCACCCCTTTTGTTTGCTGTAAATTTCCTGTGAAATTACGGAGTCGGTTGCGCAAAAATTCCAATACCGTTATGCACCCTCGCGGCGGTATGGGGTGGACGATTAATGAGTTGACCGCCAAGATACAACGACGTCGAACTGCCACCATCTAAGTTCAAACCGTCGATCGCCCCCAACTGCTGCAAAATCTGTGCCATTTCTCCCAGGGTTGGACCACGCCCATTGATACGGCGCTGGACAGCCACCAGCAGCAGCGTATCACCCGCAGTCCGTCCGATCGCACTGCGCGCCGCCTGCTGTTGAGCAAACTGGGTCGAAAACTGCTCTTGCTGGGCATTCAACACAATCTGGTTATTGGCGAGCAACAACGGTCCCGCCCCAACAATATGGGGAAACGGGTCGAAGGTATTGGGTAGGGTTTCGGAGGAAAGCTGCACGTTACTGCGTAGAGGGAGGCGATCGCTCACCCGATCATCATCTCGCGACACGAGCAGATAGCCATCACTGGGAATGGGAAACGTCCCTTCTCCGGCAACTTGAGCAAACCGTTGATCGACAATCTGATTTTGCTGCACGACCAGAATCGTTTCGTTAGCCAGGATGGGGGTGTAGGTTTCGCCCCACTCCCGTGTGTAGCGAGAAATGCCCGTACCCACGTAACCGCTGTTCAGCGAAAACAACGGTAAAGTTTCCCCAAAATCAGTAAAGACGGCTTCGCGCACCGTGAGACGGTTGAACAGGAGATCACCTTGAGCCGTCCAGGCGATCGCCCCCCGGTTCAAGATGGGGCCAGAAAACCAGCGGTTGTCACGGCGAATGGCTCCCAGGGGGAGGCGATTATTGCGATTGAAGAAACCCGCATTGATGGCCGCCGCCGATTGCCATTGCCGTGCCATGGTCACCAGCGGCGAGGTTCCGGGTTGGGCAGCCGGGTCACTCCAGATGGGGCGGAGTTGCACGAGCGGGTCACGGGGGTTGACCTCCAACCAGGTAACGGGAAACGTACCGCTGCCGATGGAAATAGGCTGTTGCCGCCAACGGAGTCCGGAGGACCACTGGATGTTGCGAACGGGTGCATCGTCTGGGCGCAGGTCGATGACGAGGCGGTTGGGGTTGGGCAAGGTGAAGAAAATGGGGGTTGTGCCGTCGGTGCCGCTCACTTGCAAGATGGTCTGGTCGCCGCTCCGTTGCACCGAGGAGCGGGCAAAGCGATTGCCGGGGCGAGTATCGGCATTGGCCGCGGCGATCGCCCCTTCATTCATCGTGCTGCTAATTTGCAATTGGAAGCCATTGCTCTGGGGGGTGACGTTCCAGGTGGTAGAACCCGCCAGGTCAACGACAAAGCGATCGCCCCAGGACTGCAAGCCTCGGCGAACGCTGAGGATTTCTGCGGGAGGCGTGTCGATCTGCAAGACCGAACCACTTTGGGAAACCGCCCAACCCATCGCTTCGGCCAAAGGCACAATGTCGAGGTAGCGAAACTGCCCATCGTTCCAGGCTGACAACACCATCGGTTGAACAGCAGGGTCAGAAAACCATTGCACGGGCTGTTGGCTGGGATCGCTGGTGTCCAAAAGGGTCAGGCTTAGATGCCGCCACAGCCCTGTATCAGCAACACCGACTCGACCGGATTGGGCATTCCAGGCGATCGGCACCGTGCTGCCGTTAATCCGTACCTGATCCCCCCGATGGTTGCCCTCAACGGTAATGCCCGCGGCAAAAACCGGTTGATTAAAGGAAAAACCCCGGAGGAGATCCGTGGAAGGGGTCGGCGCAAGCACCCCTGCAACAAAGGCCAACCCACCGATCGCCAATAGGCAGCGACGCAAAGATGGGCGGATGAAGAATTTTCTTCTGGCGGAGCGAGTCTTGGGTGAGCGAGGCGTGTAGGAGCGAGAGACAGGGCGCATGGTTATTTCACGAACAGCGATATATTTGTCGGGACGAGAAACAGCATGAACAGTTCCAGCCGTAACAAGCGGTTCCTGTATGCCATTCCTCTATATATCAAGGCTCAATTATTGCTCATCAGGATTAAGCCGCAGGGAATGGCGTAAGCTTTCTTGTCAATTTTGGAGCGATCGCCCCTCAAAAATCATCTGAGCAGGGCGGGTTCCTACGAACCAAGACACGGTTCCTACGAACAGAGCCAGCCGTTCTCGTTTGTAGCAAACACTCGTGGTATTGCTGGCCGAGGGTATGATTTTTTTTCGAGAAGCGGGGTGGATACGCCGCTTCTCGAAAAAAATCATACTTGGATTCTGCAAACCCAACCCTCATGGTGTTTGCATGAACCGGATGAATCGCATGAATGAATGACCAAGATGGATTTTTACCCAATGTTTGGGATAAATAATGAAGGGGGGCTTGCACCATTTGGGAGGCTTGCAACAGTTTGCACGCCGTCCGGTCGAAAACCGTTTGAGAAGCCTTGGGTCGAAAATATCTTGAGTGCCGTCAGGTCAAAGATTGCAAAGGTTTCGCCCTTTCGACTAATATAATTGTCTCTCTTAATTTGTCTAACTTTTAAGTACTGTGTCGACCTTTTACAAAGGTTGGTAGACTGCTTAACCATTGCACCGAC
>JBCBSL010000574.1:0-2898 GCA_039819145.1 Cyanobacteria bacterium J06638_22
GCTTATTCCCTGGGCAAGGTGCGCACCATCGGTGATGTGCAGCAAGCCGATGTCGAAGACTGTTTGGCGGACTTCGTCAAGCAGTTCGGTGTGCAGGCCAAACTCGTCGTTCCGATTATTCAAGAAAGCCGTGAGGATGGAGCCGAATCCCCATCTCAGCCTTATCTGTGGGGACTCTTGATTGCCCACCAGTGTACCCATCCTCGCCAATGGGAAGATTGGGAAGTGGAGCTGATGCGGCAACTGGCGACCCAAGTGGCGATCGCCATCCAGCAATCCGAACTCTACAACCAACTGCAACAACTCAATACCCAACTCGAGCAACGGGTGCAACAACGGACCACCGAACTGGCAACGGCCAATTCATTTCTGCGAGCCGAGATTGTAGAACACAAACGCACTGAAATGGCCCTGCGCCACACAAACGATACCTTGCAAGCCCTGGTAACGGCCTCCCCCCGTGCCATTTTCATGTTGGATCTAGAAGGCAAGGTGAAAATTTGGAACCCGGCGGCGGAGCGGATGTTTGGTTGGCAAGAAGCGGACGTGATCGATCGCCCCAGCCCCATTCGGTTAGATGACCCCTTAGACGACTGCACCACCCTGCAAAGCAGTGTTCTCCAGGGTAAAACCCATGCCCGTGTAGAACTCCAGCGCTGTCGCAAAGATGGCAGCGAAATCGACATCATCTTCTCTGCAGCTCCGCTCACCGATACCACCGGGCAAATTAGTGGCATCGTTGCAGTGATTGCCGACATCACGGAGCAAAAGCGCCGTGCCGAACAGTTGCGCTTGCTGCAATCTGTGGTCGTCCACACCAACGATGCTGTGATTATTACAGAGGCGGAACCCTTCGATTATCCTGGCCCCCGCATCCTCTACGTGAATGAAGCCTTCACCCGCATTACGGGCTACACCCCCGAGGAAGTCTTGGGCAAAACCCCCCGCATTTTGCAAGGCCCCAAAACCGACCGAGCAGAACTGGAAAAAGTCCGCACGGCACTCTCGTGCTGGGAATCTGTCACGGTAGAAGTGATTAACTACCGCAAAGATGGCTCGGAATTTTGGAATGAATTCAACCTGGTTCCTGTCGCCGATGCGCAGGGATTCTACACCCATTGGATTGCGGTACAACGGGATACCACGGCGCGGAAACGAGCCGACGAGATTCGCTTGGCACTGGAACGCGAAAAAGAACTTAGTGCCCTAAAAACCCGCTTTTTTGCGATGGCCTCCCATGAGTTTCGCACACCCCTCAGCACGGCCTTGGCAGCCGCCCAGGTGTTGGAAAACTCTCAACATGCATGGGATAACACCGAAAAACGACTGCGGAATCTCTATCGCATTCAAGATGCCATAAAAAACATGGTGCATCTGTTGGATGATATCTTGACCATCAACCGTGCGGAAGCCGGGAACTTGGCCTTCAATCCCAAACCCCTCAATCTGGAACCCTACTGTCGTTATTTCATTGAGGAAATCCAACTGAGTACCGGCCCAGAACACACGCTGCTGTTTAGCTGCCAGGGCAACCCCATGCCTGCTTGCCTGGATGAAAAACTCCTACACTCCATCCTCTCCAACCTGCTATCCAATGCCATCAAGTACTCACCCCAAGGCGGTGATGTATCCCTCTCACTAGAGTTTCACTCAGACACCGTAACGCTCACCGTTTGCGACCAAGGCATTGGCATGACACCAGAGGATCAAAAGCAATTATTTGAACCCTTCCATCGCGGCAAAAATGTCCGCAAAATTCCCGGTACAGGCTTGGGGTTAATGGTCGTCAAAAAATGTGTTGACCTGCATCAAGGCAAGATTGTCATTCAAACAGAGGTCGGTAAAGGAACAAGCTGCACCGTCACCCTTCCTCTGACCCAACCAAGCTATGAAGAGGCGTTCAGCGAATAGGTGAGCGATCACCCAACCCTCCGAATACCCTCGCCACACCGTCGCGCAGAATGACTCTCTCGACATCGAGCGATCGCCCCACTCAGCCCAATACCATCCGATGAAACTGGAGAAGGGCATCGTCCTTTGTTCTTGGTATCTTGTAGGATACACTTAAGATATGGCTGAAATTCGTCAGACCGAACGCTATGCTCGTTGGTTCAAGTCGCTGCGAGACCGTCGGGCGAAAGCACGCATAGACATTCGTATTCGTCGCTTGTCTATGGGGAATCCAGGTGATGTTAAGCCAGTAGGACAAGGTGTGTCTGAACTGCGTATTGATTATGGGCCTGGTTATCGAGTGTATTTCATACAACGAGGTGAAGCCTTAATTATCCTCTTGGCAGGCGGAGATAAACGGACACAAGAACGAGACATCAAAATAGCCTTAGATTTAGCGCAAGACTTATGAGGAGGTCTCCATGACTCCAACTCAAACCTATCCCTGGGATCCAGCGGAACATCTGGAAACAAAAGAAGACATGGCTGCATACCTTGAAGCTGCCCTGGAAGATGGGGATCCGAGTGTATTAGCAGCAGCATTAGGGGATATTGCTCGCTCTAAGGGGATGACGCACATCGCCCGTGAAACCGGATTGGGACGCGAAAGTCTCTACAAAGCTTTGTCTTTTGAAGGCAACCCAGAATTTGCCACAGTACTCAAGGTTTTACAAGCACTCGGCCTGCGCTTACAGGTGATACCCATCGCCCAACAACAACCTTGAGGATTCGTCCAAGATTATAGGGACGATCGCCCCCTACACGATCTATGTTTTCATCAAGTTCATCTGCTCATCAAGTGATGAAGAACTTTTGATAGCTATTTGATTTGATCAGATCAAAGCAAGGAATTATATGCAGATATTTATGAAAAGTTATATCTTAAATTGATTGGAAAATTCTTGAACTCAAAAGTATAACTTTTCATAAATATCTGCATATAATTCC
>JBCBSL010000575.1:0-2892 GCA_039819145.1 Cyanobacteria bacterium J06638_22
CATGGGGCACAAAGCCGTCGTAAACGAAGCATTTGGTGATAACAGCCGCTATTGGATTGGCTTTCTTGATCCTGAGATTTCTCAACAGGTTGATCTCTCTCCGATTCACGAGGCATTCAAGGCCTACACTGGTGCAACAATTTTCCACTCAAACAAGCGTGCGGGTAATAGCACATAACAAGACTAGGCATGCCGCTTCGCTGGACGTCAAACCTGCGGTTTGCCGCCCATGCGGGCGGCGTTAAGGGCCTTAGTGACGTGTGGAGAAACTTCAGGCGCATGCCGGTCCTATTGAAGCTGCTCTCTGTGCACGGATGTATCTGCCTCATAGGCGCCATCTTCACACTAACTCCGCTGGCGACGTTTCGAATAGACGGGCGCCGTGTGACTTACTCCGATTGGTGGCTCACTGGCCCTGGAGCCTCGGTGTTTTTTGCCTTGGCCGTCATTGGGGCTGCGACGTTATGCTTGCTACTGCGCGTTCGTTTGGCCGAGGTTTACTACACCTTCAGTGTTGCGATAGCGCTGCTGGTTTTGCACGTCTCTGAGGCTGGCATTGCGGTGATCCTATCTGCAATCGCCTTTCTGGTTTGTGTTTATGCTTACCTTAGGTTTTCTAGCGGGGTAAGGAGGTATCTTGTCGCAAGCGGCCCTTAACAAGTGCATGCAGTTCGCTCCCTTCGGTCGCCGGACGTCCAAACCGCTGCGCGTTTTGGACGCCCGCTGCTGCAAGCGTTAGGCGGCTCTCTGAGTGTGGGGCGTACTTCTGGGGCTTACGCCGGTAGTGCTAATGGCACTTTTTGGTCTCGGGGAAACATATATCTATGTAAGGCTCCGCAAGCACTTCCACCGTTTTCCGATTGTGCCCGCTACGATCACTTACTCGCGTCTCATTAACCACCGTGATCTCAACGGTAAGAAGGAGGTTGGGGCATTGATCAGATACAGGTATCAATTCAGAGGGCATGAATACGAAGGAAGCACGCCTATACTAAAGGGTGCCGAGCTGTTTCCTTCCCTTTAGTATTACCGCGAGCTCGTGGCGTCGTACCGGCCCGGAGATATGGTAAATGTTCGTGTGGTGCCTAGCATTCCGAGTCGAGCATATATCGTGATGTTGCCTCTCAGCCGTATCTCACAGGTTGTTATACCTATAATCGTTCTACTACAAGTTGTCTTTTTTCTCGGGTATTTCGATGGTCTGTGGAACTTCATGCTTTCACCATTGTTTGCGCAAGTCGCCGCCTAACAAGGTGTGGCGTGCGCTCCGCTGGGACTTCAAAACCGCTGCGCGGTTTCGCCGCCCCAGCACACGGCGTTAACTGTACTGAAGCCGCGATGTACGACAGCGACGTACCGTCCGATTTAGGCTTGATTGCGTTGGTACCGAAAGTACTGATCCTCGGGTACTTTCTGTATGGAGCGAGCGTTGGCGAAACTCAACTACCCGGAGGCCGATTGTCGCCTGATATTTTTCTTAATGGCACCAGAGCATGGATGGCATGTCTGTTCCCATCATTCTGGATCGCAGGAGATATCGTCTGGTACACCGACGTCGTGGGTTCCAACGTTGAGCACCGCAGGGTTATTGCAAGGGTGTTCGTGGTGGCGGGTTTTGTCTTTCTGCTTCTTGCTTTAGTAATGTGAGCGCACAGTTAACAAGTCAAGGCTGCAAGGGCGCTTCGCGCCGGGACACCAAAACCGCTGCGCGGTTTCGGTGCCCCAGCTTGAAGCGTTATAGGTTCTAGTCGTGAACCCAAAACGTCGGTAATATTTGAAGTACATTGCCTTTTTTATTGTGTGTTTGCTGGTGGCTGAGTACAGCGTGAATTTCTGGCACAAAAGAGACCCGGACGCGGCAGAAAGTAGAGAGTTTTTGGCGACTGATCCAGCTGTTGTTTCTGCGGTGGGTGTGATTCAAGAGGTCAGTTTTATGCAGAAGTTAAGTTATGAAGGTACGCCCACAGATCTTGGTTACGTTCAGTTCACCTATTCGGTACTAAGCACTACCGGGGAAAGTTATTTGCTTCGGCTACGTAAGTACACTGGCACCACTGTTTTTCAAGTGCATGAACTGTCCGAACTATAACAAGGCCAGGCAAGCCGCTTCGCTGGACGTCAAACCTTCGGTTTGCCGCCTATGCTGGCGGCGTTAACTGAACAAGGCCGTAGCGTATGTCCTGGATTTGGGATCAGTTTCAGCAACGTCAGATCAGAGATGGCCAACGACAGGCCGATGAAGCTCGAGTTGAGGCGAAAATTGCGTCTAGAGCCATCGCAGAGTTAGAAGAGAAAGTCGATCGGCTATCGCTCTTACGTCATGCGCTGTTCGAAGAGCTACAGCAAGTATCTGGTATCACTGAGTCCCAGTTGAAGGATCGAATTGCAGAGATTGATCTTCGCGATGGGCAGCTCGATGGAAAGTACGCCCAAGTAGAGTCCGGTGTTTGTCCCGAGTGTGGCCACAAGAATTGAACGTCACGAGATACATGCTATTGGTGTGGAGCGAGCTTAGGTGGGTTCCTTAATCGGTTCAGTTAACAAGTCAAGGCTGCAAGGGCGCTTCGCGCCGGGACGTCCGCTGCGCGGCCGCCCAAGCTTGAAGCGTTAAGTGGCCTATGTACTGGCTGGTAGGCATTGCCTTCAACATCTGGATTCTCTTCATGGGTGGCGCGGAGCGATTGGAGAACTCCTTGGCAGGTTACCTGGAGTTCGGCCCAGCTGGTGAGAAAGCTACATACATCAAGGTTATTGCGTGGGTGTCGCTTGGCGGTTGCGTCTACGGGCTGGTTAGCAGTGTTTTGTAGTCGTTCGAGCGCCGGCGCACTTAACAAGGTGTGGCTGGCGCTCCGCTGGGACGTCAAAACCGCTGCGCACCGCGCAGCGGTTTTG
>JBCBSL010000576.1:0-2884 GCA_039819145.1 Cyanobacteria bacterium J06638_22
GTCGCCGCCAGTGTGCCGGGGGTCGAGGTTTTCACCCATGAGGAGCTGATTGCCAAGGAGTTGGCCTACCACGAAACTAACCCGACTGGGCCGATCTTCACCTTTGGGGCAGTGATGGGTTTTGTCGTAGGGGTGGTGATTGTGTACCAGGTGCTCTATGCCGATATCAACGACCATCTCAACGAATATGCCACCCTCAAGGCTATCGGCTATTCCAATCGCTCACTGCTGAGTGTTGTGATACAAGAGGCTCTGCTACTGGGCGTGTTGGGGTTTATACCCGGTTACGGCATTTCTCTTGGGATGTATTGGTTTTTGGTGTACCTCACAGAGCTGGAGCTGGTGATGCGTGCCAGTATTGCCGCTAGCGTGTTTGCTCTGACAATGCTGATGTGTCTGCTCTCTGCAACAATCGCCTCCCGCAAGCTGCGGTCTGCCGACCCAGCAGATGTGTTTTAGCCAGTCACCCTTAGGAATATACCGACTAGGAATATACCGACATGACTCCTGTGATTTCGATTCGGCAACTCAACCATACCTTTGGCGAAGGCACGCTGCGCAAGCTAGTGCTCAACAGCATTGACCTAGACATTCACGCTGGAGAGATTGTATTGCTGATGGGGCCTTCTGGTAGCGGCAAGACGACACTACTCACCCTGATTGGGGGGCTGCGATCGCTCCAAGAGGGTTCCCTCACAGTTCTAGGCCAGACGCTTCACGACAGCAGCGCCACAGCATTAAGACAGGTGCGGAGCCAGATTGGCTTTATCTTCCAGTCCCACAACCTGCTTCGGTGTCTTACCGCTTGGGAGAATGTGAGCATGCCGCTCAAGCTTCACCACTGCTTGTCGGCTCAGGATCGGAAGCAGCGATCGCACGCCATGCTAGACCAAGTTGAAATGGGGCATCGGGCAGACTACTACCCTGACAGCCTTTCGGGCGGGCAGAAGCAGCGGGTCGCGATTTCGCGGGCATTGGTCAATCACCCCAAGCTAATTTTGGCGGATGAGCCAACCGCTGCCCTCGATGGCAAATCAGGGCGAGACGTGATGGCACTATTACAGCAACTCGCAAAGCAGCAAGGCTGCACAATTTTGATCGTCACCCACGACAATCGCATTTTAGATGTGGCAGACCGCATCATCACCATGGAAGATGGGTATCTGCGGGGATGAGACCTGCCGTTGCGCCGGAGGCTAAATAGCATCCCGCGATGACCTAGGGCTAGCTGGAAAGGCAGACTGTCCGTCAACCAAAACACAATGGGCATGCTACAGACCCAAGCAACAGAATTGATGGGTATCCACTAAGCGGCCTGTCGAATATCAGCTTTAGTCGAGCAGCCATGCTATGCGTTGAGCAGGGTCCTGGGCAATGACGATCCACGGGAGGGTGTAGATAGTCACATGGATCAGACCACGAACAATGACTGTTTGGAGTGGGCGATCGCCTACTCGGCTCTCTAGCCAGAGTGTCAAAGCCGAGAGCGGAAACCAAATATACAACGACACATGAACCGCGAGGTAGAGGATCAGCGTTAGTAGATATATGCCTTGAAAAAAGCCGTTTTCGATGAATTTGGGATCATCAATTGAAGGAACGGGCATACGCTCTAACAGACGATAACCGTACCAGCTCATTAAGCCTACGAGTAGTAGGAAAAGTGCAGGGAGGGCTATCAGGAAACCTTGCGCAAGTTGCAGGTACTTCAATTGGGGAGCAACTGTTGGTCTTAGCATGGATGCGATGATTCATAAGGGTCAAGAACCTTGACACACAATGCGTAGGAAATGTGCCATTGTCACTGTCGAAGGGCATACCTTCAATGAGTGTGGGCCGTGGCTCGGGCAATATCACAGCGAATGAACCCAATTTGGAGACAAGATTTGTTAGCAACGCAGCTCTGCTGATTTTTTAGGTCTCACGGCCAACCGTGAGACCCGGTTCTAGTAGCCGCGGATAGGGTAACGCCTGATGGGAGATTCACTTGCCATCGAGCGGGCGATCGCCACGAGCTCGCCTTGGGTCAGTGCATCGGCCAAGGTGCCGACCGCATACTCCATCCCATCCTGTTGCCACATCACGAATTGCACAGTTGATCGCCCATTGCCTTCCAGGAAGTGATATCCCTGAATTTCATCGGTCACGCTGACGCGGGTGAGATCGCGCCCTTCAGGCGGCCAGGTGGCCAGAGCATCCTCTGCGTTTGTCGCCCCAATTACACCGACGATACAGGCCTGCGTCGCGTCGCAATCTGGAGTTAGCCCCAGGCTAATCACAAGTTTTGTGTTAGTGGCCTCGCTGATGAATGGGTAGAGATCGACTTCTCCAGGAATTGAGGCAGGCAAACGAAGCTCCAAGCCTGGAGGCAACTCTCGGCGAATGTCATCTAGCACTAAGTCAAAGAGAGGGGCGGGTGCAGCGTTGGCTATAGCAAAATGACCCGCACATCCAAGCAAAAGTGGAGCCAAGCCGATGGGCGCAAGACGTTTTGTCATCATAGTGGAGAGGTTTCAAGATGAAGGGTTGACATGCGATGTCGTGCAGAGCGTGCAGTAAACAATGCACCAAATATGGGTTTAGCTGACATGACTCTCGCGACATCGCCCCTTCACAATGGCGCAGGATGTGCAGTTACAGCATCCGCTATTCGGTCGCGTTGGGATAGCCAATCAGTTGGCTAGACATGCCTTGCTAGCCAACTGATTGGTTGATATTGATTGAACGCACTCATTGTTTGAAAGGAAAGTCCTGTAGTGCATAGCTTTCAAACAATCATCTGGAATAGGTTCTTAGAGAATTCATGTTATAGCGGTGTGCAACCGCGTCAAGCACAGAAATGGTTGTGTGTGGGCGCGGCGCGCCCACACACAACCGTACTTAA
>JBCBSL010000577.1:0-2883 GCA_039819145.1 Cyanobacteria bacterium J06638_22
CCGAAACAGAGCCGAACCTCATTTTTTCGTGTGCGGTTATCCCAAACCATTTCGTTCATAGAACCGTACCCACGTCTTTTGTGGGGTCTTTTACTGTAGATACATACGCGATGAGCCAAAGCCAACAAACCAATCAATTCACACAATTCAACACCTTATTCGACTCGATTGAATTGCAATTTTTTGGCTCATCTACTGTTACCCAACACGATCTTGAACACCTGGAGGTATAACGTTATGGCACTCGTTCGATTAGAGCCATTCCGCGAAATTGATACATTGCAACGGGAAATGAATCGTTTGTTTGATGACATCTTCACTCCCACAACGCATCGCCCCAACGGTAACTTTGCACCCGCTGCGGAAATCAAGGAAACCGAGGATGCCGTTCATCTGCGGCTTGAAGTCCCTGGCATGGATGTGAAGGATCTAAACGTTGAAGTGACCGCTGAAGCTGTTGCTATTTCTGGTGAACGCAAGTCGGAAACCAAGAGTGAAGAAAAAGGTGTGTATCGCAGCGAATTCCGTTATGGCAAGTTCCAGCGCGTCATTCCTATGCCTGCTCGTATTGACAACCAAAACGTGCAAGCAGACTACAAAGATGGTGTGTTGAACCTGAACCTGCCCAAAGTTGAAGCAGAGAAAAACAAAGTGGTGAAAGTCAACCTTGGCTAATCATCCATGTAATTGACGGTCAAAACGTCGGGGCAGTTTTCATGCTGCCCCCTTCCATAGCGGTTTGCAACCGCATTAAGTACAAAAAAAAGTTGTGTGAGGAGCGCAGCGCGCCCCACACAACCGTACTTAACCAACGCGCATAGCGCTATAGCATCCCTGTTGCTCCGGTAGATAAAGAGGAAAGATTTAAGTTATGGCTAAGATTGTTGGAATTGATCTGGGAACCACCAACTCCTGTATTTCTGTGATGGAAGGGGGTAAACCTACGGTCATCACAAACGCTGAAGGTGGGCGCACAACCCCTTCCGTTGTTGCCTATGGAAAGAATGGCGATCGTCTCGTGGGTCAGATCGCAAAGCGTCAAGCGGTGATGAATCCTGAGAACACCTTTTACTCGTTCAAGCGATTCATTGGGCGCAAGCAAAACGAAATCTCACAAGAAGCAAAAGAAGTCGCCTACTCTGTTGTTCAAGGCAACGGCGGCAACGTCAAAATCGACAGTCCCCAGCAAGGCAAGCAGTTTGCGCCCGAAGAAATCTCTGCGCAAGTCCTGCGGAAGCTGGCAGATGATGCATCCAAGTATCTGGGTGAAACCGTAACCCAGGCGGTCGTTACCGTTCCCGCGTACTTCAACGACTCGCAGCGGCAAGCCACCAAAGACGCGGGTAAGATTGCCGGACTCGACATCGTACGGATCATCAACGAACCGACCGCTGCAGCCCTGGCCTACGGGTTGGATAAGAAGAGCAACGAAACCATCCTGGTCTTTGACTTGGGCGGTGGTACCTTCGATGTCTCCATCCTGGAAGTCGGCGATGGCGTCTTTGAAGTGCTCTCGACCTCCGGTGACACCCACCTAGGTGGCGACGACTTCGATAAGAAGATTGTCGATTGGATGACAGAGGAGTTCAACAAACTCGAAGGCATCGACCTCCGCAAAGACAAGCAAGCGCTGCAACGGCTGACGGAAGGGGCAGAAAAGGCCAAGATTGAGCTGTCGAGTGTGACCCAAACGGAGATCAACCTGCCGTTTATCACCGCCACCTCAGAGGGGCCTAAGCATCTGGACTTGACCCTGACCCGTGCTCAGTTTGAGGCCATGGCCTCTGACTTACTCGATCGCAGCCGCAAGCCTGTGGAGCAAGCTCTGAAGGATGCAAAGGTCTCCGCTCAAGACATCCAGGAAGTGGTACTCGTGGGTGGTTCGACGCGAATTCCTGCGGTACAAGACCTGGTGCGTAAGCTCATCGGCAAAGACCCCTGTCAGGGTGTGAACCCCGATGAGGTGGTCGCTGTTGGTGCTGCTATTCAAGCGGGCGTTTTGGCAGGCGATGTGAAAGACATTCTGCTGCTTGACGTAACGCCCCTGTCCTTGGGAGTTGAAACCCTGGGTGGCGTGATGACGCGCCTGATCGATCGCAACACCACCGTTCCCGTGAAGAAGTCCGAAGTCTTCTCCACCGCTGTTGATGGACAGACCAATGTGGAAATCCATGTTCTGCAAGGGGAGCGGGAAATGTCTAGCGACAACAAGAGTTTGGGAACCTTCCGATTGGATGGCATTCCCGCTGCACCCCGAGGTATTCCGCAAATCGAAGTCACCTTTGACATCGACGCCAACGGCATTCTCTCGGTATCCGCCCAAGACAAAGCCAGCGGTCGCAAGCAATCCATCACCATCACGGGTGCATCAACCCTGGATAAGGGCGAAGTCGACCGGATGGTGCAGGAAGCCGAGCGCAATGCCGACACCGACCGCGATCGCCGCGACCGCATCGATGCCAAGAACATGGCCGACTCCCTTGCCTACCAGGCAGAAAAGCAGCTCAATGACCTGGGTGAAAAAGTCCCCGAGGGCGATCGCACCCGTATCGAAGGGATGATCCGCGAGCTGCGCGAGGCGATGGACAGTGACAACACCGATCGTATCAAGACCCTCACCAACGACCTGCAACAAGCCCTGATGCAAGTGGGCAGCGCTGTCTACGCGCAAGCAGGCGGTGACACAGGCTATGCCAATGCTGGCTACACCGACCCTACTGGCAACGAACCTAACACTGGTTCGGATGATGCCGATGTTATCGACGCTGATGTTGTTGGCAGTAGCAAGTAAGCATTGGCCATTGGTCTTGAACCATAAACGGTTCATTGAATAGGCAAACGGCACACCGCTTTGGTGTGCCGTTTTTTTGGTAATGCTCATCT
>JBCBSL010000578.1:0-2871 GCA_039819145.1 Cyanobacteria bacterium J06638_22
CCCAATTAACTGGGGCCTTATTTATTTGCGCTTCCCTTGTTGGTTTATAAAATGCCGCTCAGGCTGAGCTTGCCGAAGCCTGTTCACCCTTCGACAGGCTCAGGGCGAACGGCAAGCTTTCCAAAATGAGAATTGCTGGTACCCGTCGAGAGTAATTGACGAGCTTCTACTATCTCTGTTACGGTTAATCCAGGAAATAAAACCGCTCATTCGCGAGCCGCGCATCATGTTGCACCAAAGCTTTTACTTTTATTTTTGGTTTCCGGAGGTTCACCTGGGGTGAATAGGTTTTCTCTTGAAACCTCCCGGTGAACCGCAGAGTAACCTCTGCGGTTTTTGTTTGATTTCCTTTCCTTTGCCCGGTTCGAGCTAATTTGTCTGTCAATTCATCCAAAATCGACATCCCATGTTTCAGACTGCATTCTTTAGCTACTTTTACTTTTTTTGGTTTAGCCCACGCTCCGGGTAACGCTTTTATGCGCGACTTTTCGACCCGGAGCCTCTAAAGGAACCGGGTTTTTTGTTGCCCTGCGATCGCCCCACCTTCCACAATCTGGCCATCTGGCGTCATTCGGGCGATGCATCCCACGTTTCATTCAATGGATTAATTTCGATTCTTACGCACTGATTTGTCCACCCATGGACAGGCTCGTATTCCAAAACACATCTAACCCTCATCCACAAAGGAGAACTGAGAAATGAAGAAGGCAAAACTGGCACTCAAGACAGAGTCCCTATCCAAGACGCAGATTCAGATTGGTAACGCTGTCGTTGGTGGCACCGATCTGTTCATCGTCGGTGGCCCCTGCTCTGTGGAAAGCCGC
The DNA here is from genome assembly GCA_039819145.1 of Cyanobacteria bacterium J06638_22. Taxonomy (GTDB): domain Bacteria; phylum Cyanobacteriota; class Cyanobacteriia; order Elainellales; family Elainellaceae; genus Vacuolonema. The sequence goes on from JBCBSL010000578.1 coordinate 825, forward strand.
GAACAAATGGAAGCGGTGGCCAGCCACCTGGTTTCAGCGCCCGTGCAAGCATTGCGCGGGGGCGTCTACAAGCCTCGCACTTCGCCCTACGATTTCCAGGGTTTGGGGCTGGAAGGCTTGGAAATTTTGGCGGCGGTGCGCGATCGCTCCGGTCTGCCTGTGATCACCGAAGTCATGGCCGTCTCGCAAATCGACGAAATTGCAAGCTATGCCGATGTGCTGCAAGTGGGCAGCCGCAACATGCAGAACTTCGACTTGCTAAAAGCACTGGGTAGCGTAGACAAGCCCATCATGCTGAAGCGCGGGCTGGCAGCAACCCTAGAAGAGTTTGTAATGGCCGCAGAATACATCCTCAGCCATGGCAATCCCAATGTAATGCTGTGTGAGCGAGGTATCCGCAGCTTCGATACCCACACTCGCAACGTGCTGGATCTGGGTGCCGTGGTAGCGTTGAAGCAGATTACCCATCTGCCGATTTTGGTTGACCCCAGCCATGCCGCAGGCAAGCGCGAATTGGTAGCTGATTTGGCACGGGCGGCGATCGCGGCGGGTGCGGATGGCCTGCTGGTCGAGTGCCATCCCGAACCCGAGCAGTCTGTCTCGGATGCCCGACAGGCCTTGTCCTTGGATGACATGGTGGCACTGGTCGAAAGCATTCGCCCGATCGCCACCGCCATCAATCGTTCTGTTCCAGCCGGAGTCACGTCAGTGCCCCGGCTGTCGTTTGTTTAAGGCATCTTAAATTCCCAAGGGGTCGGGTGCCTTAAAGGCACCCGACCCCTTGACCTCTGCCTGAAGACTCATGTTTGATAGAGAAAACTTATACAAACGTTTTGAAACTTGCACTTTACACGGGTGCCATAGTGAAACACTATAGATAAACAGGAAGTGGAATTCAAGTACACATAGATTTTTCTCTAGGTTTCAGCGCTATCTAGCCATCGAACTGAAACGGCTCAAGGTTATTTCTTCATCGGAAGAGCTTGGGTCAGGGAAAAGAACGTTGCCGTTTTCATACTCAGTCTTATTCAGACAGGCTGTTCATCATCGCACCTCACGATGAATTGCATCTGCACGATGAAAGCCACAGTTCGAACACCATAGGGCTGCATTGCACGATATTTGAACAATTTGTTGTTGCTCCGAGGATGGTCTTTCGATAGGAGTTTAATTATGCGAAACCTAGAACATAAGCCCACGCTGGAATTTGATACCGGATGGGTTGTGCATTTTTACGGCAAGGATCGTCGCCTGTTGTTTGCGATGGAGCCTTCCCACGGATGGATGTTTTTTGCGGGTTGTATTGCTGGATTGCTTATTGGAATCGTGGGTTACAACGTTTCCCAGACCGAGACCACTCCAGGTCGCCCCGTCGAGCCTTCGATTACCGCTCCGCTATCGGTTGATTGATGCCGGGTGATGAATGTTAGGCGATGAACGGCGTTAGCTGGTTTGTTGCATGGACATGGTTCGGTGCCATGAATCAGACGTCTGGCAACTGACTCATAACCCCCTCAAACATTTCGAGAGCGTTGGGTGTCGATTGTGCCATTGGGTCAGAAAATAAGCAAAAGCTGGCGGGTTCGACCGGGCAAATATCCTCATCGAATGGGACGCCGCGTAAATCTAGCCGTCGTAGCAGAAGCATACTCAGCAATGTAGCTGCTGTGACCGCATTATTGTAGAGAGCCAGCCAGATAAATCGGGGCAACGATTGCAATGGTCTGCCATCAGAAACCTGATTATTAAATAACAGCAACTCCTCAAGATTACGCAACGGTTGGAGAGAGGCTGTTTGACAGCTCTGGTTGTTTCCTGGGGAGCGCTCTTGCAGGTTTATCAACTCTCCTAGGAGGGAGAGATCAGAGATTTGATTATCAAAAAGCATCAATACAATCAATTGATTCAGCGATCGCAACGATTCCAGGTCGCTAATATCATTGCCACCCAATCCTAACCATTGAAATTGTTATAGGAATCCTATTTGATTGCTGAGAACTCTCCGTACAGGTGAAGTTTGGGAAAATCAAAGGTCGTGTTTTGCACA
>JBCBSL010000579.1:0-2863 GCA_039819145.1 Cyanobacteria bacterium J06638_22
CGCAAACGATAGTTGGGTTCTTCAATCGGATCTGATATAGCCTTACGCATTGAGATTAGGACAAATCATTTTTTGAAAGCCGCGCGTCGCGGGGCTTTCAAAAAATGATTTGGTTCTACGTGAGCCCATAGCACTATATCAGGCAAGTCGTCTCCGGATTCTGTACGCCAAGGGCGCAGAAGAGTTTCAGCTTTCCTGATAGGGTAAAGGGCAGCGTGGACGGGAGCACCCATTCCTGCAGTCTACTAAGCGCTAAGACAAGATCCTATGGCACAAGCTCATAACACAAACTTATGGCACAAAGCAAAAGCCGTAGCCTGTGGACAGCGTGAACGCCCCCGCACGCTTGCAAAGAGCGTACTATCATACAAGTAGTTCGATAAAGTTTTGTAAATCCATTGGCTTCAGCGGTTCACCCAACTCAACGCCCTTTGCTGCCCTCGGCATGGCATGTGCTCCAGCCCCTTTGGCAGGGAGATGTATCGATCGTGCAAAAAGGGTTGCCTCACACCCAACTGGCTCCCGCCTGGCAGATCCTGTTGCTGGGAGATGGTTCCCCGACTCGACACCTCCAACTCCTCACCACGGAACCGACGGAGGTCGATGTCATCGATATGTCGGCCATTGGGATGGACTCTGACAGTGCCCCAGTGCAATTGAATGTGGTACCTGGGCCACGCATTCGGCGACAAGTTTGGCTGCGTACGGCCTCGGGGCAACGCCTCGCCTATGCGACCTCTTGGTGGGAAGCCAGCCATGTGGATGAATATCTACAGAATCGATCGCTCCCCATTTGGGCCAGTCTGGCTCGCCTGCGCACCGAACTTTATCGAGATATCCAAGGCATTTATTGGGGGCACAATCCCCAACTGGAAGCCGCTTTTGGGCAAACGGGACCCTTCTGGGGGCGGCATTACTTGTTCTGGCATCACGGTCGTCCCTTGACGCTTATCTACGAGGTGTTTTCTCCCTACCTGTGCCGTTATCTGGGGCCAACGGCGATCGCCTCCACCCCCTCCCCAACCATCGACAGCTAGCGGTGCAACCCATCATCTGAACATCGCACAGCATGTGATTTTCAAATATCGGGTTGTCAGAAAGGCCGCTATCCTATGGCGCTGGGCAATCCGGTTCAATGCGCCAGACCGCGAGGGAAATTTCAGCCGCATTGAGGCGATCGGCTTCGTAGGCGGATTGAAGCTGCCAATCGGGGCGATCGCCCAACGCTGCCGCCAATTCTGGAGACGGATTAAAGAGAAACGTTGTCGCCTGACAGGAGAGGGGTTGGCTTTGGAGCCGTTGTACCGTTGGCGAAGCAGCCCCAGGGGTTTCCAGGATATAGATGGCAACGGTCGGGGCTAGCGTTTGGCTAAGGGAAATCAGGTCATAGACCTCGGTAGGTTCGGCAAAGATTTGCGGGTTAGATGCCTGGTTGATGGCAGTGGCGATCGCTGGATTGTTGATATTGCGCGACTTTAGATAGCGGGGCGATCGCGCCAGATTTCCTAGAGAACACACCAGACTCAGCCCCAGTAAACCAATGACAAACCACAAGCGCCAAGGGCGGTAGCGAGTTTGGAGCCAGCCCGATGGCTTCCAGGCAGCAAAGGCAGCCATTAGCAACACCAGAGCCAGATGAGCTGGAATCCAGTAGCGGGGAGCCGTAGAGCGTCGTCCCCCAAAAACTGCATCCACCAGCGCTAGTAGCACCGGAATCGGTAATCCCAAGGCCAGAATCCAGCCCCAGATTCGCCAGGAATGCTGCTGCATCAACCGCAGCAGCATTCCGACAAACACCAGAAGCAGCACAAATGAGGTGAGGATTTGCAACGTGGAAGCGAGGGTTCCTAGCGGCGCGACGGGGACATCGAACACAGGAATGCTGAGGCTATAGAGCCAAATCCCAATGCGATCGACCAGCCCCATGGGGAGCTGCATCCAGGCGGTATTGCTACGCAGAGTATTCCACTGGCGACCGACGACGATGAGCCAAGGGAGAAACGCGAGGAGGCTAACGGCGATCGCACCCCAAACTGCTTTCACCGACGCCATGTCTGATTTCCGATAGATGTCCCCGGATCCACGCTCAGCAAGGGTCACGTAAAGTCCCTGGCTAATGACAACGGGAAGGGAAAGCAGGGAAGTGTAAAGGGTTAGAGTGAGAGCAATTCCGTAGCCTATCCACAGCCCATTGTTTCCTCGCCGCCAAGCGCGCATCAGCAACCCACCCGACAATACCAACAGGAACAGCCAAAGACTATAGGGACGCGCTTCCTGGGCATAGGAAATGAACAGCGGCGAAATGGCAAGGAGAGCAGCGGCAATCCCACCCGCTAGGGAAGAGTGGAGCCACTCCCAGCACAACCAGAACAGCAGGGGCAACGTCAGCAGGCTCAGCACCACCGAAAATAAGCGCAGGGCAGCGGGAGTCTGTCCGAAAAGGTTGCTCCATTCCCGGGTCAACAGGAAATATAGGGGGGCATGTTCGGGGCTTTGCACCAGAGCGTCCAGGGTAGTGCGGCGATCGCGATCGCTCGGAGCCACCACAAATTGCCATAACTCAGCGGGCGATCGGGGGCGACCATCCGCCACCGCTACCACCACCTCAGCCTGCGTATAGCCTTGCACCCGCACTGCGGTCGCCACTTCATCCACCCAAAAAATGCCCGATTCTAGATTGGCGAATCGCAACCCAATCCCTAGCAACAACAACCCACCCAACAACCAAGGGAGGGTGAGTTTGAGAGACAGTGGTTTGAGAGGACGCATGGGATGGCGATGAAAGAGCAATAGCGAATGAGGGGGGGGGCAGAATCCAAGTATGATTTTTTCGAGAAGCGGCGTGGATACGCCGCTTCTCGAA
>JBCBSL010000580.1:0-2856 GCA_039819145.1 Cyanobacteria bacterium J06638_22
CTTTGATCTTAGGACTTACGCATTGGGTACGAAAAATCATCAAACTTTGTAAGCCCTAATAGCAATGAGAACCAGGTGGTGGATTGATAAAAATCCAATCGGTTGGTGTGTTACTTTGTGACCGCGATTAAACTCGACTTAGTTTGAAGACCTACCTGAGTCTCCAGCGAAGGTTGATTGTCCGTGGCGGCGGACGGTGCTTGAAGAGCTGCGAATTTAGTCGCTAGGGCACTGTCTTGACCTGGGATAAAGATGGTCAAGCGGGTGAAATGTCGAATGGGTCAAAGAGAGACATGAAGCAAGTAGTTGGGTGGCGACAGTGGCGACGATGGATGGGGCGGGGGATGGCGATCGCCCTTGTTTTGAGCCTGGGCGGATTGGCTGAAGCTCTGTGGCCTCGTTGGGGACAGACGGCTGAGCGAGTGCAGTTGAATGTGGCGGGACCAGCGACGATAAGCGTGTCGGTGGAATCCTTGCGGCTGTTTGCGGAAACGGGAGAAATTCGTTCCGATTTACGGTTGTTTACCAATGCGCTGGATGCGCCAACCCGAGAGTCCCTTCGGCAAGTGTTGCTGCGACCGATTCCCTTCGATGCCGTGAGTATTAGCAACATGACCTACTCGCCTTTGGGACGGGATGTGATTTCCCAAGTGAGTGAATTCATTCGGGTCAGCCCCGAGGTCGATGGCTTCAATGCCATTCGGGCGGCGGCCATCAATGCGGCGGTGAATGCGGATGAGGAGGGCTGGACGGTACTGGATGTGCTGGCGGCGTTTCCCACCGAGCGAGTGGAGGTGGAGGTGGGCGAGATGCTGGCTCTGGTGCGATCGCTCGCTGACTATGCCGACTACAACCAGGCGATGATCGAGGCGGTGCAAAATCGAGCGGCGATCGAGGCGGCTGACCAGGAGCCCGTCGATGCAGCGCAACTGCCTGATCTCAGCGTGCCCGGTGCCTTTACCTGGGTGCAGGCCACCGTGACGGTGAATAATCCCGCTCTGGGGCAAACCCAAGACGGGTTGACGGTGAACTATGACTATGACGTCGATGTGTATGTCCCTGAGGGACTGACGACTCCGGCACCTATCGTCATCATTTCCCATGGCTTTGGGGCGCTGAAGGAAAACTTTATCTTCATGGCGGAGCACCTGGCCTCCCATGGATATGTGGTGCTGGTGCCCGACCATGTAGGCAGCAACCTGTCCTATCGCCAGACCTACTTGCAGGGACAGTTGAATACCCTGCTCAGTCCCATCGAGTTTATCGATCGCCCCCAAGAAATCTCCTTTCTGATTGACGAGCTGGAGCGCCTGGTCGAGAGCGATGAGCAGTGGCGTCGTCTGTTTGATCTGGAGCGCATCGCGGTCATGGGCGACTCCCTCGGGGCAACGGCGGTGCTGGCGCTGAGTGGTGCTACGTTGAATATCGATCGCCTCCGCGAGGTCTGTCAGCAGCCCAACCGACTCTTCAATGCGGCACTGTACTTGCAATGTCGTGCCCAGTTTTTGCCCCCGACGACCTATGAATTGGAGGATGAGCGGGTGCGGGTGGCGATCGCCGCCCATGCCTTTGGTCAGGGACTGTTTGGCCCCAACGAAATGGCTGCGATCGATATTCCGTTAATGATGGTGTCGGGCAGCCAGGACATCGTGGCTCCGGTGGTGCTGGAGCAGTTTTACCCCTTCATGTGGCTGCAAAACGAATCGCGGTATTTGGCGATGCTCGATCCGGGGAGCCACTTTTCCACCAAACCCGAAGGCGCTGAAGGTGCAGAGTCGTTGCCGCCCCTTTTGATTGGTTCCTACGGAGAATTTGGCCAGCGATATTATCGGGTGCTGGCGCTGGCGTTTTTGAATGCCCACCTGCGGGAGCAACCGGAGGCGTTGCCCTACCTCACCGCCGCCTTTGCCGATAGCCTCAGCGCCGACGCCCCGATGCAGCTGGATCTGATCCGCTCCCTCTCCGCCGAGGACATTGAGTCTGCCTACGGGCGATCGCCCCTCTATCCCCTGGAGTTTCCTACGCCAGTGGCGACGGTTCCGCCGGACCAGGCCGTGCTCACCCAGTTGGAGACTGATCCAACCCTGCGGGCGGCTCTGCGGCGGGATTCGCCCCCCTTCGGCTTTTTGGATGGCGCTACCGAGAGCGGAGGCGATGCCGACGCGGATCGGTGGATTGGCTACTGCGTGGATCTGGTGGAAGGATTGGCCGACTTTCTGGGCGACGAGTTGGATATTGCCCAGGGCGTGGTGCCCAGTGAGTTGCCATCGACCCTCGCCAATCGCTACACCCTGATTCAGAACGGCACGGTGCATCTGGAATGTGGGCCTAACAGCATTCGCAGTGACGTGGAAGGGGTGCAGTTTTCGCAGCCCATCTTTGTGGCGGGCACCCGTTTGCTCGTGCCCAATGCCGCCGATCCGGTGAATCCAAATGTGGCCCTGCCCGGTGTGCGATTGGGGGTGCTCAGCGATACGACAAACGAGCAGTTCTTGCAGCAGACCTATCCTGAAGCGGAGATTGTGCCTTTCTCTGGGATAGCGGCGCGGCAGGAGGCATTGCAGGCGCTGGCGGATGGGGCGATCGCGGCCCTAGCGGAGGATGACGTTCTGCTCATCGGCGCGGCGATGCACCTGGGGCTGGACTTGAGCGATTACCAGTTTGTGCCCAAATTTCCGCTGACCTGCGAGTTTTATGGGTTAGCATTGCCAGCAGAGGATCCCACTTGGCGACGGGCTGTAAATGCCTTTCTGGAGAGCGATCGCCATTCACAAATCTTCACTGAATGGTTTGGCTCTGTGGCTGCTGCAGAACTCGGCAACACGGCATTCTGCCTGAATCGTTAATAAATTCACC
>JBCBSL010000581.1:0-2855 GCA_039819145.1 Cyanobacteria bacterium J06638_22
TAATTGCACCTGCCGACTTACGTCAAAAATACTTATCGTATTTGATCGAGGTAATTGTAGATAACTATTAAATAGAAAAAAGGCGATCGCCCACAAAAGCGCTCGCCTAATCATTACTTACTTGAAGTGATAGCTCAACGGCTAACTATGGTTGTCAACTGGAATCTACGCAAAGTCGGCTTGGGAAATCTGACCAACGTTTGTATTCGATAGCAGCAGCAAGTCTTCACTAGCACTAGAAATCAGCACATCGTTGCCTTGTTGCTGGATGGAAAGTGCGCCAAAGCTAATACCCGGCAGAACAATGCGATCCAATCCATCTTGGAAGTCGGCGAAGCGATCGAGACCCTGACCTGCGAAGACAACGACACGATCGCGCCCGGCTCCGCCAAAAATGACATCATTGCCCAGTTCGCCCTGGAGGCGGTCGTTGCCTGCGCCCCCGCGCAGGATGTCGCGGCCAGCACCGCCCCGAATCACATCATTGCCACCCTGACCATTGAGGCGATCGCGCCCAGCACCACCAAATTGGATATCATTACCCGCGCCGCCATTGAGGACGTCATCGCCTAGATTGCCGCGCATCAGGTCGTTGCCCCCTGCACCTAGGAGGCGATCGTCATCGGCACCACCAATCAATGTGTCATCACCAACGCCGCCAAGCAGGGTGTCTTCGCCGCTGCCGCCGACCATGCGATCATTCCCAGAACCACCGACCATGCGGTCGTTGCCTGTACCACCAAGGCTGCGATCGCGCCCTGCGCCACCGATGAGGTTGTCGTTGCCATCACCACCTAACAGGCGATCGTTTCCTTCGCCACCAAGGAGGACATCGTTTCCTTCATCGCCTCCAAGGCGATCCGGTCCACCCAAGCCTTGCACGGAGTCATTTCCTGCCAGCGCAAAGATAACATCGCGCCCAGCAGTACCTGTCAGCACATCATCAAACGGTGTTGGATCTGTAATACCAGTAATCGTGATGGTTGCCGTTTGACTCGCGCTGTTGCCATTGCCATCTTCGATGTCATAGCTATAGGTAATGACCTCGCTCTGTCCATCGAGCAGTGTGTTGTAAGCATCAGGGTCAACGTTCAGCGTTGTACCATTGGTCGTCACTCCAGCGGCATCGCCACTCACCAGCATAAGATTGCCGATGCTCAACATGTCGCCATTCAGGTCGCTAGCCCCGGACAGCAAATCCACACTGAACGCTGCATCATTTTCCGTCGCTGTTGCAGTGACCGCTTCTGTAACCGTAGGTGCTACGTTGAAGGACCAGTTGACGATGCTTACAAGTTGTTCATCGGTCAGCCCACTGAGGAGGGTTGTTGCGGCGATCGTGGCTGTGTCATCGTAGCGTGTAGCAATAGTGGCAGCGTCAGCCGTTGTGGGAGTCAACTCGTTAAAGAACATCAGCGAGCGAGTCGAGTTGGCAGGCACCGTCACACTGTACTCAAACAGATAATCATCATCCCCATCAACCAGGGTGGCCGTGCTGGTAGCAACCTCTGCATCTGGCCCGTATAAGACATGGGTAATAACGGGATCTGGTGAGCCACTGTCCTCAAACGAAATCGCCCATCGGTCATCGGTGTCAACGAGGGCATCCCCACTGCTGGTTGTCGAAATAGTCGTGTTGCTATCAGAGCCTAAATTCCCTTCTAGCCCAAAGGTAATGGTGATGTCGGCATTCGTGGGGTTCTCCAGGAATGCGATCGCACGAACGACAGGGAGATTTTCGTCAAAGTAATACTGACCCGTCACATTCAACCCAGACAAGCTGGCTGTTGCCCCTGTGACAGTTGTGCCTGTCAGATCACCATTTGGATCAGGATCGTAGGTAACTCCATCAATGATGAAACTCAATGCATCATCGTAGGTGTCACCTTGACTGGTGTCGATCAAGGTTGCCTCTTCGACGGTAAATCCATCACCGCCCACTTCAACCTCAATATTCCAGTCAACACCTCCCGCCTCAACGTCTACTTCAGCTGAGAGATCTACGGGAGCGAAAACGCCTGGATAAGAATGTTGAATCCAGGTGTTGAGTGCTAGTTCAGTCTCTGGGCTACCGTATTGGGTATCTAGGTGCCAACTGCCACCTAACTCGGCGTGGCCAACTTTGTGGGTAGAAGCGGCGAGGTTCGCGTGGGTGATGGCGTGGAGTTTTGTGAGGAATTCGGCTCCAGCATCGCCAGCGGCGACATTACAGCCATAGAGCAAGAGTTCAGGTTTCGTTTCTAAATTCTGAAACCAAGTGAGCAGATCTTGGGTGTAGTTGGCGAATGTGGTGAGGCTGAGTTCGCCGTTGCCCAAGTAGAGGGTTCCGGGTTTTCCGTGGCTGATGATGTGAAGCCGTTGGACAGCTTTCGGAAACGCTTGAAGTAGGCTTGTAATTTGTTGAATGCCATCACGATGGGCATCCAAGATATGAACGGGAATGCCATCCCGTACGCCATTGGCTAGTTTCTCCGGTTCATCGACGAATGGGTCAATGATCACCAGGGTATGCTTCGTGTCAGTGATGGAGCCTTCGTTGAAGGAGGCAGGCATGGAAGAAGAGAGGGAGCTGATTCGTCTTTGATTCGACATGGGGGACCTCGAACATTGATATTACATAAGGTGTCAAAAGAATTCGCTAGCTGTAGACATGCAGTTAGGCCTGTACATGGTGATGCATGTCTAAGATTCCTGACATTTATGTGTAATCCCGTATACTTTATTGTTTCTTCATGCTCCGTTCATTAAGTAATATTCCGTAATCTATAGCGCTATATGTAGCGCTACGCGCTCAGGTAGAACCCAATCATTTTTTGAAAGCCCCGCGACGCGGGGCTTTCAAAAAATGATTTGTC
>JBCBSL010000582.1:0-2854 GCA_039819145.1 Cyanobacteria bacterium J06638_22
CGATCTCGCTAGCTATCCAGCCCACTCCTGTATTCTCTGGGTGACCACCTATGATGCGTTTCTAGAATGCATCAATGCCAACAATACACAGGAAACCATAACACAGACCGATAATGCCCCACAGCTAAAAAGCACAGCCGTTTCTGACCATTATCGCTCTCAAAATTATTGCTCTCAAAATCATCGCTCCCAAAATCGTCGGCGCACCAGCACTAGCCTGTTTGAGTATGGCCAGTGGATCGTCCACCCGCTAGCACAACACCCGGAGTGTGATGAGTATGGCTAATTCTCGCCACAGATCACAGCCATTAGCCAAAGCACAGCAGACCAGAGAACCTGGTAGACGACAATCCAGCCATCCCTTCATCCCTCATCTACGCTCCATCCGTCACCTAGTCCACGGCCCATCTAGGCACATCGCCATGGTCGTTATGCTGCTCTTGCTCACGGGGTTGGTTCTGTGGCTGGCACGTCAGCACCATACGCCCACAGCCCAAGACCTCAAGACCATGGCACTTGAGGCCGGACGATGGGGTCCCCTCCTTTACATTGGTATTCTCACCCTATCGATCATCATCAGCCACATCCCCGGTATTCCCCTGGCTATGACCGCAGGGATGATTTGGGGCTCCTTTTGGGCAGGGCTTTACAGCATTATCGGTGGCTTTATGGGAGCCATCATCACTTACGCCATCGGATATTACTTGGCGTTGTTGCATAAAGAGTCTGACTTAGATGGGATAATCCTCTAAACCCACCTTTGAGCCTGAGACTTATGAGTGAGCAACCAGCCAAGAAACAGTACCGTATCCGTAACTGGGGGAAATACAATGCGGTCCTCAAACAACGCGGCAGTCTCACCTTCTGGATCAATGAAGAGGTTATTGCCGAATGGCTCAATGACCAAAAGAGTGGAAAACGAGGGGCCTCCAACTTTTATAGTGACGTGGCGATTGCCACGATGGGAACCGTCAAAGCTGTCTATGACTTACCTGGACGCCAAAGCCAAGGATTTCTCGAATCGATATTCTTGTTGATGAACATAGATGTGGCCGTGCCCGATCACTCGACCTTATCGCGCCGACTGGGCAAATTGACGATAGAGTTACCCGTTGTCACTCGTTCAGATGCGCGTCATGTAGTGGTGGACTCGACGGGCATCAAAATTTATGGAGAAGGGGAATGGAAAGTTCGTCAGCATGGATACAATAAACGTCGTACCTGGCGGAAGCTGCACTTAGGAGTCGATGAAGCGACTGGAGAGATTCTAGCCGCAGTGGTGAGTACGAATAATGTGTGTGATGAAGACGCCCTGAAGGATATTTTGGATGGTGTAGAAGGGGAGATTGAAGCGGTTTCAGCAGATGGAGCCTACGATAAGCGCAAGTGCTACGATGCGATTTCAGAGCGTGAGGCGCAAGCGAATATTCCCCCTCGTGAAGATGCACAGTAAGTAACTAAGCAAAATTAATTACAAAGTCATTGCCATATCCTGTGAGCATGTTTTCAACATGAGCAACTAAATGGTGCCAACTTTCATACGCACCAATGTCCAACCACTCGTATTTCATAAATCGCCAGAGGATTTCAATGCGATTCAACTCGGGCGAGTAGGTGGGTAACTCAAAAATATAGATATCTTGTTCTTGCCATCCTTTGAGCTGATCTCGGATAGCGTGACTGCAATGAATAGAGGCATTATCCATGACAATGACCACCGGGACATCGACGGGTGGGAGCAATGCATCAATGCAAGCAATGACCACATCGCTGGTGATACTCTGCTCAGAGACATAGCTTTCTACGCTCCCATGCAGTCGCATCAGTCCTAAGACATTCAATCGTCGACTGCGCTGGCTTGGAATGCCTTGGGTTTCGCCGATGAGTTGCCACCCATAGGGAATCGTGGGTACCAGCGAAAAGCCCGTCTCGTCCAGGTAATACAACGCCAGGACTCCCAGGCTATCCAATCGCTTTAATTCCTCTAGCATACTCTGCTTGAGCGCGTATTCATGAGCGTTGGGTTGCCCGCCCATCACTCGACGGAAGCGATGCCAACTCATCTTGAGTGATTTAAGAACTCGCTTAATCGTATGGGTACTAATCGTGATGTTCCACGTCTGATGAACCTTATGGACCACCTGTTTCAATTGTCTGGGATACATCTGTGCCCACTGCTTAATCTGAGCCTTTTGGGCGGCATTAAAGGTGGCTTTTCGTCCACGACCTGGACGATTGTAAAGACCCGGCAATCCTCGCTCATTCCAGGCATCAACCCAGTTATACACAGTCTTTTTGCTGACCGCAAAGATGTCTAACAACTGCGAGATGTGTTGACCTTGACTGTACAGCAACAGGCAATGAGCGCGTTGACGCACTTGATGATGCTTGCTTTGCCGATAAATCCGATGGAGCAGTTGTTGGGTTTCAGGGAGAATCGCTCGGGTTAATAGCATGAGATAAATCGCTATCGAATGACCTTACTAGTTTGCCAGTTTTAGCCTAAGTAAGTGTAACTAATTTTGCTTAACCACTTAACAATCAAGATAAAAATCCATCCACCTCCAGTCTCTCTAGGCTTGCTCCTGTAGGGATCAAAACCCGTCACAACACTACACACCTTACAAGTGTCTGAAACACCTTCAAACGCGTCGTAAGGTTTGAATTGATGGCACTTCGCACACTGTTTCTTCAGTATGCCGACCCCTCTGCCATAATCTGAGGCACGATACTCGCGTCCAACATTTGTTGAATAATGACTGCACTGCCGACAAGTATCTGAAACACCTTCGAACTCATCGTATGGCTTGAACTTCTTACACTTCACGCACTGCTTGTTCTGTAACACAAATAC
>JBCBSL010000583.1:0-2847 GCA_039819145.1 Cyanobacteria bacterium J06638_22
TCCTCGCCAAATACCGGAGTTAGAGTGAAAGATGGAGCGTTCAGACATGGCGAGGACGGCATTATGGGGATTGCAAGCATTAACCCGGCAACAGGGGAAACGCTCAAAACCTTTGAAGCCTTATCGGATGCCGCGATCGCCCAGAAGATTGAGCAGACCGATCGCGCCTTTCATCAGTATCGCCACACCAGCTTCGCGGAACGTGCCCAGTGGATGCAACGGGCTGCGGCGATCCTGGAGGAACGCAAGGAAGAATTTGGCAAGCTGATGACCCTGGAAATGGGGAAGCCGATTAAGGCGGCGATCGCCGAGGTCGAGAAGTCTGCTTGGGTCTGTCGCTTCTATGCCGAGAATGCCGAGGCGTTTTTGGCGGATGTGGCAATTGAAACCGATGCCAGCCGCAGCTTTGTGCGCTATCAACCCCTCGGCATTGTGTTGGCGGTGATGCCCTGGAACTTCCCCTTCTGGCAAGTGTTTCGCTTCGTCGCTCCGGCACTAATGGCGGGTAATGTTGGATTGCTAAAGCATGCCTCCAATGTGCCCCAATCGGCTCTGGCGATCGAAGAAGTGATCCGTCAGACGGGATTTCCCGATGATGTATTCCAGACGTTGCTGATTCCGGCTTCGAAGGTGGCGGCCTTGATGGAAGACGATCGCATCAAAGCGGCAACCCTCACCGGAAGTGAGCCTGCCGGGAAGAGTCTAGCCCAAGCCTGTGGGAATCAGATAAAGAAAACGGTGTTGGAGCTGGGCGGTAGCGACCCCTTTGTGGTGATGGCCAGTGCTGACCTATCCCGCGCTGTGGAAACCGCCGTCACTGCACGCATGATTAATAACGGACAGTCCTGTATCGCGGCCAAGCGGTTCATCGTGCAGGACAGTATCTTCGACGCGTTTACTGAAGAATTGACCGAGAAATACAAAGCGCTACAGGTGGGCGATCCGCTTGACCCTGGGGTTGCGATTGGGCCACTGGCTACCCCGGCTATTTTGCAGGAGCTGGATGAACAGGTACAGCGCTGCGTTGAAGCCGGGGCGAAGGTTGTAGTTGGGGGAAAGGGACAACCCACAAGTCCGCCGTTGCTACCGACGGGCAACTACTATCCGCCCACTATCCTCACGGACGTCCCGGTGGATGCGCCTGTTGCCCAGGAAGAGCTGTTTGGCCCGGTGGCAACCCTATTTCGGGTAGCGGATGTGGATGAAGCGCTGGCGGTGGCCAACACTATTCCGTTTGGGTTAGGGGCGAGTGCCTGGACGCAGGATACGGTAGAGGGCGATCGCTTCCTCAACGAACTGGAGGCGGGGGCTGTCTTCCTCAACGGCATGGTGAAGTCTGATCCGCGTTTACCCTTTGGCGGCATCAAGCGATCGGGATATGGTCGCGAGTTGGGGCGTGAGGGCATTCTCGAGTTTGTGAATATCAAAACGATCTGGATTCGATGAAGGGCGATCGCTCGTGTGAGGCATTTATTTTTTTCAAAGGCGATCGCCCGTTCCTGTTCAAGCCATCTTTTCAAACCTGCGTTTTTCTTTCATTTTTTCTGATTTTCTAACACTAGCTATCGCCACTTCCATTTCCCTGCGCTAACTTACGAACAACAACAAATCCGTAGGGGAAAACCATCAGGGGAACTAAATGTATTCCCTCCGAGTTTCTCTATTTCCTCCAGCCTCACGATCCTCAAGCCCTATATCCTCAAGCAACATTTTTGCTCCGCGCGATCGCTTTATACCGCCGTTCCCTGCCACTTCCGCGACCACCTCAATCCCTTTCGCAAACGCAAGGCTCACTATTATGACCGAACAAAATACCGCCGATCTGCTAATCAAATGTCTAGAGAATGAGCAGGTTGAGTATGTCTTTGGACTCCCCGGCGAAGAAAATCTCCATGTCCTTCAGGCGCTCAAGAATTCCTCAATCCAATTCATCACCACCCGCCACGAGCAGGGAGCCGCTTTCATGGCGGATGTCTATGGACGGCTGACGGGGAAGGCTGGGGTTTGCCTCTCTACCCTCGGTCCCGGCGCGACGAACCTGATGACCGGCGTTGCCGATGCCAACCTCGATCGCGCCCCCCTCGTTGCTATCACCGGACAGGTTGGTACCGACCGGATGCATATTGAATCGCACCAGTACCTTGATTTGGTGTCGATGTTTGCGCCTGTTACCAAATGGAACGCGCAGATCGTTCGCCCCACGAACACCCCAGAAATTGTTCGCAAAGCCTTCAAGCTGGCGCAGAGTGAAAAACCTGGAGCGGTTCACATCGATCTGCCAGAAAACATTGCCGCCATGCCCGCCCCTGGCGATCCGCTGCGGCGAGATGAGCAAGAAAAAGTCTTCTCGTCGTTCAAGAGCACAGCCAAAGCGGCTGAATTGATTTCTAAAGCCGAAAATCCCATGATTTTGGTGGGGAATGGGGCTATTCGTGACCACGCCAGCGAAGCACTAACGGAGTTTGCGACGCGGCTCAATATCCCTGTAGTCAATACTTTCATGGGCAAGGGGGTGATTCCCTATACCCATCCCCTGGCGTTGTGGACGGTTGGATTGCAGCAACGGGATTTGGTGAGCTGTGGGTTTGACCACACAGATTTGGTGATTTGCGTGGGCTATGACCTGGTGGAATACTCGCCCAAACGTTGGAATCCTGACGGCAAAATCCCTATCATCCACATCGGCATGATGCCAGCGGAAATCGATAGCAGCTACATTCCGCAAATTGAAGTTGTGGGCAATATTTCTGATTCCCTTAAAGAAATCCTGTATCGGTCAGACCGTGCGGGCAAGACCGAACCCTATGCGGTGCATCTGCGGTCGGGCATCAAAGCCGACTACGAAAC
>JBCBSL010000584.1:0-2842 GCA_039819145.1 Cyanobacteria bacterium J06638_22
GGGGGCTAGTTCCACCTTAAAAACTGGATATTCAGGCTGGGGTTACTGATTCCCGTACACCCACGCTAATCACATACCCTTGCAGCGCAAGGGTTTCAAAAAATCATGAAATTAAGTTGCGGTCGGAGGGCACGAATACGCCATTCTCAATCTCAGCTTAATGCTTAAAACCAGCAACTCCCATTATCCTGGGAGGTTGGGAACAACGGGAGGAACCTAGTCATGGCAACAATTCTTGATGGCAAAGCACTCGCCCAAACAATGCAAGGCCAATTGGCCGAAAAAGTCGCCCACTTCACCAAACAGGGATATCGTGCTCCTGGATTAGCCGTACTGATGGTTGGGGATAACCCAGCCAGTGCAACCTACGTTCGGAATAAAGAGCGAGCCTGCGCCAAACTTGGCATCGCGACCCTGGGACAGCATTTTCCAGCCGATACCTCCCAGGACGTGTTGATGGACACCATTTCTGACCTGAATAACGACGATCGCGTCGATGGCATTCTGGTTCAGCTACCGCTCCCTGCGGGTCTCGATTCTATTGCGTTACTCAACCATATCGATCCCGATAAGGATGTCGATGGCCTCCATCCCCTGAATATGGGGCGCTTGTTGCGCGGTGAAATAGGACTCCGAAGCTGCACTCCGGCTGGGGTCATGCGGCTATTGAGCGAATATGACATCGACCTGACCGGGAAACATGTCGTCGTCATTGGCCGCAGCATTTTGGTCGGTAAGCCCCTGGCGCTGATGTGCCTAGAAGCCGATGCAACGGTCACGAGCGCCCATTCCCTCACGGTCAATCTTAGAGAACTCACCCGCTCGGCTGACATTTTGGTTGTCGCTGTTGGGTGTGCTGAATTGATCACCGCTGACATGGTGAAGCCGGGTGCTGTGGTCATTGATGTCGGCATCAATCGCGTTGAGGGTGAGACAAAATCCCGTCTGGTCGGGGATGTTGCGACGCAAGAGGTAAAGGCTGTTGCCGACGCGATTACCCCCGTTCCGGGAGGCGTTGGCCCCATGACCGTGACGATGCTGCTGGAGAACACCGTCCTCAGCTATCAGCGGCGGGTGGGATTGATTTGATACTTTGTGCTGAAACGGCACGGTTCCGCGATAAAGTTTGATTGCGATGCGTAATGTTGATAGCAGTTTGATTGCAGTTTGATTGCAGTTTGACGGTGCAGGTCACCTTCCTTCCTCCCATGACGAGTTCGCCTCAACAGGATATTCGAAATTCCGTTACGTTTGATTTGGCTGCCTATTTGTCAGAACGACAGAAAGCGGTAGAAGCTGCGCTGGATCAGGCGATCGCCACCGGTTATCCCGAAACCATCTACGACGCAATGCGCTACTCTCTGCTAGCAGGGGGCAAGCGTTTGCGGCCCATTCTTTGCTTTAGCACCTGCGAGTTGGTGGGCGGCACCGAAGCCATGGCCATGCCTACGGCCTGTGCTCTGGAAATGATTCACACCATGTCGTTGATCCACGACGATCTCCCCGCAATGGACAACGACGATTTTCGCCGAGGCAAACCCACCAACCATAAAGTTTATGGCGAAGACATTGCCATCCTTGCCGGGGATGGCCTGTTGACCTATGCCTTTGAGTTCATTGCAGCCCGCACTCAGGATGTGCCTGCCGATCGCATCTTGCGGGTGGTTGTGCATCTGGCCAAAGCCGTCGGAGCGGAAGGATTGGTCGGCGGCCAGGTGGTCGATCTGGAGTCTGAGGGCAATCCCGATGTCACTGTTGAAACCCTCACCTGGATTCATCGTCACAAAACCGGAGCGTTGCTCGAAGCCTGTGTCGCCTGCGGAGCAATTCTAGGGGGAGCCAGTGAAGCTGAGCTAGCCGACCTGTCGCAGTATGCGCAGGATATTGGGTTAGCGTTCCAAATTGTTGACGACATCCTGGACATTACGGCATCTCCCGAAGAGCTGGGCAAAACCGCTGGAAAAGATGCCCAGGCACAAAAAGCGACCTATCCCAGCTTTTGGGGCCTTGATGCCTCGCGGAAGGAAGCAGATCGGTTGATTTCCCATGCCAAGTCCCTGCTCGATCCCTTCGGAGAACGGGCAGCGCCGCTGCGGGCGATCGCCGACTACATCACCGCCCGCACCCATTAATCGGCTTTCATTGGAGATTCATTCATGCAGGACATTGGCAACGTCTTTCAAAACTCCGTCCTCATCATCGCAGTCGTCGCTTGTCTCTTGGCTCAAGGATTAAAGCTCATCATCGAAGGCATCACCCAGGGAAAGGTGACCTTTCGCACGCTGGTGGAAACCGGGGGGATGCCCAGTGCTCACTCTGCCTTGGTGACCGCCCTAGCCGCAGGGGTCGGACAAACCTCGGGATGGGAAACCCCTGAGTTTGCGATCGCCGTCCTCTTTGCTGTCATCGTCATGTACGACGCCACGGGCGTTCGTCAAGCCGCTGGTAAACAAGCCCGTATCCTGAACCAGATTGTGGATGAATTTTTCAAAGATGCCGAGTTCAATGAAGAACGATTGAAGGAACTTCTAGGCCATACGCCCGTTCAGGTGATTGCCGGATGTCTACTCGGCATCGCCGTCTCCTGCATCGCTGCTCGCGCGTACTAAAACCAAGACGGAAAGGCAAGCTAGAAAAAGCATGACGGAGAGCAATAAGTCATCACTTGATCTTGTATGGCCGTAGCCATTTAGGTCGTACTCATTGCTTCCCTTGTCATTCCCGCCTTCGCGGGAATGACAAGGGAGGTTAAGGGACTTGCGTGAAAATAAAATCCCCAAAATCCCAGAGAGAGGGGCGGGGGGGGGTGACCCCCCCCCCGAACGGGAAAGAACACCGAAGA
>JBCBSL010000585.1:0-2840 GCA_039819145.1 Cyanobacteria bacterium J06638_22
CTGTCAAAGCTATTGGGTGGGGCGGGCGATCGCCTTGCGATCGCCCGCAACTCCTAGTTACTTAGAGTCGTCCAACTAATAAAGCATCCCCTGTAAGCCCTCACCCTAAATCCCTCTCCCAGAGAGGGAGAGGGATTTTGAATCCGGCTCTCCTTCGCCCATTTTGGGAGAAGGGGCTGGGGGATGAGGGCTAAACGGATAACTTTTTTCATGGATTACTCTTAGTCGTCGTGAGACTACATGGGAGGCTGGGGTGTGGACTCTAGGAAGGAAATTTGCTCCCGTAGCATTTGTGCCATCTGCATGTCGCCCTGCGCTTCGTACAGGTCTGCAGCCTGGTTGTAGTCAGCGATGACCGCTTCCATGTTCCCCATGCTGTAGTATGTGTCGCCCCGATCCAGATAGGTTACAGGCTCATCCGGGTTCAGCTCAATCGCCCGGGTGAAGGAGGCGATCGCCGACTCAAAGTCACCACTGAACAAGAACTCCACACCTTCTACATAGGCCATGTCATATTCGCTGGCAGGAGTCACCACCAGGTCATAGTTGCCCCCTTGCCCCGAGAAGGAACGCGCCACGATGGTGTAGGTTCCATCTGCTGGCAGAGTCGTGATGATGGTGGAATTGAGGCTACGCCCTGAGTCATCGTTGTAAGCAATTTCTTGACCAGAGGCATCGCGCAAGGAAAGCACGGTATCAAATTCATCGCTAGTCATCGCGATCTTAATCATCTGCCCTGCCTCACCGTCGAAGGTATACTCATCCTCCATCGGCATCAGGGTTCCCTCTTCTTCAAACAAAACTTGAGCCTGGGCAGCGGGAGTAGCTGCCATCCAGGTTACGCCACCCAATGCCAAAGCTGACAGAAAGGCACAGCTGGCTTGCCGGATTCCACGGTTCCAAAGTGTCATTGCAGATTTCCTTTTTTCAAACTCATATTCATTGATGCGCTATCTTACCCAAAGTGTTCCCTAGCAGACATGTTTCTTCACAGGAATGGGCGACCCCAGAGACATTACATATCAACCCTTGAAGCAAGCGATCGCAAAATCACTGTCGATAGAATTGATGGCAAATCACCCAGGCGCATCTCATGCTTTCCATAACTCCATGGCATCTTCCCGGTATTCCAGGAAGAATTTGATTTTTAGAACTTATAACGCTATGCGCATTCATTAAATACGGTTGTGTGTGGGCGCGGCGCGCCCACACACAACCATTTCTGCGCTTGACGCGTTTGCACACTGCTATAGGTAGCGCTACGCACTTAAGCGAAACTCAAGCATGGTTTGCAAGATAGACAGTTCAAGGCTTTCAAACCAGGAGTTGCCTGGGCTTCAACGCGTAAGACGATACGACTGGCTGATGGTGCCACACATCATGCTCACACCCATAAAGCAGGGGGCGATCGCCTTAAACCCGTGCTAGGGTAACCCGCTCCGACTGATCTTGATACTTGCCGCGCCGCGCCGCGTAGGTAACGTCGCAGGGATTCCCTTCAAGGAACAGCAGTTGTACAACGCCTTCATTCGCATAGATGCGGCAGTCGGCGCTAGAGGAATTGGAAAACTCCAGAGTCAGGTGCCCCCGCCAAGACGCTTCACCAGGGGTAACGTTGGCGATGATGCCACAGCGGGCATAGGTGCTCTTGCCCATGCAAATCACAGTGATGTAATCGGGAATTTCGAGCCGCTCCAGCGCCACACCCAAGCCATAGGAATGAGCCGGCAAGATGAAGTAGTCGCCATGTTTGTCGCTGTGCAACTGGGTCGGGATCAGGTTGTCAGGGTTGAAGTGCTTTGGATCGACAACCGTTCCGGGAATATGGCGAAAAATGCGAAATTCTGATGGCGAGAGACGCACATCATAGCCAAAACTACTCAGTCCGTAGGAGATGACTGGTACACCGTCCAGCACTCGGACTTGTTGGGGTGCGAAGGGAGAAATCATGCCTTCGTCAGCCATTTGGGCAATCCAGGAATCATTTTTGATCATGGGAGGGGTATACCAGGTCTCACAACTGAGGAATGAACTGTACTGTACTGAGAGGAAATCGTTGAGAAGGGCAAGGGTGCGACAGGGTTGGAGCCATCATTTGACGGCTAGATCGGGAGCTGGGTTTATGCTAAGACAACCTTATGCATAACGAAGCGGGCGATCGCACCGAATTAACCTAAAACACAGTAAACACAAAATTGACTACTCAATATATAGCGGATTGCCATTCAAAACAAGAGGAAGTGGCGTAGATTTAGCGTAATCGGCTTAACAAACTAGCACAAGCGAATTAGGATAGGATGTGGCAATATCTATTTACCTGACAATTCGCTACTGAGTTATTTCTACACACCTCAAATCCAGAGGAAGAAACTATATTTTTTGGGCGCTACTATATAGTTAATGATTAAGCTACATGTTGCTTTTGTTGATGACTGTTTAATTTAGGTTCCTTGCTGATGTCTCTGGTGGCACCAAACTGTCATGGCTCTGGTCTATTGTGGTTTCTGAAAACGCTTAGAATCTCCCCTCCCCCTGAATTTTCAGGCTTCCCCATCGGTTATTTTCATGATGCAGTTGGACAACACCTCTCTGCAAGCGTTGCGCGAATGCTGTCGCGATGAAGCAGCATTCCATCGCCTGTGTGAGGTTTTGTCTCAAACTGAGGCGATCGGCTTGGCTCAGTCCCTGCAAAATAATCATCCCCCTGCTTCAGCGACAGCACAGGCGCCTGAACAAAGCGTGGTAAAAAGCACTGCTCAGCGCTATCGAGCCATGCTGGATGCCGTCCCTGACTTAATGTTTCGGATTGATGAAACGGGGCGATATATCGATTTCAAGGG
>JBCBSL010000586.1:0-2838 GCA_039819145.1 Cyanobacteria bacterium J06638_22
GTTTCGTCTGGTTCCGATTTTGGTCGGGATTGCCGTGGGCTATGTGCTGGCGCTCGTTCTTGGAATGGTGGATTTTTCGCCCTTCGCAACGGCACCCTGGTTCGCGATTCCAGCCTTTACCTTGCCTCGATTCCACTTGCCCGCGATTTTGTTTTTGTTGCCTGTGGCGATCGCCCCGGCCATCGAGCACTTCGGTGATGTTCTTGCTATTAGTTCTGTGGCCAACAAAGACTACCTGCGTGACCCTGGCGTTCACCGCACGATGCTAGGGGATGGGATCGCCACATCTTTCGCAGCTTTCCTCGGTGGCCCCCCCAATACCACCTACTCGGAAGTCACTGGCGCCGTCGCGCTGACCAAAGTTTTCAATGCAGGCATTATGACTTGGGCGGCGATTTTTGCCATTCTCCTGGCCTTTGTTGGCAAGCTGGGTGCCTTCCTCCAAACCATTCCAGCCCCTGTGATGGGCGGGATTCTGATTATCCTGTTTGGCACCATCGTCATTATCGGGATGAACAGCTTGGTGCAGTCGGGACAAGATTTGCTTAAGCCTCGCAACTTGGTTATTGTCGCCATCATCCTGGTGTTTGGTGTGGGTGGCTTGGCTGTAGAGGCGGGCAACTTTGCGCTAGAGGGCATCGGCCTGAGCGGGATTGTGGGGGTTTTGCTCAACTTGCTACTGCCCTATCCCCATGACCATCACGAGACGGAAGCCTAGCTTGCCGCTCTCCAACGTTTGGCACACGTCAACGGTTTACATAATTGATTAGAACCCACGATGGCTCCAGGGAAACTCTCCTTTCCTGGAGCGGGCTTGCAATGGATGCCCATGAAAATGGGCATGACGGAGCACTCCTGTTAGCGGAATATTCTTTTGCAGAAATCACCTAGGTGGCGTTGGCGATCGCATCCTATATCCACCCGTGATGGCGGGGCATTATGACTATGCCAGGTCAACCCTAGAGCATTGCGCATTGATGGCTGTTGATGGCTCCAACTCAGACTGTTACCTATCCCTCTCAATCCTCCTGCAACCAAGACAGTAGAATGGTTTCACGGGTTCTCAGTCATACAATCTGCCCCCTTTATGCAAGCCCGAATCGCTACACTTGATGTAGAGCATTGAGCATCCTTTCCCCACCTCCGAATCGTTGAGTCACTGCAACGTTGTTCGCTAGAATACTTAATGTTTCTTTAATTTTCCATTAGCGTTTTCTCGTTCGCTATTTTTACGCCTACACCCTGATCCGTTTAGGTCTGAGGCAGTTCTCATGCTGCTGGATGAGGTCTCATGCTGCTGGATGAGGTCTCATGCTGCTGGATGAGGGTGTTTTGTCGTTCTTTCAAGGTTTTGCCCCGGCTTTCATCCCTTTTGAAGTCCCTTTCAAACTGGTTTTGCCGCCGATTTGCATGTTTTGCCGCCGATTTGCATTAACTGGAGTGCTGCCTGTCTTATGATGCCCTTTTCTGCTGAATCTCACGCTGAATCTCCTGCCGATGAATTGCATCCGACTAAGTCGATCGATCCGCCAGATAAGCCGGAAGAAGCCTGCGGGGTGTTCGGGATCTATGCCCCCGAAGAGGATGTTGCAACCATTACCTACTTTGGGTTATATGCCCTTCAGCATCGCGGCCAAGAATCGGCTGGCATTGCAACCTTCGAGCAAACCGATCACGGTAGCCACTTGCACCTTTACAAGGACATGGGGCTGGTCTCTCAAGTCTTTAATGAACGTATCCTAGCGGAGCTGCCGGGATATGCAGCGGTTGGCCACACGCGCTATTCCACAACTGGCGCTAGCCGCATCATCAATGCGCAGCCTGCGGTGGTCAATTCCCGTTTGGGTAAGATTGCGCTGGCTCACAATGGCAATTTGGTGAATGTAGGTGAGCTGCGGGAGTCGTTGCTAGCCGCCGATGTGAAACTGCAAACGACGACCGATTCCGAAATGATTGCCTATGCGATCGCCGAAGAAGTGAATGCGGGCAAAGATTGGATTGAGGCTGCCAGTATTGCGTTCCGGCGGTGTGAAGGTGCGTTCAGTCTGGCGATCGCCACGCCAGATGGTGTCATCGCAACCCGCGACACCCACGGCATTCGGCCTCTGGTGATTGGGCGGATGGGCGATGAAACAGCCAATGGCATGAGCCGCTATGTGGTGGCATCGGAAACCTGTGCCCTGGATATCATTGGGGCGACCTATGTGCGCTCCATTGAGCCGGGTGAGCTGGTATGGCTTTCAGAAAAGGGGCTACAGTCCTACACCTGGGCACCCAAACAAGAGCGCAAGCTGTGTGTTTTTGAGATGATCTACTTCGCCCGCCCCGATAGCGTGGTGAACGAAGAGAGCCTTTATAGCTATCGGTTGCGACTGGGAAAACAGTTGGCGATCGAGTCGCCTGCGGATGTGGATCTGGTTTTGGGCGTCCCCGATTCGGGCATCCCAGCAGCGATCGGGTTTTCGCAGGAAGCCAATATCTCCTATGGGGAGGGCTTGATCAAAAATCGCTACGTTGGTCGCACGTTCATCCAACCCACCCAAAGTATGCGGGAAGCGGGCATTCGTATGAAGCTGAATCCGCTGAAGGATGTGTTGCAGGGCAAGCGGGTTGTGATTATTGATGATTCACTGGTGCGGGGGACAACGAGCTACAAGATTGTGAAGGCCTTGCGGGAAGCTGGAGCGAAGGAAGTCCATATGCGGATTTCTTCGCCACCAGTGACGCATCCTTGCTTCTACGGCATTGATACCGATAACCAGGATCAGCTCATCGCAGCGCAAAAGTCCGTTGAGGAAATTGAGCGCAAGATTGGTGTGGATTCGCTGGCCTATCTGA
>JBCBSL010000587.1:0-2791 GCA_039819145.1 Cyanobacteria bacterium J06638_22
GTAAATGAGCTACAGGCGGGCGATCGCCGTGGCAATTGCCGCATTATCGTCACTGATCAGCACCTCATCGCAATAGTCGCTCACCTGCTCTCGGAACCAATCGGCATCGTACTTGCAGTAGGTGCCAGCCAGCACAACTTTGATACCCATCTCCTTGGCCAAAATCCGCGTGATGGCGGCAGCATGGGTATTGTCGCCAAACACGACCGCTCGTTTTCCAGTCAGGTTCTGGCAGTCGATAGAGCGCGAAAACCAAGCGGCCTGGGACACAAACCGAGTCTGTTCATCAATAAAGGGTTCATAATCCACCGCTGCACCTTGCCCGTTGAGTACCACCTGGATGGCGCGGATGCAGCGGGCGGTGTCCACAATACCCATGGGGGTAATGCGGACGGAGGGCATGTCAAATTCGGTGTGCAGATAGTCTGCTGTCATGCCGCCCAATTCCCGGTAGGGGACGAGGTTGAACCAGGCGCGGGGCAGGTTTTTCAGTTCATGCACCGATGCACCATCGGGAATCACCGCGTTCACCTCAATTCCCAGGTCGCCCATCAGTTTCACCAGCTCCCGGTGATCATGGTTGTTGTGGAAGCTGAGGGTAGAAATGCCGATGATGTTGACGGAGGGGCGCTCGGTTTTTTCGGTGGCAAGATCGCCTTGCTTGCGAGCTTTTTCGATGTAAAACTGCACGATTTGCTGGAGGGTGCGATCGCCCGCCTGTAGCTCATTTACGCGATAGTGATTCACATCCGCCAGCAGCACATCGCCCTTGGCCTCCATTTGTGCCTGATCGACAAAGTTCTGCAAGTCTTCCTGCAAAATGCTGGAGGTGCAAGTTGGCGTAAGCACAATCAGATCGGGCGATTCTTCCTGATCTTTGCGGGTGATGTTGTCCACCACTTTACTTTGCGAGCCGCGTGCCAGCACATTGCGATCCACCACGCTGGCGGTGACGGGAGTAAAGTTGCGCTCCCGCTCCAACATCGAGCGCATGACGTTGAAGTAGTCATCGCCCAGGGGCGCATGCATGATGGCATGGACGTTTTTGAAGGAACTGGCAATACGTAGGGTGCCAATGTGCGCGGGGCCCGCGTACATCCAGTAAGCCAATTTCATAAATGAACTCTCCCTTAATCGGATGAATCGCTTGGTGAAAGTGGGGTGACCGGGAGATAAAAGATTAGGTACTGCTGACTCCAAGTTGATGGTCATACAGCCCAGCGACTAGCTGATGAGCGACTGGTTGCAGCTGGCTGGCTGTCGTTGTACATGGCTGCGCTTGGATGTCTAGGCAGCAAACAGTAAGGTCGAAGAAGGTCAGGAAAAGGACTATGAGTGATTGTGGCAGAGAACCGGAGGCTGTGGCGAATCTGCTTACACCCTTGAAAATGGAGATGGCGATCGCCGTAACCCTTAATAAATAAGGGGTAGAGCGATCGCCAATGAAAAATGGCTGTTATAGTTTGCAGCGATTCTTAACCTTGATTCATCTTGTGTCCGTAGCGCAATCGAATGGAGCGATCGCCCACAGAAGGATCAGGATTGAGAAGGGAGGCGCTTGCCCACTAGGAGGGGTTGCTGTCGAAGTACCAGGTCTTGTACCGATTGACCCCAAACTCCAATTGCAGCAGCAAGCGAGGTTTTTCAGTCGGGGTCATGCCCTTGTGGAAAGTATAAGGATCGCCAACAAACCCAAAACCGGCTTTGGCCTGAACCTCACGCAGGTTCTCTTCCCCGTACGTTTCGACCAGCGTGTCATCTGG
The DNA here is from genome assembly GCA_039819145.1 of Cyanobacteria bacterium J06638_22. Taxonomy (GTDB): domain Bacteria; phylum Cyanobacteriota; class Cyanobacteriia; order Elainellales; family Elainellaceae; genus Vacuolonema. Next base: position 1,764 of record JBCBSL010000587.1, read on the forward strand.
AATGCTGGCGCAACGCTGCCCCATAAGTTGGTGCATTAGCTTGCGATTTTTATGGCTCCCCCGCAGGTAAACATGGGGGCCTGCCGTGACATCTACATCGGTGAGGTAGAAGAAGAACTTGACGGTCTTGTAATCATTGATGTCGCAGTGAATCACCTGGGCAGCGGCAAGCTTTTCGGCTTCACTGGGGGTGCCAGGGAAGCTCCAGGCGATTTCGCCCCGATGATACTTGGGCTCGCGCCCCAGATAGCTAGCGGCGATCGCCAAAATTAATGGATCCTGCTTTAACTTCTGAAAGACGCCGCAGGTTTCATGGGCATCCATATAGCCTGCCAATTTGATGGTGCGTCCTAACTTCGCTTCAACGGCTTGTCGCTGGTCCACATAAAACTTCAGGTTGGGATTTCGATCGGCGTAGCAAGGATTTGTATGCGCGAAATGTAGAAGTGACTTTAAGGCGCCCGAAGATAAATGTAAACCTTCGTAGTACCCATTTGCCTGAAACAGCTCATGTACAGTTGCGAGCGGGTCGTCGGCATTGAGGGTATCGGAAAGTGGATTGTTGATGAAAACTTGGGCTGAGCCATTGTCTCGTGTTGCCCAGTTTCTAACAGCTTCAAAGCGAGCAAAATTTCGCATCCAAAAAAAATTTGCATCTTTTTTGAAAACAGCTCGATTGTCCTGAGCTAGTTTCAGTACTTTCTTAGAAGCTGCTTGTGCGATGGGGAGCACAGATTTAAGGGGATATACAGCCATAAGTCTGGAGTGCGCTTTAAGCAAATGTGCAACATATGATAAATCTACTGTACTCGTAAGTATTTATAATTAGCGACCGTGTATCTACCGACGGATTTATTTCTTAATTGATTTCTTCAATTCAGTGAGATTATGTGTAGCTGAGATATACTCCCAGAGAAGGTCTTAGACGCTTTCTATGGATGCTATGGATGCTCTAAAATCTCAATAGATTTTCTTTGAGACTAAGGATTTCAGTGAATGCACTAACCCTTTTTTTGAAGAGAAAACAA
>JBCBSL010000588.1:0-2776 GCA_039819145.1 Cyanobacteria bacterium J06638_22
GGTTATTCCTTTTATTATTTAATTCGACATACGCCACGCAATGTCTGGTTATTTATCGTCACACTGTCGGTTTTTTCAACCTTGTTTTTGGCGATCGCCGACTTAGTTGAAGGAGGCGTTCGCTCTACCATTCCCCGCTACATCCTGCCATCATTTTTAGGTATTCAGTTAGCCGTTCTTGCCCTCTTTTCCGCAACGTTATTTGGCAAAACGACCTGGAAATATCAACCGTTTGTGTGGCGCGGGGCGATCGCTCTCTTGTTTACCCTCAGTTGCCTTTCCTGCCTGCAAATCAGCCAATCTTCAGTGTGGTGGAACAAGTACAGCAACTACTACGACACCGAAGTGTTAGCGCTGCTCAATGCCGATCCGGCTCCTGCTGTTTTGGGACATGGAACCATTCGGCTGGCTTCTCTTAGCGCTGGGTTACGCGACGATGCACTACTGCAACTCACAGATGGCAAAACCATTACCCGCCTGCCCATTCCTGAACGGGAAAATATTTTTGTGTATGACCTAGAGTTCTACACTCGGCCAATTGTTCAGACTATCCGCCGACAGTACGGCTTCGATGCCGAGCTACTCTACACTCAGCCACTCGGGTTTATTCACACTGACCTGCAAGTGTGGCGCGTTATTCCCGTTCGCCATGAATCACTGATTCAATCCTTCCGTGAGCTAGAGGAAAATGAGGGCACCGAGAGCAATTGAAAAGCCGTATAGGGTAGTAAACTTTGCCAGCAATGTCCACGAGTCTCAACGGCTTCAGAATGATCCAGCGATCGCTCCCATATCGCTTCCAATACGGCTTACCCAGGCTTACTGCATGAAGGCTTGAACGGCGTCAGCCCTGAATTCTTGAGTCGCGGCGATCGCCAGTCTTTTTAGATCTAGATCAGGAAGCCAATCACTACAGGAAGCTGGACGATACGCATTCGTTGCTTCGTCTAGGCGATAGACACGGATTTCACTGTCAATCCAGAGCCACACTTCAGGGACATGGAGGGCAGCATAGCGCTTCAGCTTAGTTTCTCGCTCGCCTGCAATCACGACCTCAACCGCGAGGTCTGGAATCGATTTACGTTCTTCAAAGCAGTAGGCTTTATCAGCTTGGGCACTCGCCGTAGCAGGACGCTCGATACTGAAATCTTCTAATCCCACAAAGCGAATGAGATGCTCCAACATGTACATCTCCAGCAAATACCCTAAATTGCCAGCAATGAGGCCATGTAGATCGGATATGGTCAACAGCTCTACCTCGCCCTGAAAATAGGACACCCTAACCCCTTGAGGCGCTAAGACGTTTTGAAAGGTCTTGAACTCCTCCCAGGTAATGGCTGAGTGGATAAAGTATTGCTCGGTTATGGGCAGCTTGCTGGGTGATTGAACCATAGTCACCTCACGCCGTTGTTATATGCATTCATTTTATGAAAACAGAGAGCATGGGAACTAACAGAGCGATCGCCCCAACTCATCCTAGAAGGCGATCGCCCTTTCCAGGAGCCTGGCAATAACCTCCAGGAAGGCAAATTCAAAGACTCCACCGCGCCGGAGCCTTCGCCCTGCTATTCATACTCGTCTAATCAACAAAAACAGCCAACTCGTTAGAGCGGCTTATCTCAATCATTTCTTATCCAAACGAGCATGGAGGGATTCGAACCCCCGACCCTCAGAACCGGAATCTGATGCTCTATCCACTGAGCTACATGCCCTCGGGTACCTAGCGAGTATAACACCTAATTTCCGTACCGATGGGGGGAGATAGCCGATTGCTGGAACGCACGGATTCCGCCACCTTGTCTTTGAAGAATATCCTGGAGGCGATCGTAATGGGAGTACTGTGCGATCAGGGTGATTTCTCAAGATTCGGCAACATTTTCAGGGTGAGATTTCGTCAACCCCAATAAGCTTAGGACAGATCTACTATTGAAGGAAGATAAATCGTAAACAATATGCATTCAAAAATATGCATTAAAACTATACAAGCCAGGAATATTCGAGATATCGATTGTTGGAATCATCATTTCATAATTTCGTCAGAGCGATCGCGCTCACCTTCTAGCCTCTAGCCTTAAGATCCTCTTTTTCAATAGCTCGAATTACTCAGAGACTTGAGTCTGGGGATGTCCCACCCAGATTCACTCCAAAGCATCAACCGCTGACCTCCGCAGCATTCTTCGCCTCGTGCATCTTGCCGCCCCTTGTTAACCCCTCACTCCTCTGCGCAGCCGTGCTCCCCTTTGAATTTATCATCATCGGCAAGCCCGTCTCTCACCAGACCAAAGACAAGCAACGCCTTCGAGACTGGAAGGCGAAGGTGCGCCATGTTGCGGAAACCCAGTGGCCCCAAACCAATCCATTGGGCGACTCGATGCAAGTTACGATTACTCATTATTACGACGCTCCCCATGGGGAAGAAGGCGTTCCCGATAGCGACAATATTGTGAAACCTGTCCGGGATGCGCTCAATGGCGTTGTTTATGTAGATGACTATCAAATTACGGATTTTGTGAGTCGGCGTCGCAATCTCAACCGTTCATTTCGTGTCAAGGGGATGTCAACCGCCTTGGCAGAAGGGTTTTGCGGAGGTGCAGAATTTCTCCATGTTAAGATCGAAGCTGCTCCAGATCCGTCTGAGCTAAATTAAAGTTCCTGGTCGAATCACTTAATTTTCTAGTTCCTACTATGAGTTACCGCAAACATCAAACTCCCTTAGAGCACCGACGTGTTTTGCAACTGGCGAGAGAGTACCGCCAGCAGGGTTTTGATGTGACAG
>JBCBSL010000589.1:0-2771 GCA_039819145.1 Cyanobacteria bacterium J06638_22
AGGCCAGGTACGCCGCAGACGCCACCCCTCATGCTACGAGACTCTTTCGTTGTCACGCCATCGCCCTTTCCGCATCAAGCCATGGATGAGGTGCTCATCGAAACCTGCAAAACGCGAGAAGGGCAGCACCTCTACGTATTTCCTTTTGAAGGTCGGTTTGTCCACGAAGGGTTGGGCTTCCTGTGGGGCTATCGCTTTGCTAACAAAAAGCGAGCCACCTTCACGATCTCCGTCAACGACTATGGCTTCGAAATCCTGGCCCCCAAAGCGTATCCGTTCCAGGAGCTATTTTCCGAAGACTTCCTCAGCCTTGAAAACCTGGAAGCCGACTTGAAATCCAGCCTCAATATTTCTGAGCTAACGGGACGTAAGTTTCGCGGAATTTCTCAAGTCGCCGGGCTCGTGTTCAAAGGCTATCCCTCCGCCAAGAAGACGGCGAGCCAACTGCAAATCAGTTCGTCGCTGATCTACGATGTCTTTTCCAAATATGAACCAGAAAACCTGTTACTTAAACAGGCCGAGCGAGAAGTGCTGGACGAGCAATTGGAAGCCCATCGACTGGCCACAACTCTAGAGCGCATGCAATCCCTTTCCCTCATTTGGCAAAATACCCGTCGTCCCTCACCCATAGCGTTTCCACTGTTGGTGGAACGCCTGAACTCACGCCTATCCAACGAAACACTGATGGAACGGATCGAGCGCATGAAGCAGCAATGGAGCGATCGCCCATCCACCTCAACCAAAAAGCGATCGCCTCGCTCCTAACGCTTGTCAACCAAGTCAAGATGACGCGAGTCTCGAATGAACGTGCTGAGTATCAGGGCAGAAATCAGAAACACCTTGATTTTCGGTGGAACAGGAGGCGCTGGAGATACCCAAAACCAAGGAATTTAGCAAGGTTCTAAATTTTTGTCCCGTACTTAGGTGAAAGTGCATCGATAACGGGAACGATAACGGATAGGGCGATCGCATTCGTTACTGAGCGTCCCTACGACAAACCTCCCAAGTACATTCGATCCGGCCGACTACTATGCTTAGAATCATTGCGTTCAATTCTTTTCGGGGTGGCACGGGCAAGTCAAACATCGTGTCTAATCTGGCAGCCGTTCTCGCCGATATGGGAAAACGGGTTGGAGTAATAGATTTGGATCTCCCCTCCCCCGGAGTGCATATATTGTTTGGGTTGGATCAGGCGCAGATCGAAAACACGCTGAATGATTATCTGTGGGGCAGTTGTGATATCGGCAGTGCCAGCTATGACATTACCCCCGAAGCCCTTCAGGGTCCGGATAAAGGTACGATTTTTCTTGCCCCAGCCAGCTTCAATGTGGACGACATCAATCGCATTGTGCAGGAAGGGTATGATATCGAGCGCCTCAGCGGTGGAATCAACGAAATGGCCACCCTGCTAGACTTAGATTTCTTGCTCGTCGATACCCATCCCGGCCTCAACCAAGAAACCCTAATGGCCATGGCCCTTTCCGATCGCTTGGTATTGGTCCTCCGCCCCGACAGTCAGGACTTTCAAGGCACTGCCGTGACAGCGGAGGTGTCACAGAAGCTCGGGGTTCCTAAGATCCTGGTTTTGCTCAACCGGGTGCTAGAGGCGATCGACGATGAGCAACTCCGCAACCTGGTGACTAAAACTTACCAGTTGCCGATTCTCGGCGTTCTGCCCAATGCCGATGAAGTGATGCTGATGGCGAGTCGCGATCTCTTTGCCCTGCGCTATCCCGATCATTCCTTTAGCAAAGAAATTCGATCCGTTGCGCAAACCCTTGTTGAGATCTAAGGGCTTGCACGACAATGACTCTCTTCAAACACAGTGAGAGGATGGGCGATGTCCAGTCTCTCACTGTGCTTGAGGAAAATCCTAAACCAAAACCAAATGATTTTTTGAAAGCCCTGCGGTGCGGGGTTTTCAAAAAAATCTTGGGTTTTACCCAAGCACTTAGCGCGATATCCCCTCGAAGGGCACGATGGATTCATCCGCGATCGCATACATCACGGTATCCTCAGTCGGCATCACCTCATAGCCGCCAGTGAATTCGCCAAAGGATGGCAGCACTAATAGATTCTGTGCGCGATCAAAGAAAAAACAGGGAAGGCGCAGGTCATCTAATCGGCTCCGTAATCGGAGGCAGGGATGAATATGTCCGCACAGGTTCAGGTGGGAGGGCGTAGGGCTGGGTTCGTGGCTGAGGATGAGGTTGCCAAGGGCGATCGCCCCGGTATGACATTCCAATGCATAGGGAGCAAGATGCGGAATCAGCGGGCGATCGTGGTTGCCCAGCACCAGATGCACCGTTGCGCTCAAATTTTGGGTAAACGCCTGCCATACCTGCACCAACTCGTCTCCCATTCCTGCCCGGGCATGGAACAGATCCCCGAGTACCCACAGTTGCTGAGGTTGGAATTGGTGGCAGAGGTCAGTTAGGCGATCGAGATTCGACTGGTTCACCTGACTAGAAATAGGAATCCCCGCCCGTTGAAACGTCTCTGATTTGCCCAAGTGAACATCGGAAACCAGCAAAACACCCAGGCTACTCACGTAAATGGCACGGCTGGGCAAAAGTAGTAATTCCGTATCAAAGATGGTTAGCCGATGCATGGGCAAATGAACGCAGGTGTATTCTCTTGCTCCATTGTTCCATTGCTTGCATCCACTGCCCCCTCTGGTTCGTAGATTAGATAGGCGTTGTTGCATGAAAGGAGCATGGATTCGGTAATGGACTAAGGTTTAAGTACCATCAAAAACCCTTGCATCCATG
>JBCBSL010000590.1:0-2756 GCA_039819145.1 Cyanobacteria bacterium J06638_22
GCCCAATGCAACGCATTGGGCGCAAACGATAGTTGGGTTCTTCAACCGGATTTGATATGACTCTTCTGTGAGGTTTGTGAATCGTTGAACGGGAATTCTCGATTCCCTGCTAGGATTCTGGAAGTACTGATGTTCTGTCGGTTTTATGCCCTCTGGTCGTACCCACGATCGCATTACGCTCTGGACGTTGCCCGTCGTTGGTGGTGCCACGTTACTGTCTACAGGCGACAGCACCCTCACGCTGATCGTTGCGGGGGGATACTTGTTTGGTGGGCTGATGTTTGGCCCCGACCTCGATATTCATTCTGTGCAGTTCAAGCGGTGGGGCTGGTTTCGTTGGGTCTGGCTTCCCTATCAAGGAAGCGTGCCCCACCGATCGCCCCTTTCCCATTCCCCCATCACCGGAACAGCATTTCGCATCTTCTATTTGCTAATCTTGATGGGATTCGTCAGCGGATTGGGTTTGGCATTGCTGAACCAGATCTGGCAACTGGGCTGGACCTGGGGCGATATTTTTCGACAGATGGGGCGATCGCTCTCTCGCTACTGGGTTGAATGGCTCGTGCTGACTCTTGGCATAGAGTTGGGGGCGCTCAGCCATTGTCTTGCCGATTGGATCGCCACGGTTCGCCGCCGCTCCAAAACCCAGGGATGGAAAGCTATCCTGCCCAAGATCAAAAAATCGTCGAAATCTAAAACAAAGAAAAGCCGCAAGCGAAGCTCTGGTAAGTCTCGGCGTTCCCCATCCGTAACGAAGCGATCAAATCAAAACAAACAAAACCCCGTTTCTGCTCAAGGGATGTCTAACCAAGCATCCTCCCGCAAGCGCTTCTAATGCTTTCCTCCGCTGACTCCCACTATTCAAATCGCTCTCTTCGCCCATGTTTTCTCAGACCTACTACCTGCTTCGTACCCGTCAAGATGGCCAATACTTGGTGGCGACGGGGGAATCGGATGATACGGTATCCGACAGGCCGCCGATGCAGTTTCTATTGCTGTTCAACGATCATGCGGAGGCGCTGAGCTATCTCAATACCCATGCTTCTGGTTATGCCGATCGCTTTGCTGTCGAATCACAAGCGGGTTCCCAACTGATCAGCCTGCTAAAACGCTGGGGATACAAAGGTGTCGGACTGGTTAAAGATCCGCTAATTCCCACGGTCGAATTTTTTTCAGTTGCTGATTCCTGACTTCATGCCTGAAGCCCATATTGGCTGAAAGTTCTGAAACGCAACGCGTTCAACACGCTATCCAGCCCAACCTAAACGAGTAACATCAAATCCGGTTAAACAGCCGTAAAACCCTATTTGGGTTTTACGGCTGTTTAACCGGATTTGATATGAAGCGATATTGGGCAGGTTCGTGTTATACAATGCAGTGTTGCAAATGCAGCCGACTCTAGTTGGTTGTGTTGGCTCTAGGGGGGCTTCTTCGGCTCTCACCTCAACGTTTTGATCAGGACGGATGCAACCCTTGCACAATTCTGAGCACATGGTTTGAGAGTATGAGCGATCGCCCACATCCTCAAACCACCACACTCTAAAAAATCAATCAGTCCCATTTATTCCAAACGCATCATGACAAAGCGCTACCGCATCACCCTCCTCCCTGGCGATGGCATTGGCCCCGAAATTCTCGCGGTGACGACCGCTGTGATGAAAGAGGTGGGGCAGCAGCTCGATCTTCAGTTCGATTTTCAGGAGGCGTTGATTGGTGGGGCCGCTATTGATGCCACGGGTAATCCGTTGCCCGATGAAACCCTGGCCACGTGTAAGGACAGTGATGCCGTCCTGTTAGCGGCGATCGGGGGCTACAAGTGGGACAACCTCCCCAATGTCCAACGTCCTGAACGGGGGTTGCTGGGTTTGCGGGCAGGATTGGAGCTGTTTGCGAACCTGCGTCCAGCTCAAATTCTGCCGCAGCTGATCGATGCTTCGACCCTGAAACGAGAGGTAGTCGAAGGAGTGGACATCATGGTGGTGAGAGAGTTGACTGGCGGCGTTTACTTTGGACAGCCCAAAGGCATTTTTGAGGATGAGTCCGGAGCCAAGCGTGGGGTCAACACGATGGTTTATGGCGAGGCAGAAATTGATCGGATTGGTCGCGTTGCGTTTGAAACCGCACAGAAGCGAAACAAGCGCCTGTGTTCGGTGGATAAGGCGAATGTGTTGGATGTGTCTCAGCTATGGCGCGATCGCATCTCTGCCCTTGCTGCCGACTATCCCGATGTAGAACTGACTCATATGTACGTGGATAATGCTGCCATGCAGTTGGTACGCAATCCCAAGCAGTTCGACACCATCGTGACCGGAAACTTGTTTGGCGATATCCTCTCCGATGCGGCGGCTATGCTGACGGGCAGCATTGGCATGTTGCCTTCTGCAAGCTTGGGGGCATCGGGGCCTGGAGTCTTTGAGCCCGTGCATGGCTCAGCTCCCGACATTGCGGGACAGGATAAAGCTAATCCTCTGGCTCAAGTCCTGAGTGCGGCAATGATGTTGCGCTATGGGCTGAATGAGCCGGAAGCGGGCGATCGCCTCGAACAAGCGGTGCAAACGGTTCTCAATCAGGGCTATCGCACTGGCGATATCTACTCAGAAGGGATGACCTCCGTTGGCTGTCAGGCAATGGGTGAGGTTCTCCTCAAAGCGCTTGCTCAGTAACATCAATTTTCTGGTCTTGCTGGCTAAAGGTATGATTTTTTTGAGAAGCGGCGTGGATACGCCGCTTCTCAAAAAAATCATACTCGGATTCTG
>JBCBSL010000591.1:0-2750 GCA_039819145.1 Cyanobacteria bacterium J06638_22
GCCCGCTGCAGTGCAGCGGGCGCAAACGATAGTTGGGTTCTTCAACCGGATTTGATATCAGTAGCCAAAACCTTCGATAGAGTTGATTTACAATCGCCACATATTGCTTAGCCAGTTGAGGTGCAAGGGTAGATTGCTATGGATCGATACATTGTTACCCGCGAGGAAATCGAAGCCTACGAGGGGGTCGCAAAGACTCACTTCCTCAACGAGAATGCAAAACGCATCAACAAATCCCTTGGCGACCTTACCGGATTGACGGGGTTTGGGTTTCATATCATTGAAGTCGAACCCGGCCATGAATCGACAGAACTCCACATGCATTATCACGAAGACGAATGCGTCTACATCCTCGACGGAGAAGCTGAAGCGACCATCGGTGAGACAACGCATTGGGTCAAGCGTGGCGATTTCATTGGATATCGAGCCGGGAGTGAGCCGCATCAACTCAAAAATACGGGTAATACGACGCTTCGCTGTATTGTCGTGGGTCAGAGGTTAGACCATGATGTCGGGGAATATCCTTTGAAGAAAAAGCGAATCTACCGCAACAAGGGGATGAAATGGAATCTGGTTGACCTAGACCAAATTTCTGAGCCGATTGCTGGGAAGAAAGTGTGATCCACCGTGGATTGATAAACCGCACCGCACTTTTTCTAGCAGATTTTTCTAGTACATTGTGGTTGGCTTGAATAGATAGCCACTGCCGCTGAGTCTGGCTGGCGTTGCCTGGCATTGTCTCCGCCGTTCTCGCTAGCCACGAATCACACGCGCTCGGCCATATCCATCAAACTGCACCATTTAGCACGATATTCATGAAACGTAAGTTGACCGAAGGGCCAGTGGGTCCCCACCTGGTGAAGCTGACCCTGCCAATGGTGTGGGGTTTGTTTGCCCTCATCGCCTTTAACCTGGTGGATACCTACTTTGTGGGGCAACTGGGCACAGCTCAATTGGCCGCGATGAGCTTCACGTTCCCTGTTGTTATGACCCTAGGCAATCTGGCATTTGGGCTGGGTGTTGGGACAACCTCGGTGATTGCGCGGGCGATCGGTGAAGGGGACATGCGTCGGGTTCAACGCTTTACCACCAACAGCCTGACCCTGGCGTTAAGCGCCGTCATTCTTTTTGCCAGCGTGGGCTTGTTCACCATCGATCCCCTGTTCAGGGCATTGGGGGCTGGGCCTGACATTCTGCCCTTCATCCGAGAGTACATGCAGATTTGGTATTTTGGCATCGTGTTTTTGGTGGTACCGATGGTGGGCAACAGCGCCATCCGAGCCGCTGGCAATACCTTGACCCCTAGCATCATCATGACGGTGGCGGCAGGCACCAACATTGTGTTGGATCCGCTCTTGATTAATGGAGCATTGGGATTTCCCCGGTTGGAGCTGCAAGGTGCGGCACTGGCCACCGTGATCGCCCGAGCCATCTCTCTGGTGGCGGCTTTATTGGTGTTGCGCTTCAAAGAAAACCTGCTCTCTAGCCAAATGCCCGACCTCCAGGAAACGCTATGGTGTTGGCGCGACATTTTGATTGTGGGATTACCCGCCGCTGCTGCCAGCATGATTACGCCGATTTCAATTGGGGTGGTTACGAGCCTCCTCGCTATCCACGGCGCAGCCGCTGTTGCTGGATTTGGATTAGCCTCTAGGGTCGAGTCATTAGCGTTGATTGCAATTTTGGCGCTGGCCGCCAGCATGGGGCCGTTTATCGGCCAAAACTGGGGCGGGCAACAAATTGGGCGCGTGCGTCAGGCGCTTAGCCAGGGATATCGCTTCTGTCTGTTTTGGGGATTATCCATGGCCGTTGTGCTGGGACTGGGAGCGCGATCGCTCGCCGCCCTCTTCAACTCCGACCCCAGTGTGATTGCGATCGCCTCTCAGTACCTCTGGCTCGTGCCCATCAGCTATGGCACCTTAGGTATCTTGCAGGTAACAAATTCCGCCTTCAACGCCATGGGTAAACCCATCCCCTCCATCATCATCACCGCCACCCACATGGTGGGTTTCTATCTCCCACTGGCTTACATTGGCGGACGGATTATAGGCCCAGTAGGTATCTTCGTCGCCGCTGCGATCGCTAACCTGGCCGTAGGTCTGGGAGCCTATGCATGGAGCCGGAGAACTTGTCTCCAGCAAATGAAAGTGGCATCTGCAAAGGCTGAAGCACTGGGTTCTTGATAATCTAAGCGCCACCAAGGTAGACATGATTACTTTTTCTGAGCGCCGAGATATTGCAATTGAGCAAATTCTGCCAATCTACGAATCCAACGGATGGTCGTCGGCACAAAAGCCCCAGGCATTGCATCAAGCCTTGATCAACTCTCACACCCTCATTTCAGCGTGGGATGACGAACGGCTCGTTGGGCTAGGGAACGCCATTTCGGATGGGTTTCTCGTGGTTTATTATCCCCACTTGCTCGTTCATCCAGACTATCAAGGCAGGGGAATTGGCCAGGGAATCGTGGAACGCTTGAAGCAACGGTACGCCAACCTGCACATGCATATGCTGGTGGCAGATAGCGAGGCGATCGCTTTCTACGAGAAATGTGGATTCACCAGAGCCGGAAGCACTGAACCTATGTGGATCTATGCTGGCGATGATCACTAATATCAAATCCAGTTAAAGAACCCAAATGTTGTTTGTGGCCGCCGGGACTCAGCCGGGCCCCCCAAAAGAGGGGGTGTTAGGCTCTTTAAACAGATGTGGTTTAAACTCAGCGGGACGATGGGGGGAAGTGAGGGGGC
>JBCBSL010000592.1:0-2729 GCA_039819145.1 Cyanobacteria bacterium J06638_22
TTGGGGAATTCAGCCATGTCTTGAAAGGGACGTTGCACTAGGTCTGGTCGTGCGTGCAGCCCCAGTTCGATCATCACTCTGGTGTGGAGGGAAGTTTTGAGTACACCTTCAATCCAGTAGTCTTTGACCTTGTTTAATAGAACTTGCCGCTGGCGGTACTCTTGCTGGGTGAGGGGTGGGACTATAGCAACGGGTGGTGGGGCAAGGGCAGTTGGAACCCGCTCATGGATGGTGAGTTGGTTGATCACAATGCCGCCTGAAACTTGACCAGTCACCTGATTGCGATCGCCCGTCGCATCCTGCTGAATATGCAAATTCCTATCCGAAGCGTCAGAATCCATCGACATAGTTCTGCAACTCTAGCCCTTACAGATTCACATTACCCTTGATGCTGCCAATGACCTTGGCCCCGGTCACCTGCCCAATTACCTGGTTCTGGTTTCCCGTGACATGCTGGACAATTTGAGTACCCGGTGTACCATCGGGCGCATCCTCTTTCATGATTTGGGCGATCGCCGCTGCCAAATCCGGGTCAGCTTCTAGGATTTTCTTCAACTGCAAGCGCAAAGCAGCTTGGGCATCGGCATCATCAGGAGCTTTCGCCATATCTTCAGCGGCTTCTTTCGCGGCTTCCTTAGCCTCGACTTTCGGGAATAGCTTTTCCCAAACAGCACTTGCCTTGTTCAAAGCTCTCTCAGTTAACTGGGTACCTGCAGTTTCGCCGGATTTTTTGATAGCAGTGTCCAACAGCTTCCCGCCAAACTTCATCAGGGTAGGCAGGAAAGGTGCAAGAAATGCGGTCAGAGTAGCCGGATCCATAAACACGTCCTCTATCTGTAAGAGCTATACAGTTGTGTATGGCAATACCAAGGGCTCAGGCGATCGCTGAAGACCGTAGTTTTAGCTAGTTCATAGCGTAATTCAAGCTTCATTGCCAATAGCAAGTCTTGCAATTATTCTACCGTAACTGATTTTGCCAAGTTCCGAGGCTGATCCATATCCAGACCGCGACGGGCGGCGATGTGGTAGGCGAGGAACTGGAGGAGGATGACCGTGAGTAGGGGTGACAGCAACTCGTCTACGGTGGGGATGGGGAACTGGTCGTCGAAGACCTCAGTGGCGTGCTCATCGTTCATGGCAGTGACGCCGATGAGCTGGGCATCTCGGGCTTTGGCTTCCTGGGAGTTGGAGAGCACCTTTTCATAGACTATGCCGGGAACGGCGATCGCCACCACAGGTACTTTGGCATCCAGCAGGGCGATCGTGACCTTGACTGTAATGTTCTGGTTATGAAAGTAGCATTTTGATGTTTTGGGTGGCTTGGGAAAGTTGGTCAGCAAGACACGAGGCCATATAAGTTTGGAAGGATACAGCCAAGTGTGGAGTTTCCTGATTCATTTGCTGCAACTTTTCGGTGGAAAGGCTATAGACGACGGTGTCTTGGTCGGTGATCGCCGTAGTTTGGTGGGGTGTGTTGCGGTAGAAGGCGATCGCTCCAATCATTGTTCCCGCATTGCAGGTTCGCAATCGAGGTGTTTTTTCTACGCTCGCCAGTGGCAGGAATTCACTCACCCGACCTGATTCGATGAAATGAAGCTGATTTGCGACGTCCCCGGCTGAAAAAATTGTTTCTTCCGAGCGAACCTGAGTTTTTTGGAGATATCCGATGAATGCGAGGATGTCATCGGTTTGACTGAAGATTTCTTGGAGCAGAAGATTCATGGGCAAGAAGCGCGATCGCCGCCAATTGGTATTGGTGTTGATGATTTCGGTTTCACACCATTCCAGCCCTCGATCGAGATCGGGAAAGACTTGAATTGTTGCTCGTTCTTGTTGAAAACCTTGGCGGAAACAATCGCTTTGGCTAAGGATTTGTTGGACATGAGCGTTGAGGTTCGTTAGCACTAACGTTATCTCCTTTTGAGCAACGAGTTGCTCCATTTTGGTGAATGACAATACAGCAGACGAGTCGATATTTACCACATGACTAAAATCCAGAATGATATACCGAATCGTTAAATTTGGGATGGATTGATCCAGCAGAGATGCACTAAGATAATTACTCATTCCCAACCCGTGCGACAGCTTTTCTTTCACACGATTCAACAAATTATAGGCTGTCCCAAAAAAGATAAACCCTTGTAAACCTAGCACCCAAATTTGATGGCCTTGGGCACCGAGTACATGATATTGATGCAAGGGGCGCGTCAAATTGCTGTAGTGGGAAGCTCCAGAAAGTTCATACTTAATAGGGCTGAATTGGCTATATCGCACCACAAAGGCAATCACCGTAACCATCAAGCCAATGCCCACACCGGGCAAAATTCCTAGGGTGGCAATGGTGAGCAAAATTACCAGAATCCAGCCATAGTCCAGGGGAGAAAATCGGTGTCGGGCCTTGCCCACCCATTCCACTAAAAAATCAATCCCCAAGTAGAGCGTTAGCCCGCCAAATACAAATTTAGGAATCAGGGTCACAAGGGCGGGACCACTCAAGAGGGAGAGACCCACCACGGTTGCGGCCACCAACCCTACAAGTCGGGTTGGCTTTCCTGCAGTGATTCCAGACAATGCTGTGACCCCCACCCCATGGAACCCGATCATGCCGCCGCTCAACCCGGATGCCAGGTTGGCTGTGCCAGTGACTCGCAGTTCTCGATTGAGGTCAAACTCTTGAGGGGTGGTGGTTTCAATGCCACTGAGGTTGAATAGAAACGACAGAATGCTCA
>JBCBSL010000593.1:0-2695 GCA_039819145.1 Cyanobacteria bacterium J06638_22
ATGGGGCGATGCTCCCCTACTCTAGCGAATCGAAGAGTTGAGCTTCGAGTTGCGATCGCAGACCTTTAAACTCTTCAGGCGCGAGGAGCTGAATTGTTCCCTCGTCATCATAGCGGGCGAAAAAGAGCAGCGGATCCAGCGGCGTGCAGATTTCGTACTCTTGATCATTGTGATAGAAGTAGGCGAGGCGCTGGAATTGCTCCGTCCCCATCTCGTCATCGTCCTCTTCCAGATCCAGTGTGATGATGCTCTCTTCATCGGCCTCTGGCAGCTCACCCTTGACACTCAACGTATGGGCAGTGCGTTGCAGGAGCAAATCCTGTTCGGCAAGGACGGCTTTCGCGGTGCTAAAAATCTCATCGATATCATCCTCTGTGAGATCGATCAGATTTTCCATTTCCTCATCCTCTTCGCCATCGCCGTCGCCCTCTTCCTCTGACATCCAGGCAAAAATCTCGATAGGAGAATCGACCGGAAGCAGCAGCAGATATTCCCGTTCATCGATTTCGAGGGAATGTTCGACAAAGCAAACGAGCGATCGCCCCTCGGCATCAAACACTTCAACGGTGGGAGGTTGTTCGCTCCGTTCCTCTAAATCCTTATCATGCATAGGTACTAAATAGCTTCCTTTTGGGGTGGAGTGGTGCAGTGTATCGGTTATATACGCCCATCAAACTAAACGTTAATCGAACCGATCAGGGAGTGCGATCGCCCCATTGTAGCGACCCACTCGCAAACGGCTAAGACAAAAATGACTCAGGCAATACGCCTAAGTCTAGGACGAATTTACACCATGAATGGAGCATTTTCGACGCGAGTGGAAAGGCATTTTCCCGCGCCACATTTTTCAGCTCTGCCTCATTTCCCCAACTCAATCGGGGTCAGCTTTCATCGCTAGCGGTCGAGTCCGGGACCGTGAGGTGTTTGTGGGAATGCCCCCGGCGATCGTCGAGCCATTGTTGCAGGATGATGGCGGCGGCTTTGCGATCGATCAGCCCCTTGTCCTGGGAGGGCGATCGCCCTTGCTGGATCATCAGTTGCTCCGCTTCGTGGGAGGTCAGGCGCTCATCCACATAGTCCACAGGCAAGCCCAGTGCTTTGGAAACGCCATTGGCGAACCGCTGCACCTGCTTAGCTTGGGAGCCAAGTTCGCCATCCATCTTGTAGGGCAAGCCCACCACCAATACCTGCACGTTGCGCTCTTCTACCAGGGCTTTGAGGTCTGCCAGGTCGTCCTTAAAAGAGCGACGATAGATGGTGGTTAGCCCCGTCGCTAGCAAGCCTGTGCCATCGCAGCCTGCCACGCCAATACGTTTGCGCCCCACATCTAAACCCAAGGCTGACACAAAAGATCGCTCTGCCATTTGCCCCATCGCGATCACGCTTCGGACGGATGAGAGCTGTCATCAGCGGGGGGACGGGGCGGACTGTAGAGCGAGGGGTTCCGGAAGCGCGTTTGGGGAGGCATCCGCCGGATGGCGCTGCGGCTGGTCTGGGTATAGAACAACTGCCGCCCCCATTGATCGATCGAGAAACGGCTGGGAATGGGCGTTTGCGATGGCTGCAACCCCTGCAACATCTCCTGCCATTGCAGCGACTCCATGCGCGACTCCCGCACCTTGTGCCACACCGATCGCGACAGTAGCAGAGTGCGCTCCGTTGGGGTCGCCCCGAGCTTACTCAGATACTCTTCCCGCTCGGTCTGGTAGTCTGCCGAGGTCAGGCACAGCATTTGCCCCGGGTAAACTTGCACAGCTCGTGCCATCTGGCTCAAGATTTCGGGATACAGCCAGGTGTATTCGGGATGCACGGTGAGTTCAGCAGCATGGGGGCGCGACCCATCCCGGCATAGGTTGAGGTTGAAGTAGCCGATCGCCGCTTTGCGCTGGGGCTGAAAAACATAGCCCTGCACTACTTCTGTCCGATCCATCCAGTGTTTCAAGCTCTGACCGGCCTGGGCGACGGGGCTGCGCCGGAAGTCAGTGATATGGCGATCGAATACCTGGCGCACCGTTGGCGGCATCGAAAACGTATCGAGTTGGTGCAACAACCCCGCATCGGCATTGCTCACAGGGAGCAGGTTAGGAAGGTTGGGCTCTTTCTCGGCCAGGTGTTGCAAGGAGTCGGGGGCGATCGCCCAATAGGTCAGATTCGCCAACGGCTGAAACCCATTTTGCCGCGACAGACCCAGCAACATGTCATCGCCCACTTCCACTTCCATCATCCAGGTGCGAGCTTCCCAGATATGTTGCAAGCAATGGCGAATGAGTTGGGAGCCGACATCGGTGGGCAGGGTCAGTTTGCCCGCCTCGCCCGCGATGCCTTTGAGCAGCAGGCGGTCGATGCGCCAGGTGCTATGGGTCTTGTTGAAGGGAGAAACCTGAATCATGCCGCACAGGCGATCGCCTCGCTCAGCTACATAGCTTGAGAAGAGGTGTTGAAACGGGTTTGGGAAAAAGCTCAGGCCTTTGACCACGCCATACCAGCGGCGAATCTGGTGCAGTTCCGCAGCATCCGGCTCGGGTTCGGCCGCCAGCATCGCTTCGATCGCATCCAAATCACGGCGAACACAGTTGCGGATCTTCAGTTCATCAGATTCAGTCATGGATGCTGGCATAGGGTTCAACGACCGCAAAACAGTATTTTGAGAATCTCGTATATGATATAGAAAACCATTGACTTAACGGTCGTTGAA
>JBCBSL010000594.1:0-2687 GCA_039819145.1 Cyanobacteria bacterium J06638_22
CAGTAATCGCAATACACTAACCGGAACCTGGGTGAAAAGGTTGACGCCGAAGAAGGCGATCGCTCCAGGCAATCTAAGTGATCCCCGGCGGCGGATGTTACGCTTCTTCCGCACGTCTGTGAACCAGGTGTTGGCGATCGCCACTGCCATCGCCTTGGCCATTGTGCTGTGGCAGGTGTATCGCTTCGCCCCGATTGCCGCTGACCTAGCACCTTTTTCCTCCCGTTGGCAAGGTTTGGGCCTGGCAGCGATCGCCTTCTTCGGCGTCAACCTTTTCACCCAGGTTCCGGTTAGTGTATTGCGATTACTGACCGTTAGCGATAGACAACTCGCAGCTCAAGATCCCTATTCCCCAGAACGCATCCCACTGGATTTCGTGCTGTTTGGCCTCCGCCTCCGCCATATCCTCCCCGAGCCTAAGGTACGCCCGCTCAGCCCGCCACCCGCTCCCACAATCTCTCAACCACCCGATTTATCCACGTCAGAAGCAACCGAAGTATCAAGCGAATCCATAGATGCAGCGGTCTCTGAATCGATATCGGAAGCATCGGAAAGCCCCACAGAATCTGAGGAACAACCCGCAGTAGAAACCGAGGTGGAAGAGGTCGCTACGGCAGCAGAAATAGCGGAGCAATCCCTAACGCCAACAGCGGATGAAGACATCACAACAGATGTGCCTGAAGCCAGTGAACCGGAGGGTTCTGAGGGAATAGAGGAGCGATCGCCTGATCTAACACCTGACGAAGACACGTCGCCTGATTTACCCAACACCACCGAATCCCAGATCACTGAGGGAACGGACGAGCAAGCGCTAGCGCCAACAGCGGAAGAAAACGCCACATCAGATATCTCTGAGGCAATTACCTCGGAAGCGACGGAAACCCCAGAAGTAGAACCAGAAGACGTGAATACGCCAATCACAGAGGCTTGATGCGCCCACTTTGCTTGCCTGCATTCGCAGCCGATTGGCATTGAGTTCGAGAGTGGGCAACCAACCCAACTCCTTGACCCATCAGGTCTCAGTCCCAATATTTTTTCACCACACCAACCGTGCCATGAACGAGTATCTACAAGTCAGCGACATCATCGATTGGCAGCACCCTACGATTCTCGAAAAAGCCCAGGAACTCGCGGCGGGGTGTCAGAGTGAGGAAGCGATCGCCCGCGCTTGTTTTGAGTGGGTACGCGACGAAATTGGGCATAGCTGCGACTATCGGGCAAACCCAGTAACATGCCGCGCATCGGATGTGCTGCACCACAAAACGGGCTTTTGCTATGCCAAAAGTCATCTCCTCGCGGCTCTATTGCGAGCACACGGGATCCCTGCAGGGTTTTGCTACCAGCGCTTGAGCATTGATGACAACGGTGCGCCCTACAGCCTGCATGGATTCAATGCCGTCTTCCTACCGATTCATGGCTGGCACCGGATCGATCCGCGAGGCAATCGTCCTGGGGTCAATGCGCAATTCAGTCCACCCCAAGAACGCCTCGCATTTTCGCTGCAATTTCCTGAAGAAGCGGATTTCCCGGCTATTCTCCCGCAGCCGCTTGATGTCGTTGTGTCAGCGCTTCGCGCCCAGAGTACCTGGGAGGCTATGGTAAATAATCTGCCTGATGTGTCTTTGGATGAAGCCAAAGCGCTGGGATTAGAGCATTCCAAAAGATCTGCGACTTCTTTCTCGCTCAGCAACCGTACCTGAAATTCACTAGAAGAAGTCGCAGATCTCCCTGGTGGCAAGGTCTGCGACTTCTTGAAGAGATCGCAAGATCTGCTGACATTCAAGTCTAGACGTCACAGATCTGGGTTCCATTAAACGATCGTGACCTGGACGGGCTTGATGTCGTTGGTGCGATCGAACAGGATGCGTGGGCGGAAGAGGAGGCGGAAGAGGATACTCAGGGATTTGAGTTCGCTGGGGGCACAGCGGTTTTTCCATTGGCCGGGACGGCAGTAGAGCGCTTCCACCAGCTTGCGTTCCTGGGGAATCGAGAGGGGGGCAAAGCGGAGGCGTAGCGTGGGGATTTCGCCATCGGGTTTTACCCATTCCACATAGCCTTCCACCTCCAGGTTTTCATCCACCAGGGTCAGGGTGGCGGAGAGGTTCTGGGTATGACGGGCAAGGGCAGCGCGATCGCGCTGGGTCAACACAATCTCAGCGCCCTCCTGAGCCAGCATAGAGGTATGGCCCCACAGTTCCAACGGCATATCGGTAGTGGACTCGTTGATGCGGAGATGGGCAATGCGACGCAGAGAGAACCATTCGTAGGAACTAGGACGGGGTGCATCCAAGAGTGCCAGTAACGAAATGCCCAGCATGAGCAGGTTATAGGTGCTCCAGAGCCAGCCCAGTCCTAGCCCTTTGAGGTGGGAAATAGGTTGCGCGGCAGCATCAGCGATGAGGCAATGCCCCAGATTAATCCAGAGGCTGAGGGCCGTGATGGCGAAGACCATCAGCAAGGGCAAGGCTAGGGGGAAGTTGAAGATGAAGCGATCGCTCGCCGTTCCCTTGGGTGTAACCTTGAAGCCCCGTCCAAAGGGACGCAGCATGACCTGAACCACCGTCAGTGCGAGGGGAAAGGCCAGCACCAGGGCATAGACATCGGAAAGCAGTGCAGAGCGCGATCGGTAGTTGAGCCAAGAGAAAGTGGCCAATTGCACCAAATAGAAGGGAACGAAAAAGTCCATC
>JBCBSL010000595.1:0-2685 GCA_039819145.1 Cyanobacteria bacterium J06638_22
ATCCCGGCATTTCTGTGCGGGCTCCAGACGCCGCGAAGATGCCGTAGTAGCCTTCCTCGCGGAGTTGCTGTTCGTCCATGCGGGTGGGGGGTGCAATCCACAGGCGCACTTTGACCGGGCCAGCATTTTCCAGCACCTTGGCAGCGGCGCGGTAATGGCCGATGTTGGTCATACAGGAACCGATGAAGACTTCGTGGATGGGGTCGCCTGCACACTCGGACATCAGCTTGATGTTGTCGGGGTCGTTGGGCGCGGCCACTAGGGGTTCCTTGATCTGATCGAGATCCACATCCAGGATTTCGGCATACTCCGCATCCGGGTCAGCGGACATGAGGCTGGGGTTGGCCAGCCAGTCTTCCATCTTGCGAACGCGGCGCAGAATAGTGCGGGCATCGCCATAGCCCCGTGCCACCATGTTCTTTAGCAAGGACACATTAGAGCGCAGGTATTCCGCGACGGTATCGGTACTAAGTTTGATGGTGCAGCCTGCGGCGGAACGCTCGGCGGTTGCATCCGTTAGCTCAAAGGCTTGCTCCAGTTGCAGGTCGGGCAGTCCTTCCATTTCCAACACCCGCCCGTTGAACAGGTTTTTCTTGTTTTGCTTGGCAACCGTGAGCCTGCCGTCCTGGATGGCGACATAGGGAATCGCATTCACGATATCGCGCAGGGTGACGCCGGGTTGCAGTTTGCCCTTAAAGCGCACTAGCACCGATTCCGGCATATCCAGTGGCATGACGCCGAGAGCGGCGGCGAAGGCCACCAGGCCGGAGCCTGCGGGGAAGGAGATACCCAGGGGGAAGCGGGTGTGGGAGTCGCCGCCCGTGCCTACGGTGTCGGGGAGCAGCATCCGGTTGAGCCAAGAGTGGATGATGCCGTCGCCGGGACGCAGGGAAACACCGCCACGAGAATTGATGAAGTCGGGCAAATCCTTATGCGTGGTGATATCCACAGGCTTAGGATAGGCGGCGGTGTGGCAGAAGCTCTGCATCACCAAGTCGGCGCTAAAGCCAAGGCATGCCAGTTCCTTCAGCTCGTCGCGGGTCATCGGCCCTGTGGTGTCCTGGGAGCCAACGGTGGTCATGATGGGTTCGCAGGAGGTGCCAGGACGCACACCGGGAAGGCCACAGGCTTGGCCGACCATTTTCTGGGCGAGGGTGAAGCCTTTGTCACTGTCTTCTGGCATAGAGGGGCGAATGAAGACGGGGCTGGGTTCCAGGCCGAGGGCAATGCGAGTTTTGTCGGTGAGCGATCGCCCAATCAGCAGCGGAATCCGTCCCCCTGCCCGCACTTCATCCAGAATCGTCTCAGGCTTTAGGGTAAAGGTGGCAATCACCTCACCCGCCTCACTGGTAATTTCGCCCTTGTAGGGATGGATGGTGATCACATCGCCCGTTTCCATTTGTTCCACATCGCACTCGATGGGCAATGCACCCGAATCCTCAGCGGTATTAAAGAAAATGGGAGCAATCTTGCCGCCCAGAATGACGCCCCCTGCCCGCTTGTTGGGCACAAAGGGAATGTCGTGGCCGATGTGCCACAGCACGGAGTTGATGGCCGATTTCCGCGAGGAACCGGTTCCAACCACATCGCCCACATAGGCGACGGGATACCCCTTCTTCTTCAGCTCAGTAATGGTATCTATTCCTTCTGGCATGCGGCTTTCGAGCATAGCTAGGGCATGCAGCGGAATGTCAGGGCGCGTCGTCGCGTGAGGTGCTGGAGAAAGGTCGTCCGTGTTGGTTTCGCCCGGAACCTTGAATACGGTGACGGTGATGGTATCGGCCAACGGTTCGCGGTTGGTAAACCATTCGGCATCGGCCCAGGCTTGCAGGATTGTTTGTGCCTGTTCGTTCCCGGCCTTGGCCATTTCCTCAATGTCATGGAAAGCATCGTAGACCAGCAGGGTCTTGCTGAGGGCAGTTGTGGCGGCATCGACCACCGCTGCATCCTCAGCCTTGAGCAGATCGATGAGCGATCGCACGTTATAGCCACCCATCATCGTGCCCAGCAGTTCCACCGCCTGCACAGGGCTGATCAGGGGACTGGTGATTTCGCCATGGGCGATCGCTGTCAGAAAGCCCGCTTTCACATAGGACGCCTGATCAACGCCGGGAGGAACGCGATCGCGCAACAGCTCTAGCAAATATTCTTCTTGTCCGGCTGACGGCTGCTTCAACAGCTCACAGACTGCCGAAGTTTGTTCAGCAGACAAGGGAAGTGGCGGAATTCCCAGAGCAGCACGTTCTTCTACATGCGTTTGATAGGCTTCCAACATAGTTATGCTCCTATGACAACGATCGACTTAACGGTAATTTTTATCGGTCTAATCTGCAGTACTGCATCAAACAAACTGACCTGTTCGGCATCCCAGATTCCAGGCGCTATCGAGCATTCGCTTCCTACGGGTGAAAACTTGCCGCGAAATAGAAGGCCATGAAAGGCTTCAGACTCTTTGCCATTTAACCAATTTCATGAACAGGGGGGAAGGGGGCACTTCTTTATCTATTTTATAAGGTGCAAGACGCTCACAGGTTCGACGACCTTTCTTGATGGTGCGGACAGGACATGCAACATCAGCAACGCAATGAATCATCAATGCAATGTAAAAAACGTGAGTTCGGGATAACACCTTAGCGACTAAAGTCGCGGCTATCAGAACGAAGTCCGCCGTTGCGGACTACGAAA
>JBCBSL010000596.1:0-2680 GCA_039819145.1 Cyanobacteria bacterium J06638_22
CATTCGGGGGCGCAGTTGTGGTTCTTGCGAACCAATCAGGCGGGGGGCTTTGACCCCAGCATCGAACCCGTTGCTCCGACTAAAGTGCTGGGACAATTGCCCATCATCTCCCTGGTCGCCAATCGGCTATTGAATGCCACCCTGACACCATTGGGAGAACGGGAATGGGCTATTTTCTTGGCCATTTTGGGCGTGTATACGGCGATCGCCCTCCCCTTCGGCTTTCAGTCCCATTTCCTCACCGTCACGCGCCATCCCCCCTTCCCCTGGTGGAAAATCGGGCTAACCGTGGTGCGGCTGTTTTTTCTGCCTGCTCTGTTTGAAGAAACCGTCCGGGTTATCCTGCTTCCCCATCCCAGTGAAGGCGTTTCTATTGTGTTTTGGTTCGTCTGGGCGATCGTCAGTTTGGTCTTGTATGTGGCCTATCACCCCATCAATGCTCGCACTTTCTACCGAGCAGGCTATCCCACCTTCACACGCATGCCATTCCTCGTTCTCTGCACGCTGCTGGGTCTCGCTTGTACCCTGCTCTATGCCTTCACCGGGTCATTGATTGCATTGGTGCTGTTTCACTGGCTGGTGGTAGTCTTCTGGCTGTTCTCCTTGGGTGGCCTCGGCAAGCTGGGCTATACAGATAAATCCCTATCGGCTTAGTGTGATGTATCGAATTCGTCAGACAGCGATCGCAATTCCGTCTAGGTTTTCGAGATACGTGTTCGCGCTGATAGTGTTTAGGGTTGGGCAAGCAGACATGCGGTCACCCTCCATAAGCTATCGAACGACGCTCGAATGCTGTACTGGCCTTGATGGATCTACCATGACCCAATCCAACCCCAATCTTTCCCCCCCGCCCACCGAAGAACCCGCTTCTGAACCTACGGTGCCAAGTCTCTTTGGTGATTTGCTGTATGGACTGGATGACAAGCCTCCGGTACCAGAAGCCCTCTTTGTGGCATTGCAGCATGTTCTGGCATCCTTTGTGGGCATCATCACACCGCCGTTGATCATCTCCAATGCGCTGGGAGCATCTCCCGAGGTAACGGGCTACATCATCAGCATGTCGCTGTTTGTGTCGGGGGTGGCGACCTTTATCCAATGTCGGCGATTTGGCCCGGTGGGGTCGGGACTCCTGAGTTTGCAGGGCACGAGCTTTGCCTTCCTTGGCCCCGTCATTGGTGTTGGGACAGCAGAAATCGCGGCGGGGCGATCGCCCGAACAAGCCCTCGCCCTGATTTTTGGGTTGTGCTTCTTCGGAGCCTTTGTCGAAATTTTTCTGAGCCGTTTTTTGCACCTAGCCAACCGCATCATCACCCCCGTTGTGTCGGGCACTGTGGTGCTGATCATCGGACTCAGCCTGATCAAAACGGGCATTATCAGCCTCGGTGGTGGCGTGATTGCCCAACAAAATGGCACCTTTGCGAGTACCCAAAACCTGCTCTTGGGAGGTCTAGTACTCGCTATCATCGTCTTGCTGAACATGACAGGCAACCGCTACTTGCGCATGGGGGCGATCGCCATCGGGTTGATCACCGGCTATCTCATTTCCCTGGGCTTGGGGTTAGTCAACCTTGCCAACTTGAGTGACTTGCCCATTGTCCGCCTGCCCATTCCCCTGCGCTTCGGCATGAGCTTTGATTTTGCCGCCTTTATCCCCTTTGCGCTGTTGTATTTGATTACGGCGATCGAAACGATTGGCGACCTGACAGCTACCTCTGCGGTCTCTCGGCAGCCGGTCAAAGGTGGCCTCTACTTCCGACGCATTAAAGGGGGTGTCTTGGGCGATGGCATCAACTCTATGATGGCCGCTGTGTTCAATACCTTTCCCAACACCACCTTCAGTCAGAATAATGGCGTCATCCAGATGACGGGCGTCGGCAGTCGGTATGTGGGCTACTTCATTGCCGGAATCTTCGTTCTGCTTGGCCTACTGCCCATCGTCGGCGGTGTGTTTCAAGCTATCCCCCAACCTGTGCTGGGCGGAGCCACCATCGTTATGTTCGGCTCTATCGCTGTGGCGGGTATCAACATCATTGCCTCTACCCATATCGATCGCCGCTCCCTTATTGTCATTGCTGTTTCCCTAGCGCTGGGTTTGGGCGTCGTCTATGTGCCTGAATTGATGGCCGACAAACCTGCTCTGCTCCGCAATGTTTTCTCCTCGGGCATTTCCACGGGAGGCATCACGGCAATCCTGCTCAACTGGCTACTTCCTCGCAATATGGAACAGCAGGGGTTGGCCATGGAAGTGGCGGAAAGCGAGGAAGCGTAAGGAGAGTGGGGAAATGGGGAACGCAGATGAACGTAGATGAACGCAGATGAACGCAGATAAAAAACAGAGATGACGATGCTAAAAAAGGGGACTTCCTTTCCTTGGCATCTCTAAGGCTCTGGGGTTCAATCCTCTAATTTAGTTTGCAGAGAAAAATTTGCAAGAAAAGAGGGCGATCGCCTGGTTAAACCTCTAGCCTCTCCGGCATGGCGATTACCCTCTGTCGCATTCATTCACCTGTACTTCTTAAGCTATGGCGGGGATATGTCAATGGCGTGAGCCGGAGATGAATTTCCTGTGACAGGGGGGATGGCTCGCCCGTAAAACCCAACTATTGTTTGCGCCCGCTGCAGCGCAGCGGGCGCAAACAATAGTTGGGTTCTTCAACCAGATTTGATATGAGATAGGACT
>JBCBSL010000597.1:0-2662 GCA_039819145.1 Cyanobacteria bacterium J06638_22
CGGTGGGGTGCGCCGCCCGTCCTCCAGCTTCATCCTCGGTACGCTAGCCTCCGTCGAGCCAGAACTCACCAATTTGTTGCCCCTAGTAGTTGACCTAAGCAACAACCCCGATCGCATCGTTATGGCTCTCGGCCTCAACATCAACCCCGACCATGCTCTCAAATCCCTCGAAAGCGCTAGCACCGATCAACCCATCAAGATGCTACCCGGAGAAACTCCCACCATGGAAAAGCTCAGCGCTCACAATCCCCGCAAGCTTCCATCCTTAGTGGATGAGGAATGCCAGGGGGCACGGTATAGCGATGCAGCACGGAAGAGGCTTGAGCGCGATCGCGAGTAAACCACAAAGGCACTTGGTGGTTCCCATTAATAAACACCCAAAGGATTCAGCACTATGACCCTCGCCGACACTCAGCCCCAGGCTCTCAGCTTTGATTGCGAAACCGGAAACTACCACACCTTTTGTCCCATCAGCTGTGTGGCATGGTTGTACCAAAAGATTGAAGATAGTTTCTTCTTGGTAATTGGCACAAAAACCTGTGGTTACTTTTTGCAGAATGCCATGGGGGTCATGATTTTTGCCGAACCGCGCTATGCAATGGCGGAGCTAGAAGAGGGCGATATTTCGGCTCAGCTCAATGACTATGAGGAACTGAAGCGGCTGTGTGAACAGATTAAGCGCGATCGCAACCCTTCCGTCATCGTTTTCATTGGCACCTGCACCACTGAGATCATCAAAATGGATCTGGAAGGGCTGGCTCCTAAGCTGGAGGGCGAAATCGGGATCCCCATCGTGGTGGCGCGCGCCAATGGCCTGGATTATGCCTTTACCCAGGGAGAAGACACGGTGCTGGCAGCAATGGCCCAACGCTGTCCCAACAAAGCTCCCGCCACAGAATCTGAGCAAGAGGAGCGCAATGGCTTGCAAAAGCTGTTGAACTTTGGCCGCAAGCAGGAAGAGGTCGCCGCTGCCGATTCGGAGTATGTGGATCATCCACCTTTGGTGCTGTTTGGCTCCCTGCCTGACCCGGTGGTGACCCAACTCACCCTGGAACTGAAGCGCCAGGGCATCAAGGTATCGGGCTGGCTCCCAGCGAAACGCTACACCGAACTGCCTGTACTGGAAGAAGGCAGCTATGTCTGCGGCGTCAATCCCTTCCTCTCACGCACCGCCACGACCCTGATGCGTCGTCGTAAGTGCAAGCTGATCGGCGCACCGTTTCCCATTGGCCCCGATGGCACCCGCGCCTGGGTCGAGAAAATTTGCTCTGTCTTTGGCATTGAACCCAAAGGGCTAGACGAGCGGGAAGCGCAAATCTGGCAAAATCTGGAAGACTATGTGCAACTCATTCGTGGCAAGTCCGTGTTCTTTATGGGAGACAACTTGCTAGAAATTTCCCTGGCACGGTTCCTCATCCGCTGCGGCATGACCGTCCCCGAAATCGGCATTCCCTACATGGATAAGCGCTACCAGGCAGCAGAGCTAGCGCTGCTGGAGCAAACCTGCCACGAGATGGATGTACCGCTGCCACGCATTGTCGAAAAGCCCGACAACTACAACCAGTTGCAACGCATTAACGACCTGCAACCCGATCTCGTGATCACGGGTATGGCGCATGCCAATCCTCTAGAAGCTCGCGGCATCAGCACCAAATGGTCGGTGGAATTTACCTTCGCCCAAATCCACGGCTTCGCCAATGCCCGCGACATCCTGGAACTGGTCACCCGCCCCCTCCGCCGCAACTCCGCCCTCAAAGATCTGGGCTGGGAAAAGCTAGTGAAGGAAGAAGCGCAGGTCTAACCTGCCAAACACGTTTGATTGGGAAACGTTGGTTGCCATAGATTTCAGAGGGTATTCGTTCGCAACGTGAATGGATACCCTTTTTTTGGGCGATCGCCCTCCATAATCCATAGAACCTCATCAAAAATCACGACTCTCCGATGCGCAGTGCCATGATCGTCGAAGATAGCTTATCAGTTCCCACTACTAAAATTGGCCCCGGCGCAACGGGTTCAAAGTTTAGCCTTTTATAGAACTTCTGCGCACGATAGTTAGCGTTAGAAACGCACAACCATATCCACTTTGAACCTGCTCGTCGAGCGATACCAAAGGCATGTTCAGCAAGTGCCCTTCCCAATCCCGTTCCATACTCACTCGCCAGGATATAGATCTGTTTTAGCTCAGACGACGCACCATCCAGTTGCATTGGGCAGGGTTGATACTTCAGCAAGTAGTAACCAACGGGTACCTCTTCACGATAGGCGATGATGCAATCAACCTGGTCACTCGACAACATGGCCGTCGCATCTCCTGCCGAATAGTTCTGGGCGCAATAGGCGCGAATATTCTCTAAGCTGTGTATGTCGTGATAGGCTTGCGCGAACGTTTCTGTCCAAAGTTTTATAAGGACATCGGCTGACTCTACACCAACTTTTCTAAATGCATACATAAACAGTGTTCTTTGAATGCGTTGTTCCTACGTCTGATATCAAAATACAGCGACGGCAGATAAGCTAGAGCACAATACCATGCCCTTCGATCGTTTACTGCCATACGGTGTCGGATTGTAGAAAATATCGATATGTATAGCGATCTCAAGTGATTTGTGAAATGAAGTATGAACAGTATGCGGCCTGAGGCCGCATACTGTTCATACTTCAT
>JBCBSL010000598.1:0-2654 GCA_039819145.1 Cyanobacteria bacterium J06638_22
CCGAGCTGTCCGCTCAACCGCTACCGACAGATTCGTTATTCGACTGTTCTCTTTTCTATTCAGGCAACGTTATGTCACTTGTGCGATCGCGTTTCAAATCCTTGTTTCAGGGAATACTGCAGGGGGTTTTGGTGGTTCTGTTGGTCGGGCTGAGCGGGGCGATCGCGCCGGCGGCTCAGGCTTACGACAACCCCGAATTACTGCCCCAAAATCCGACCAACATCATTGATTTGGCAGATTCCCTTGCGACTGGGCAGGAAGCGAATCTCGATCAGCATCTGACCGAGTTTGAGAAAGAAACGGGCTGGAAGCTGCGGGTGCTCACGCAGTACGATCGCACCCCCGGTCGCGCCGTTAAGGACTTTTGGAATCTCGATGAGAAGAGTATGTTGCTTGTCGCCGATCCTCGCGGCGGCAACCTGCTCAACTTCAGCGTGGGCGATGCGTTTTATGACCTGCTGCCTCGCACCTTCTGGATTGAGTTGCAAACCCGCTACGGCAATCAGTTTTTTGTCCGCGAAAAGGGAGAAGACGGCTCCATTGTGGGAGCCCTCACCTCGGTCGAAAACTGCCTGCGTCAGGGAGGCTGTAACGTCGTTCCTGGCCTGCCCCGCGAGCAGTGGATTTTGACCCTGATTACCTCCGTGATTGGCGGAGTGGTCTGTGGCTTTGCGGCTCAGCCTCGCAAGCCCAACCAACTGATTGCATGGCAATGGGCACTCATCTTTTCGCCGCTCTGGGGCATCTTGTTCATTGCTTTCGGAATTGGCCCTGTTGTGACCCGCACCTCCGACTGGCTGCCCCTCGTTCGCAACATTGCTGGGTTTGCAATGGGCGTTTTGGTAGCCTTTCTGTCCCCCTTGATCAATGATTCCAAGCCATCCGAAAGCTAGGGGCCTTACAGAGAGGGTTCACAAGATTTTTGCGTGAGATAGGTCAAACATGTGCAAGTATGATGGGCAATTGGTAACGGGCAAGGCCAATCAACCAAATTTGCATCATATCTAGCCTGGGAAAGGCTGATAGGACGCAGCGGTGGCCATTGACTCGTTCATAACCTTGTCGCAAGGCACATTGAAGGGGATTAATCTTCATCCTACCCACGGGAGTCAGGTGAACCATGGAGTGGCACGTCACGGATGCACAAAGTCTGCAAATCATCGATCGCGAAATAGGTGAACACACCTTTTCGCCATCGGAATATGAAATTGTTCGTCGTGTCGTCTATGCCACTGCTGACTTTGAATACAAATCATTAATCCGCTTTTCTGACAATGCGCTCCAAGCCGGGGCGGCTGCCCTCGCGGCTCGCAGCACCATTGTTGTGGATGTACCCATGGTGCAGGTTGGCATCACACCCATTACCCAGGGCACCTTCGCCAACCCTGTGTATTGCAGCATGGATGCCCTCACCCGACCCCAGCGGGAGAAGACACGAGTGGCCTGGGGTATCGAAACCTTGGCTCGGCGTTATCCCGAAGCCATCTTCGTGGTCGGGCAAGCACAGACTGCTCTGACAACGCTGGTTGACCTGATCGAAGCCGAAGAAATCAAACCAGCCTTAGTGATTGGCACCCCTGCCGGATTCGTGGGTGTGGACATTGCCCTGGAGCGTTTGAAGAACTCCCTCATTCCTCATATTCGGATAGAAGGACGAAAAGGCAGTGCCGTCGTTGCAGCTGCTATTGTTAATGGATTGGTGGATCTAGCGTGGCAAGCCTATGGCAAGGAAGCCAGCAACGTTCTCTAGAGCAATTTCTAGAGAAAAGGAGAGCCCTACGCATTGAGATGAAAACGCGCCAAAGAGTGTAACAGCAACTCTGTATAGCCTGCAATGTAGAGTTCAGGTGGGCATTGTCCACTCTGCCAATCTAGGCATCAACAATTTCACCGGTGTAGCGCGACATTCATGATTTTTGTTGCAACGGCACAACCTTTTCTTGTTGGGTTTTGGTTGTGTTCAGCGTTGCTTTGCTCTGTTGATTTTGAACGACCAAAACAGAGCAAGGGGCATGATGTAGGGCGTAGTTGCTAACACTCCCCAAGAACACTTCTGCTAAGCCGGAGAATCCGCGTCGTCCCAGAACCAACAGATCAACATCCCAATTGCGGGCAATCTCGCAAATCATTGGGGCAGGGGAGCCGACCAATTGAATGAAGTCACAAGACACACCATCGGCTGTGGCTTCCGCCGCAATTCTTTGCAACATCTCCAACCCATGGTTTTCCAACGCTTTCCAGTCTTGTCGGAAGCGCTCGACCGTGGTCTCAACAATGAGTGGGGTTCCGTATCCCATCAATGTCGGGGGAAAGAGATTAGTCTGATCTTCACTCGGCAGGATATGCAGAAGCAATAGGCTAGCCCCTTGTACCCGGGCGATCGCCAGAGCTTCATCAAATACTTCGCGATCGCGCTCTAGATCATCAATGGCTACCAGAAGTTTCTTAAACATGGCACGCGCTTCTCCCACTGAAAGGCTATTGCAAGAGACTGTTGGGAAGATAGAAGAGGGGCTTAGCTCCAAGCCCCACAAATGCTCAGATCTCAACAGGGAAAAGGGGGAAGTTCCCCAAGGGAAGGGTGATCGCCAGCGATTCGTTTGAGAGTGAACCGTTGCGAATTTGCCTCACCCTACTCGTCTCGCTGTGGGGAG
>JBCBSL010000599.1:0-2643 GCA_039819145.1 Cyanobacteria bacterium J06638_22
CGCAGGTCGATGCCTTCCTGGTTGATGAAGTCCTGAGCCAGGAAATCAACGATCTTCTTGTCGAAGTCATCGCCCCCCAAGTGCGTATCTCCAGAGGTGGACATGACTTCAAAGACGCCATCGCCCACTTCTAGGATAGAGACGTCGAAGGTTCCGCCCCCAAGGTCAAAGACGAGCACCGTTTCATTGCTCTTCTTATCCAAGCCGTAGGCCAGAGACGCAGCCGTTGGCTCGTTGATGATTCGCAGAACCTCAACCCCGGCAATTTTTCCGGCGTCTTTCGTGGCCTGACGTTGGGAGTCGTTGAAGTAGGCCGGAACCGTAATGACGGCCTGGGTAACGGTTTCGCCCAAGTACTTGCTGGCATCCTCAATCAGCTTCCGCAAAACCTGAGCCGAAATTTCTTCCGGTGCAAACTGCTTCTCTTCTGCTGGGCAGTCGAGCTTCACGTTGCCATTGATGTTGAGAACCTTGTAGGGAACTTCCGTTGTTTCATGGGTCACCTCGTCAAAGCGACGCCCGATGAAGCGCTTGACGGAATAGAAAGTATTGCCTGGGTTGATGACAGACTGCCGCTTGGCGATTTGCCCCACCCGACGTTCCTTTGTTTTGGGGTCAAAGGCAACGACTGAGGGGGTCGTCCGAAATCCTTCTGCGTTAGCGATGACAGTGGGCTTTCCCCCTTCCATCACCGCGACGCAGGAATTGGTCGTTCCCAGGTCAATTCCTACAACTTTTGCCATAGTGAATAGTGCTCCGGTTTGTCCTTCTTACAAAATTCTTACAAAAAGCTTCAGTTGGGCATCTCAGGGCGGTGACAATGAGCGCACGGCTTCAGAGGATGCCAATATTGCGGGCGATCGCAGTTTGTGCAACCTAAAATTTCTCTCTATATACTGTCGGCGTTTAGGCCTAACCATGAAGGCGTATTTACCGAACCTTGAGGGGGCGGTTGTCGCCGCTAGTTGATGAGAGATGGTTACACGGTCTGTTTCACTTGTTTCCCCAGTGTAGAAAAGGTGGGGACAATCCACGGGCGGAGAACCGTAGGGATAAGGGTGGGGTTCCCGCTTGTCGTGGCGTTATTTCGAGGCGGACTCGATAGCGTATCGGTGCGGCATGTTCGGTGCTCTTGTTCAGTGAAATCCACTTACGGTGCTGAATCCAAGCGTTGAATCTCTGGCTGGATCGAGGAGAGGCCTTGGGAACGATAGAATTGGAAGATGTGCATTTCCGATTAGTAACGATGAGACAACAAGAGGGCGCGATCGCCGATGGTTAACCTGTTCCCTGAACTGAAAACTCGCCTTTCCACCCCGCTGCAAGTGGGGAGTATTTCGTTGCAAAGCCGGGTATTGCAATCTCCCCTGTCGGGGGTGACGGATTTGGTCTTTCGGCGGTTGGTGCGACGCTATGCCCCCAACTCCATGATGTATACCGAAATGGTGAACGCGACTGGGCTGCATTACGTCAAAGAATTACCCCAGATCATGGAGATCGATCCGGGGGAGCGCCCAATCAGCATTCAACTGTTTGACTGTCGCCCTGATTTCCTGGCCGAAGCCGCGCAGATGGCGGTGGATGAGGGCGCTGATACGGTGGATATCAACATGGGCTGTCCGGTGAACAAAATCACCAAAAATGGTGGAGGATCGTCTTTGCTACGGCAGCCCGAGCTGGCTCAACAAATTGTGCGATCGGTCGTCGAGTCTGTTTCCGTGCCCGTCACCGTGAAAACCCGCATCGGCTGGTGCGATAGCGAAATCAATGCAGTCGATTTTGCCCGCCGGATGGAAGCCGCCGGAGCCAAGATGTTGACGCTCCACGGGCGCACCCGATCCCAGGGCTACAATGGCCCTGCCCGGTGGGGATGGATTGCGGATGTGAAGTCGGCGCTGTCGATTCCCGTGATTGCCAATGGTGATATTTTTTCGGTGGAAGCGGCGGTGAACTGTCTAGAGCAGACGGGAGCTGATGGCGTGATGTGCGCTCGGGGTACTCTGGGCTACCCCTTCCTGGTGGGTGAAATCGACCATTTCTTCAAAACGGGAGAAATGCGACCCGAACCCTCGCCCGTTGAACGGTTGGAATGTGCCCGCGACCATCTGCAAATGCTCTGGGAATATAAGGGTAAGCGCGGCATTCGGCAAGCCCGAAAGCACATGACTTGGTATGCCAAAGGATTTCCTAATGCCGCCGATTTGCGGGGTAAGCTGGCGGTCATTGAGACGGTAGAGGATGGATTGGCCTTGCTGGATGCGGCGATCGCCGACCTCGCATCCCTCCCGACAGAAGCAGAAGTCTCCGCGTCAGCCACCCCTGCGCTAGTGTGATCCCACTCGTCGCGTTCCTGCCCAGCAATCTTTAGAAAGGGCTCCACCTTAGCTTGAGCCAGGAATCGTCATCCTTGTCATTGCTCTGAAAATAGATTTTCATCGTTTGGGGTGGCGCGCCAGCGCCATGAATGATTCCCGCGAAAGCGGGAATCCAGGCAGCCTGAATAAAACGAGTCTCCAATTGCTCACTGGGGGTTGGTTTCCTGTCTATCAAATCCGGAGGGAGAACCCAACTATCGTTTGCGCCCGCTGCAACACAGCGGGCGCAAACGATAGTTGGGGTTTACGGCTATAGCCTTACGCATTG
>JBCBSL010000600.1:0-2623 GCA_039819145.1 Cyanobacteria bacterium J06638_22
CGACGAAGGGCTGAGCGATACTGAACTCGATCTCATGATCTTTTGAGCCCCAGATCACACTGCGAGTTTCCTTGTTGGGGTGCTTATACCAGTTCTCAGTGATCGGACTGCCGATGCCATCTTGGCAACGTAGGGGAGCCAAAGGTCAGGGAAGCCAGAGCTGTAGCCTGGTTTTAGAGAATCGGTAGGCTTTGTTGCATAAATAAATTCCGGCCGCTGGTCGCCTCCATGGGCGGCAATTTTAAGGATTCAAGACATAGCTATCCGGCATCCCCAAGTGGGTCATGCGATTGAGGGCGGCACAGGCCAATAAGAGTTCGGCGGCCTGGTTATTAAAGGTGCGACGAGAACAAGTGTTGCCAAAGATCGTTTTGAAGCGAAACATCATCGTTTCTGCGAGGGAGCGCCGATGATATCCACTCTCTCGTTTCCACTCGGCTCGCCCCACTGTTTCCATCCGATTGAGGGTTTGATTGCGGGCGTGGGTCTCCCCCTCCTTGGCCCAATATTGGGCATCCTCTCGGGGCGGAATATGGGCCTGAGCGCCCCGTTCGGCAATGGCGTCATAACATTTGCGCTTGTCGTAAGCCCCGTCTGCTGAAACGGCCTCAATCTCACCGTCAATGCCGTCTAAGAGAGCGCCAAAGGCTTCATCATCACTCACGTTCTGGCTACTGACAACGGCAGCCAGAATCTCACCCGTCGATTCATCTACTCCGAGATGCAGTTTACGCCAGGTGCGACGCTTGCTGTAGCCATGTTGACGCACCTTCCATTCCCCTTCTCCGTATACTTTCACTCCGGTCGAATCGACCACCACATGGCGAGGACCGGCACCCTCCACCACGGGCAAGACGATGCTCAGTTTGCCTAACCGTCGGGAGACCGTGGAATGGTCCGGCACCGGCAAGTCCACTTGCATGAGCTGAAATAACGAGGTCATGAACCCTTCGGTTTGCCGTCCTCGCAGGTGCATCACCGAGCCCATCGTACTCATCGTGGCAATCGCTAAGTCGCTATAGATTCGGGAGACTCCTCGTTTGCCGCTCTTGTCGCGGTTCAACCATCCAGCAAGCACTTCTTCATCCAGCCAAAAGGTGAGACTGCCTCGCTGCTTCAGGGCCGCATCGTAAGCACTCCAATTGCCAATCCGGTACTGGGGTTTAGTTGTCTCAGCTGCCATGGTAACCAGCGATAGAGAGAGTCCATTTCTAGTCTTATCGCATCTAACTCATAATGTTTATGCAACAACGCCGGTTGCGGTGCTTCGTTAGCGACCGTCTCAGTGGATGAGGTCATGGCCCGTCAAGTGTTTGACATCCCGCCGCTGGAACTGCTGGTTACCGAGCATCAAGTGGAGGTGAAGGGTTGTCCGAACTGTGGACAGTCAAGGCCGGGAGACTTTCCGGCTGTGGTTAGCAATGTGGTGCAGTATGGCCCACGACTCAAGGGGATGATGGTCTATCTGATGGAAGGGCAACTGTTACCCTCGCAACGTAGCGGTGAACTGTTGAGCGATTTGATGGGTGTGAGGGTTTCAGAAGGGACACTCTACAACACACGAGAGCAGTGTTTCGAGCACCTAGAAGCCATCGAACAGAAGATTGGGCAAGCCATCAAGACGACTGAGGTGGTGCATTTCGATGAGACTGGCATGCGTGTCAATCAGCGACTGTGGTGGTTACATGTGGCCGCTACTGACGCTCTGACCTACTACTTTGTTCATCCTAAACGCGGTCAGGCGGCGATTGATGAGATGGCGATTTTGCCTGAGTTTGTAGGCAAGGCGGTACATGATGGCTGGCAAAGCTATCAGCGCTATGGCTGTGAGCATTTCCTGTGCAACGCCCATCACCTGAGAGAGTTGCAGTACATTTTGGAGCACTACAGTCAGGGGTAGGCCTTTCAACTGAGTGTGCTGTTAGTGAGCATTCACCGTCAAGTTGAGGTACTCAAAGCCCAGGGTCAGCCAGCCTTGCCCAGCGGGGAGTTGGCGGCCTTTGAGGCGCGCTATGACGCCCTCTTAGACCAAGGCTTTGAGCAGAATCCGATGCCATCCCCCGACCCCAGCCAACCGAAGAAGCGCGGACGAGCCAAACGCTCCCCGCCGCGTAATCTGCTGGAGCGTCTTCGGACTCACAAAGCATCGGTGCTCGGCTTTATGCATGACTTCACTGTCCCCTTCGACAACAATCAAGCCGAACGCGATTTGCGGATGATGAAACTCAAACAGAAAATTTCGGGTTGTTTCCGAACCGAGGACGGAGCCCAAATGTTCTGCCGCATTCGGGGCTATTTAGCGACGATGCGTAAGCAGGGACACAATATCTTCAATGCACTCGTGGACTTGTTCGCGGGTAATCCTCAATCGCCTCTGCCGCAGGCTGAGTAGTTACCGTCCATTCAAATCACCAATATGAACAATCCGATTAGTGGCGGCGACGGTAGCTTCATCAACACGGGCAGCATGGAGGGCAACGTCGTCAACCTTGGCGAACTCAGCGGTCAGGTCACTGTGCAAATCAATCAGTTGCCGGATACCGCTCCCGATAGCGATCAGCTCAATCTTAAAGACCTGCTGACCCAACTGCAGCAAGCGACCGAAACCGATACTGAGCTGAGC
>JBCBSL010000601.1:0-2619 GCA_039819145.1 Cyanobacteria bacterium J06638_22
CCGGCGTTTCCAAGATTGCCTTGAGAGCCCGATCGCCGAGCCTTGGGATAAGGCTTCGGTGACGATTCTGCTGTAAAGAATTATGGGGTCATGAATTGTTTTGAAACAAAGCCAGCCCCAGCCGCACGATCGCGACCAGAGCTGGCTGAGACTCTATTTCCTTTCCCTTTTGAGAACGAGTACGTTAGGGAGCTGAGCTTAAATAACATCCCATTTGTGGAAACGTTTTCTGGAGAGGTTTGGCAGTGCTAAACCCCTACGATCGGTACGTTATTTTCAAGCAACTCCCTTAGGACACCTAGGATCGGGAATTTAATCATGTGCCAGTTTTTTCCCTCTCGGGAGCTAATCCTGTAGGGGTTTTATCCGAACTTATCAGAGCATCGCAGATATCCCCTGCGACAGAGGCTAGCGCCGATTGCATAGACTAAGTTGATGCTAAAAGTGAGTAAGCCGCAGATGTCAGAGTTTAGCCAATTGAGTGCCTTCCGACCGCAAGTAAAAAAAGCCTGAACAAAGCTTACGCACTAGCCTGCGAGCAGCCCAGCCTGTCCTTTTCTAGCTGCATGGGCAATAGCTTCAGGCAAACCGTTGCGGGGTTGTTTGCTAAGAACGAGATGAACGGTTCAACGATGTTGTCAGGTCACGTAGCGGCGACGCGAGAGCGAGTGCAAGCGAGCGAGAGCGAGTATCTGATAGCCGCCCAAGACACGACCTACTACAACTACTCTGGTCAGGCGCAGATGTCAGGGCTAGGTGTCATCCAGGGCAAGGTGCGTGGGCTAATGCAGCACAACGTGTTGCTGATTGATGAAGGGGGACTGCCGCTCGGTGTCGTCCACCAACAGTACTGGACCCGAGGCGGTGCAATGGACTGGCCATCTTCGCAGAAAGAGTCTCAGAAGTGGTTCAACGGACTCGCTGCCGTCAATCAGCAGGCAAAAGGGTTGAACCAACGCTGGGTCGTTACTTGTGACCGTGAGAGCGACATCTTCGAATTCTTCAAAGCGCCCCGCGAATCGAACGTAGACCTTCTGGTGCGGGTGTTTCAACCGCGTCGGGTAGAAGTCGCCACCACTGGGGACGTCTACCCACTGCCCACGGTTTGTGCGCACCTCAACGACTACGGTCACTATGCCGTGCAGATTGAGCGTCAGTGTGAAGGCAAGCGACGCACCGTAGAACTGACGCTACACCTGAAAGCCGCCACCATTCATCTCCACCCCAACCAGAACTTGAACCCGGCTCGCCACAAGACCCAGGTGCTCTCGCTGGTCGTGGCCACCGAAGTCGCTTGTGTCGACGTTAAATCTCAAGCGGACTGCTTCGATGCAAACAACGCACTTGCCTGGTCTCTGCTCACGACTCTGCCGATTGCACAGGTCGATGATGTGCAACGCATCGTCCGTTTCTACGCCTTACGCTGGCGTATAGAACGACTGCATTTCACCCTCAAGTCCGGGGCGCTGGAGGTCGAGAAGCTACAGTTTGGCGATGTCCATACCTTGACCAATGCCTTGACCTTCTATTCTGTGGTCGCTTGGCAACTGTTGGGGCTGACCTATGCCTTACGTCATGACCCAGAACAACCCGCTGAGACGATGTTCGAACCCGATGAACTGACGTTGTTGCATCAACTGTCGGGCCAGCCGGTGGAATCGCTTCGTCAGGCCACTCTAGCCTTAACGAAGTTGGTCGGCTTTGCCCCTTCGAAGAAGCAACCCTTGCCGGGTGTTAAAGTATTAGCCACTGCGATTGAACGCTTCTTCTTTGTCAAACAGGGCGCTGCAGCTGTTTCTAAACCCCTACAGGATTAGCTCCATGGGAGGGGTGGCCATCGGCCGGGGTGGGTCAACCCCTTGGCAACGAGCCGGAAACCCACCCCTCGCCCCTCCCGAGAGGGGAACATCGGCTCGGCAGCGTAGGCTCTCTCTTATCCCGTACTGACGTTACTTAGATTGGCGAATGACAGGAACCGCGCCAAACCCAAGGAATTGCATCGGCATGCGGGGGGCGAAACCCAAACTGAGCGTAAAAATCTGGAATGCTACTACAGTCGTTCAACGTGACAGAAACGTAGTTTGATCGCCAAAGATAAGCGAGGACACCAAGCATGCAGCGGGTCGCAATCCCTTCCCGGCGATAGAGAGGATGGGTCATCACATCCAGCACTTGAGCGACGTAAGGGTCACCGCAAACTCTCGCAAACCCCACCAAAAGATTATTCGCTGCGTAGGCGGCAATGTAGTAGTGACTCAGCCGCAGCATCTCTGCTGTTTTCTCATCGGTTCTCTGTTCCCCGGCATCCCAGTCACAAATTTGATAGAGAATATTGAGCTGATCAACCTCAACGTCTTCATTTTCGACAAAGACGACATTGTTCAAAGTAACGCAGGCTTGCATGGTATTTACACCAGTCTGAAACAACAAATTGGTTAACGGCGATCGCCGCCGCCGGGCGCTAGGGGCAACACACATCAGTTCAGTGTGTTCATCACCATAACCAGCCCCCATGGGGCTTAAGGGCCAGTTGCTAAATCAGCAACGATAAACCGGCAAAGGATGAATCAGGTAATACTACGGGCATTGCCAGACCGGGTTTTGAGGCGTTTTTGGCGG
>JBCBSL010000602.1:0-2600 GCA_039819145.1 Cyanobacteria bacterium J06638_22
GAGGGGCGGCGGGCTTAGCTCGCCGCCCCTCTCTCTGGGATTTTATTTTCTGGCTGATCCCTAAGCGTCAGGCTTTATGGAAGACGACTGAAAAATTATTGGCTGGCATGGGGATGACGTCGGTAAGAGTCAGTTGATGATTCTGGGCGATCGCTACTACTTCTTCTAAATCACGCACCCCCCATTCTGGGTTTTGCCAGCGCAAACTGCCATCAAACGCTTCGTTGCTGGGAGCGGTGTGCTGGCCATTTTGCTTGAAAGGGCCGTAGAGGTAGAGGACCCCGCCGCTAGGGAGGAGGCGTTCTGCTCCTGCCATCAAGCCCAGGCACGCAGCCCAGGGTGCGATGTGGATCATGTTGATGTTGGCAATCGCCTGAATAGGATGCTGCTCCAGATCCAGTGTGGATAAGCGATCGCGCACGTCCGGTCGTTCGATGGCCCAAATCTTTTCCCGTGCGTCGATAGCGAGGGGCGGATGCAAATTTTCGGCAGGGCAGTCGTGGCTCCAGGCGATGATGCTGGCGCGGGCGATCGGGTCGGGGTCGGAGGGGAGCCATTGTCGGGGATGGAGGTTGGGAGCGAGGAAAATGGCATGTTCGCCTGTACCGCTGGAGATTTCGAACACAGTTCCGGTTGGAGGTAGGATGCGCTGAAGCACGGCGAGAATGGGTTCCCGATTGCGTTGGGTCGCGGGAGCAAATTGGCGGGTGTCAGGGGGTTGCGTCATGAACGTTTGAGGAGAAGATGAACCATAGAGGCACAGAGGGCACGGAGAGTGAGAGAGAACGAGGCGACTTCAAATCCAAAATCCAAAATCGTTCAACTGCGCTCACGACGAAGTCTAAAATCCAAAATTGCTACCCTGTGCCATTGTCGGAGGTCGATTGGTATTGATTAGCCGTTTGGGGTTCGCCCCAGATCACGGTTTCGTTTTTGTAGAGCGCCATGCCAGGTTTTGCGCCTTTGGGTTTGAAGACATAGCGCGGCTCGGTGTAGACCACGGGTACCTGATTGCTCTGGGTAGCACGGCTATGGTAAGCGGCAAGATTGGCGGTGTATTGCAGATCGGTGGTGTCGGGGGCAGCTCCGGCTGGAAGGCGCAGAAGGACATGGCTACCGGGAATTTCCTGGCTGTGGAACCAGAGGTCATAGTCGGTCGCAAAGCGGAAGGTGAGGTCGTCGTTTTGACGATTGTTGCGCCCCACCAAGACGCTAAAACCGCTAGGAGTGCGATATTCCCGGAAGGGTGGGGGGGCAGCGGTGGGGCGGCTGCGATTGTCTTTGGCGGCGAGGTAGCCTTGCTGAATCAGCTCATCGCGGATTTCATGCAATGCCTCCAGGTCATCGGGATCTTGGTAGCGCGGGGTTTGGGCGATCGCCACCTGCACCTGTTCGATATAAGCCAGCTCTCCCTGTACGTTGGCGAGCAGGGGTTCGATGGCCTGCCGCGATCGCCGCAGCTTTTGATTGCGCTTGTAAAAGGTTTGTGCATTTTGTACCGCATTTTTTTCAGGATCGAGGGGGATTTCCGTTGGCTCCCCGGTTTCAAAATCGGCCAGGGTGATGCGCTCCATTCCCGGTTCCCATTGATGAAGATGGGCCATGAGCAAATCGGCTCGGTCTTTGTAGCGATCGGCATCATCGGATTGCTGGAGGCGGGTTTGAAAATCCGCGACCCGTTCCCGTAGTTTGCGTAGATGGGTCTCTACCCGTTGGGTTAGTTGGTTCCGAAGCTGTTCAAATTCCTGTCGATTGAGCTGCTCCCGATAGTAAACGCTGACAACCTCTTGCACCGAGGCGGCAGGCTGGCCGTCTCCCCACCCCATCATCGTGTAGCCCTTCTGTTTCCAACCCGGTTGAAAGGATTCATTGGCCAGGGCGGTGAGCCAGTCTTGCCAGGTTTGGAAGAGAGCCTGCCAGTCACGATCGCTGATTTGATCGATTGGTTGCTCCACGTCAACTTCAGCGCGATCGCCCATCTCGCGCACCAGCGCCGAACTGAGACCGCGATAGTTTTGCAAAATTGCCCGCCGTAGGGGAATGGGTACAAGCTGTAACCGCTCTTGCCAGCTCGTCTGGTCTTCTTCCAGGCGGGGAATCGTTTCCGTGAGGGCGGGGGGAAATTCGTAGGGCTGCCCGGTCAGCAGGAGCCGCACGCTGGATTGCTGCGCGTTGACCTGGTGCGCGACGGTAACAATTTGCCGCGTTGCGGTGGTGAGTACCACGTTGCTGTACTTGTTCATCACCTCCACGTACAAATGCCATTGCGGTGGATCACCAGGACGGCGGGAAAATTGCAGGTCTAGCGCCCGTTCCCAAGGGGCGATCGCGTCGATGGCTACCAACGCCAAACCATTGAGTTGATGGCGCAATTGCTGGCTAAAGGTAAACGTGTCAGGAGTGCGGGGTGGTGGATCGTCGATGCAAATCCGGGCAGCTTGGGGATGCCAAGACACGGTGAGCCAGCCTCGCTTTTCCAGGGTGCGCAAGCTCAGCGCAATGGTGTGGCGATCGCGCTGGTAAACCTGCTCCAACCGGGCAGGCAACCACTGCGATCGCAACTCTGCACAGAGTGCTGCCAGCGTTGTAAAGTCAACGGA
>JBCBSL010000603.1:0-2579 GCA_039819145.1 Cyanobacteria bacterium J06638_22
TGTACGAGGGGAAGCCACCGCCTCCGAAATTCTTTTGCAGATTGAAGATGATGGTAATGGCTTCGACCCCACTCAACCCTCTTCGAGCTTTGGCCTGCGAGGAATGCAAGAACGGGCGCAGTTGTTGGGTGGGACAATGCAGGTGAATAGCTCCCCTGGACAGGGAACCTCCATTCACATTACGGTGCCGCGATGATTCGCCTGTTGCTTGCTGATGACCAACCCCTCTTCCGCCAAGGGCTGGCGGGGCTGCTGTCCTTAGAAGATGACCTGGAAGTTGTGGGGGAAGCCAACCATGGAGAAGAGGCGATCGCCCTGGCCGAGAACCTACAACCCGACATTATTTTGATGGATGTGCGGATGCCCCTGTGCGATGGCGTGCAAGCCACTCAGGCCATCCACACCCGCTACCCCTGGATTCGCATCCTGGTTCTGACAACGTTTGACGATGACGAATATGTATTTCAGTCATTGCAGGCTGGAGCTCTGGGCTATCTGCTCAAAAGCACCCCCGCCCATGAAGTCGCCGGAGCCATCCGCAACTTACACCGGGGCTACAGCCAGCTCGGCCCCACCATTGCACCCAAAGTGTTTTCCCATCTCCAACCCCAGGACGATGCAGGGTCTCAAAGCATGGACTTCCAGTTGAGCGATCGCGAGCTAGCGATTCTCCGATTACTAGGCCAGGGCAAAAGCAATCGAGAAATTGCCACCCACCTGAACCTCACTGAAGGCACCATCAAAAATCACCTAACGAACATTTTTTGTCAATTGGATGTGCGCGATCGCACCCAAGCCGCCCTCTGGGCGACTCGTAACCTCAAGGTATGATCCCACATTCTTGAGATAGCACTACAGATGTTCCTTTCGACTCCGCTCAAGGAACGTCGGCTGAGCGTAGTTGAAGCCGACGATGCGATGCATAGCTGCGGCTTACAGAATTGGTCTCAGACAGAAATTTCTCAAATGCAGCAATCCATTACAAGACCAAACCCATGACGTCCCCGATAGTAATAAGGGAAAGCCACAGAGATGGCAACACCGTTTGTTCCAAAACAGGAGAAAAGGATGGATTACTATACCCTGGGCAACACCGGACTTAAAGTTAGCCGTTTGGCATTGGGCACCATGACCTTTGGCGATGACTGGGGATGGGGAGCCGATGAAGCCAATGCCCGTCAGCTATTCGATGCCTACTTAGAGGCGGGGGGCAACTTTATTGACACGGCCGATCTCTACACCAATGGCAACAGTGAGCGGATGCTAGGGCAGTTCGTGAAAGAAAGTGGTAGCCGCGATCGCGTCATCATCAGCACCAAATTTAGCTACAACGCCGAACCCGGCAACCCCAATGCTGGCGGCAATGGGCGCAAGAACATTTTGCGGGCCGTCGATGGTTCGCTCCAACGCCTTGGGACGGATTACATCGACCTATATATGCTGCATACCTGGGATCAAATGACCCCAGCTGATGAAGTGATGCGCACGCTGGATGATTTGGTGCGATCGGGGAAAGTGCGCCACGTAGCTCTATCCGACGCCCCAGCCTGGTACGTGGCACAGGCGCAAACCTTGGCAAAAGAGCGCCATTGGGAACCCATCAGCACGGTTCAACTGGAATATTCCCTGGTAGAGCGCAATATCGAGTTTGAATATAGCGCCATGGCGAAGACTCTGGGGACGGGCATTATGGTGTGGTCGCCCCTGGGTAGTGGACTGCTTTCTGGGAAATACAAGCCCTCTGAGGACGGCGGCGAAGGTTCAGGCCGACTGGCCACGCTGGCCAACAGCGGCAATCCGGCGTTCAACAAGTTTACAGAGCGCAATTGGGCGATCGTGGCTGAGTTGGAAGCGGTAGCAGGGGAACTCGATCGCTCGATGGCACAGGTCGCCCTCAACTGGGTGGTTAATCGCCCTGCCGTCGCATCGGTCATCATCGGCGCAACCAAATTGCACCAGTTGCAAGACAACCTCGGAGCTCTGGACTTTGCGCTGCCGACAGCCTTGCAACAACGGCTGGATGCCGTCAGCCGTCCTGATGCACGGTTCCCCTACACCTTCTTTGAACCCAGCCTGCAAGGCATGCTCAATGGCGGTGCAACGGTGGGGGATAAGCCAGCGTCCTACTACCAACCTGTCCTGGTCGAAGGCGGGGGCGCAGGCGTCACGACGGAGTAAAGGCAACCATCATGGGAGTTTGCATG
Organism: Cyanobacteria bacterium J06638_22; assembly: GCA_039819145.1. Taxonomy (GTDB): domain Bacteria; phylum Cyanobacteriota; class Cyanobacteriia; order Elainellales; family Elainellaceae; genus Vacuolonema. Next base: position 2,205 of record JBCBSL010000603.1, read on the forward strand.
GAGGATAAGGGCGATGTGCCCTTGGCCAACCTGATAGGCTACCGATTGCCGTTCCCACCCAACTAGCCTGACACATAGCGCCTATCTATGTGCGCAGGCAAACTCAATCTGTTTTGAAAGCCTCGCAGTGCGGGGCTTTCAACATATATCTACCCTGATCTCAATGCGCCAGGCTCCAGCGCTACGCTCTCAGACAACCTGTTTCATCTCAGGACTGATGCCAAGCTCGTGTAATCCTGACTAAACTCGTTGATGGTGTGGGTACAGTGCGCCCACATCATCAACACAAAGCCCCAGGCTTAGAGTAATCCATGAAAAAAGTTATCCGTTTAGCCCTCATCCCCCAGCCCCTTCTCCCAAAATGGGCGAAGGGGA
>JBCBSL010000604.1:0-2567 GCA_039819145.1 Cyanobacteria bacterium J06638_22
GTCGAACCAACGTATGTGTATGCGGTGTTCAGCTTCATCATCACAAAAATAGAGGAAACCGGGCAGCTCGATGACTTTCGCTCAGTGGCTGACACCATCCTCATTGCACTTGATGGCACCGAGTACTTCAGCTCCACACAGATCCAGTGCCCTAACTGTTCGACACGAACGTGTAAGGACGGCAAGACCCACTCCTTTCACAGCGTAGTGACACCTGTCGTTGTTTGTCCAGGGCGCTCACAGGTGCTGCCATTAGAGCCCGAGTTTGTGGTGCCTCAAGATGGCCATGACAAGCAAGATTGCGAGAATGCTGCGGCCAAGCGATGGCTGGCTGCTTATGGAAAGCGATACAGTCAATGGGGAGCAACGATTCTAGGCGATGATCTCTATTGCCACCAGCCCTTAGTCAAACAGATGCTGGAGCAGCAGTTTAACTTCATCTTGGTATGTCGTCCCGATTCACACAAGACGCTCTACGAGTATTTAGAGGGCATTGAGCTGCCTACGGTGGTCAAAAAGCGATGGACCGGTAAGCTTGAAGAGACGCTCACCTACCGCTACCTCAATGGGGTACCGCTCATTGACGAAGACCAGGCCATCCTGGTCAACTGGTGCGAGGTCAGCATCACTCGTCCCGATGGCCAAATCCCCTACAAAAACGCTTTTGCCACCAACATTCCCATCACCGATGAGTCTGTCGCTGAGCTGGTTCGTGCTGGACGCACCCGCTGGAAGGTCGAAAACGAGAATAACAATACCCTCAAAACAAAGGGCTACAACCTAGAGCACAACTTTGGCCATGGACAGCAGCATCTTGCCTCAGTGCTGGTCACCCTCAACATCTTGTCGCTGCTCTTTCATACGCTACTAGCGCTGCTCGATGAGAAATACCAACTGCTCAGGGCACAGCTGGCCACCCGTAAGACTTTTTTTGATGATCTGCGAGCGTTGACCCGTTACATGTACTTCAACAGTTGGGATCATCTGCTCACCTTCATGATTGAAGGACTAGAGCTTGACCTGCCACCCAACACTAGCTAGCTTTGGTTCTTCCGGAATTCCCGTGGTGCCCACTAATTCTAGTACTCTCTGGCGTGAATATACCTACCATTACTCAGATCTTCAATGCCTTGCCTTCGTAAGTCCATTTGAATGGTTTGGCCATGGTGTCATTGAAATAAGCAATGAAATCTAAGATCCTTTTCTTGAGGTCAATCGTGCTAGAGAAACTCGCTCTTCTCAGGAGCTTTCTCACCAAGATGGAAAACCATAACTCAATCTGATTGAGCCAAGAACAGTGCTTGGGGGTGAAATGGAACACCACCTTATGGGTGGCCTCACTCAAAAAAGCCGCCCGGGTTTTCACCGATTGAAGGATGCCGGATTTCCCTTTCACCCCTAAGTCAATCTCTAGGCCGTCGAGGTCAGCGACATAGTGCACCAGCGATGCCGATTGATGGGTGTTGAGACAATCCATCACCACATGCCATTGAGTCGCTTTGGGGTCACTCGCCATGACGGCTTTGAGGTGAGCGAGAAAGTCGGCTTCGGTGCGCATATCCCCCACACTGCCTTGGGCAATGTGGCCAGTGGCCACATCAAAACTGGCAATTAAGGTTTGGGTGCCATGACGGCGATATTCAAACTCCAGTCGTTCCGGTTGGCCGGGCCGCATGGCGTCGTCTGGATGACAGCGCTCTAGGGCTTGAATGCCGGTCATCTCATCTATCGAGAGGATGCGCTCTCCCCGCTTAGCCCGCTCTATCGCACTCAAGTAGAGGGCACAGATATCGTTGACCTTTTCATCAAACTGCGGGTCGGGGGGGGATTGAGCCAGTATTGCGACTGGTGGGGTTTTAAATCGGCTTCGGCTAACAGACGCCCCACCTGACGAGGGGAGATCCGCTCAACCCAACCGCGTTTCGCCATCTCATCGGCTAGTTCTCGCGATGTCCAATGACTAATGGGACGTCCACTGTCTTCGGGTTTCTCACAGGCCAACGCAAAAAGTTGGAGCGTTTGTTCTAGCGTAAAGGTCGCTGGCCCACCGGGACGGGCGGCATCGGCTAAGCGAGCGGCAACTGGCCCCTCAGTAGAGGCTGAGGCTAACCACCGTTGACGCCAGAGTCTGGCCATCTCTCGACTAATCTTCAATTGTCGGGCAATCTCTCGGTGATTTTTCCCAGCATCGGCTAGCAGAATAATGCGACCTCTAAGGGCAATTTGCTGCGCTGTACTATGGCGATTGATGAGGTGCTGAAGGGCTTCTCGTTCTTGCTCGGATAGGTGTAAGGGAGCGGGAGTAAGGCGAGGCATGAGAGTGTCCTCTGGGGTACTCCTAAATGGTAGCTTGATTCGCGCCAAGCTCAACTAGTGTGTTCGGGATACGGGCGATTCCCTTACCGTGGGCAAGGGATGTACTAAATCTTCAGCCAATCGGGAACGCCCTCTTCCCTTGCAACGGCACAGGCAATCGTCTAAAACCCTTCCAGGTTGCACCTATATTCATCGCTCAATCTCCCAGCCTCTTGATTTCCTCATTTGTCTTTGAGTGCCCTGATTGCGTC
>JBCBSL010000605.1:0-2553 GCA_039819145.1 Cyanobacteria bacterium J06638_22
CCTATGGGCGGATTGTGGCAGAGGATGTGGAACGGGCGGCGGGTAAAACGCCGACCCCTGTGGCTACGCCTGTCGCTGCACCCGCTGTTGCCGCACCCACTCCGGTTCCGGCGATCGCCACTGCGGTTGCTCCTGCTGCGGCCGCTCCCGCTCCCGTTGCACCGGGTCAGATTGCGCCGTTCACCACCTTACAATCGGCGGTGGTGCGAAACATGGCAGCGAGCTTGCAGGTTCCCACTTACCGGGTGGGCTACACCATTACCACCGATGCCCTGGATGCTCTCTACAAGCAGATCAAGTCCAAGGATGTGACAATGACAGCGATGTTGGCGAAGGCGATCGCCACGACCCTGAAAAAGCACCCGCTGCTCTATGCCAGCTACACCGAGCAGGGCACCCAGTACAATACCAGCATCAATGTTGCCGTAGCTGTGGCGATGGAAGATGGCGGGCTCATTACGCCCGTCCTGCAAAATGCTGACCAGCTCGATATCTACAGCTTGTCTCGTAACTGGAAGGATCTGGTGGCGCGTGCCCGCAGCAAGCAACTGCAACCGGATGAATACAGCTCGGGTACCTTCACGCTGTCGAATCTGGGCATGTTCGGGGTCGATCGCTTTGACGCAATCCTTCCCCCAGGACAAGGTTCCATCCTGGCGGTGGGCGCTTCCCGTCCCCAGGTGGTAGCTAACGCCGATGGCATGATGGGCGTTCGCACCCAAATGCAGGTCAATATCACCTGCGACCACCGCATCATCTACGGTGCCCATGCCGCCGCCTTCCTCAAGGATCTGGCGAAACTCATCGAAACGGATGCTCAATCCTTGACGATGTAGACCATCCAGGGAGAAGTCATTCATCAGGAAATGCTCAGGGGGTGTCCGTCATGGCTGTGACGGACACCCCCTCGCGTTAATGCCTTATAGCATCTGGCAAATGCGCTCACAGCATCCAACAACCGAGTCAACCGCCTTCTACAAGACCTTGAACCTCGGAAAGCTCTTGCATTAGATCACCCAGGTTCGCGCCGTTGATGAACATTTGCGTGTTGGGATAGGTTTCCATCAGTTCGAGTAGAGTAATCTGCTGATCGGCGGCAGCCGCTTGGAGGATAGCCGATCGCAAAGCGGGAACACTGCCTTCTCCAGAGGCCGTGTGAACGACATCAACCAAACGAACAAGTAGCTGGTCGCCTTGAGCAGTGCCCAGCGCATTTAGAAACTGAGGATTGAGGGCAACGGGGGAGAGCAATGTATTGCGGGCAACTGACGGATCAACCCCAGCCAGCTCCAGATAAAAGGCGATCGACGATGGCGGTTCTCCGGTTTCTGCCAAGGTACGAAAGTCCTCAACCGGAAAAGCAGCCTGTAAAATGCCGTAGGTCAGCACCACCTCTTCTGCTGCCATCGCGGGCGCTGTCATTACCCCACTGCTCAACAGAATGAGACCACTGAGCCATCCCCATCGACGTATCACACGGGCTGTGGCTTGGCAAAACGCAGAAATGGAAGAGTTCATCATTTGCAGTATGGGGAGAAATAAAGGGCTGGGGCAGACTGTGATTGCACACCGGGAAGTATGACGCAGTTTATCGGAAGAAGGCTCCCGATCGCACAGAAAGTTTTGCTGCGGTTGTTGTCTCATCCTTGCTGAGCCGTTGTTTTGGATGTTCGACAAATTCATCCGCGCCCATAGCAAGCGCTCAAAGTAAACGGGCTCTCTAACTGAGCACACAGCTCCACTTCAACATTGGGGTTGTGGAATCATACCCTTAGCCAGCAATACTCCACTTCAACATGGGCTGTCCTAAGGATCGCGAATAAATTAACCTGCCATCTTTTTTGAGAGAAGCGCGGCTGCGCCGCGCTTCTCTCAAAAAAGATGGCTTTCTATTTAATCCAGCATCCTAAGCTATAAAACAGTGGTCTGGAAGGTAGGCACAAGGATTCAATGAGGAACCCAGTTGGCTATTTTGAAATCCCCGCGACTGACCTGGATCGTGCCATCGTCTTCTATCAAACGGTTTTTGGCTACGACTTTGAGCGAGAAACGGTGGATGGTAATGAGATGGCCTGGTTTCCAATGGTGGAGGACGCCTCAGGCATTAGTGGCGCACTTGCAAAAGGAGATAGCTACAGTCCCTCAACCCAAGGCTCACGGCTCTACTTCAACACAGAGAACATTGATGATGTCTTGGCTAAGGTGAATGTAAGTGGCGGCAAAACGTTGTACCCCAAAACATCTATCGGGGATCTCGGTTGGGTTGCTGAGTTTGAAGACACTGAAGGAAACTGCATTGCGCTGCACTCTCAACAGTCCTAGAAAAACACGCTCCTTAAAAGGCTTCAAAAGGATTCGCCGCAGAGTTCTGTATCGATTAGTCGCTTCACGCCGCTAGTTCCGGGCTATTCTCCATTCATCCGCCATCGGAAAAATCTTGAGCTGACATGAGTGTGCCTTCGTAGCAGGACTCACGCAGACTGTACTCATCTCAAATCCGGTTAAATAGTCGTAGAACCCAAATATGGTTTGCGCCCGCTGCAGTGCAGCGGG
>JBCBSL010000606.1:0-2553 GCA_039819145.1 Cyanobacteria bacterium J06638_22
CCTAAATCTGTGCAAAATTTTACTAAATTTATTTGCTCCAACTTAGATTATTTTGTGTACTATATTTGGATTATTGTGATTGAGTATGGGTCCAGTACATGTTGCCCCATCCCCGCAACTCCATTCAGACGTTTCCTGGACATCTGAGGTCCCCGATTCCCTCCGTGAGGCCATGGCCACCCTGGCTGAGACGTTTTCCTTGTTCATGGCACAACAGGAAAGGCTTGGCCTTACCTCCACCAATGAGGTGTCTTCCTCCTTTATGGCGAAGGATACTGGGGATAGAATTCCCAAGGGGATATCTGAAGTGAGAGCTGCAGTGGTCACCAGCCCGCCCAGGATTGAAAAGAGAGCTGCAGTGGTCACCAGCCCGCCCATGATTGAAGAGAAAGCTGAAATGGTCACCAACCCGGACAAGGCATGTGGCGTCCTCTGCGGTGTCCCTGAGGATTTTCTGCAGAAGTCCACTGATGCACCACCTGTCGTCATGAAGGAAGAGAACCCCAATGAGGGCCTGGAGATGCCGTCATCCATTGATGTTCCCCAACTTCGTGAGGATCCAACAGAGGGCAACATGCAGGCCGCCTTGGTAACCTGTGCCGACAAGGAAGAGGATGCTGGCATTGACTGCACAACTGACAGGATGTCACCTATTGCCAGGACAAGTTACTCTGGAGTTCGGACCAAAGCACCCAAGAGGCCTGACAGGAAATTGTATGTCCCACCACCCATGAGAGACAGCAGACGTGAAACTGATGGCAAGGAAACTGACCTAAGCCCTGACCAGGGGAAACCTGGAAGCCGTGCGACCCTGAGGAGAGACCACCAACCCGACCTGCCAGCCCCCCAGGAAGACAGGAGTGGAGCTGACAAAGTCATTGGAGCAACCAAGGTGTCTACAAGGACCAGGGGCGTTCATCCATTGACCTCTCATCGATATCTTAATGTCAACCCAGATTTGCCATTGCCAGTTGCACAACACAGTGAGGGACCAGCAGGACATTGTGTGATACTGAATCTCAAGGCCAGGCAGACTAAAGTTGGCTCCAGATGCTACTATTGTGGAGGAAAGTTTCCTATGGCCCAAGATCACCACTACAAACGTGGCAGCAATAATGCCGGGGCAGTACATTGGTGTGGCACAAGGTCAACACATTGCAGGCGCAGTTCCGTCAACCCCTCTCCCATCATGACCAACCACCGACGACTGTTTTGTGGGCCCAGGAGCCACCAGAGGAAACAAGGGAGCTGGATACTCTGCCCATGGCTGGATGAATCTGGCCTGTGGTTGGGCCGTCATTAGCTGGACTTTTGGTTATTGGGGGGAGGGGGACTTCCAGACCAGGATGAATTTCCTTGGTAAGTGAGCCAGGATGTATTTCCTAGGCGGTCAGACCAGGATGTACTTCCTTGGTGGTTAGGCCAGGATGTATTTCCTTGGCATGTGGGCCAGGATGCACTTCCTTGGCAGTTATGTCTCAAACTCAAGATGAATTTCTTGAGGGCATGTTTCATGCCTTGTTGAATGCGGCTGCATGTCACTGATGTCCGATCCCAATGCCGCAGTGGGACTGTTATTGTCTACTTTGTTACAGGCCATCCTGGACTACTTGATCCAGGAGGCCTTCTGCACCAGAGGTGAGAGGCCGGTTCTACAAAAGGGGGAGGAGTGTGGAAGAGTGTAAACAGGAAGTGACGTTCGCGCATGCGCACAGCGCAGTCTGGTGGCGCGAAGGCATTGAATTCCTCAGATGCTGACTAGACCTTGACTTGAGTGGACCTATACGTCTTACCCCAGCCGTAGGAAGGTAAAACCTTACTCTTCTACATTTGGTGTCAGAAGTGGTTGATATTTCAAGCCAGGATCTTGCATCTCACCGTGATTAAGCTGTGAATATTGCTCCCAGAGAATTCTGTGAGTTTTGACAGCTGGTTTGTTTACAAACACCGATCAGCTGATTCCCAACTGTCATATTTGAATTGTCACCTGGATGTACTTCCAAGTGACTCTAATTGACTGATTGTGATTCATTTTGTTGATTAACCTGGTGCATTGAGAGATAGTCCTTGCTTCACGGAAGCCAGGGTACAATTCTTGCACTTTATAATCATACAAATTTTGTTCCGGGCTAAAATTTAAAGTAGTCCTTGCTTCCTGTAAGCCAGGATACTGATTGTGTATTGATTTGGTAATTGTATTATATACCTGCTTTTGGATCTTGAGTATTGGGATTGATTACATATGGATCCCATTCATCTCAACTTTGCCTCTGAAGAGGACCTGCTGTCCCTGCCAGGAGTAGGTGGACCCTCTGCCAAAAGCATCTTGCAGTTCCTGAAGACCCGCAAGACAATCACTAGTCTTGTCGAACTGCAGTCTTGTGCGCCTCATATTGATATTGCACGATTCCAACTCCTCCATGCAGATGGCTCCTGGACTTCCGAGATCCAGGAATTTATTGGAGTGGGGAGGGAGGAGAAAGATGACGCAGGCCCTGACGCAGAAGCAGAAGGAGTATTGGACGCAGGAGGTGTTGGGAGCACTGAAGATAA
>JBCBSL010000607.1:0-2552 GCA_039819145.1 Cyanobacteria bacterium J06638_22
CCCGAATGGAGGAGAATGCGGCTAATTTCGTCATGCGCCTGACGGGGCATGATCGATCGCCAACTCAACAGAGCATTTTCGAGGGTTGGCTGATTTCCCAAACTGCCTTCGCCGCTGATGCCCGCCAGGAATTCGGCATTTTGCTCCCAATCCGGCCGCACCGTACCCCGTGGCACCAGAAACGCATTCAAGTTTTCGCCCAACTCCACCACCCGCTCAAAGCGCTGTACTTCCGGGTCATCGGGATGTCTCCTCAGCCAGTCTACCAGCGCCTCATCCTCAAGGATGGCCTGTTGCAGTCGGGTCAGGGCAATGTAGAGGGCTTGGCTGGAATCCTGCACACAGGAGGTGGCAGGTGTGACGGCGGACAGACCCTTGCCATCCCCGGTGCGATAGCGGGCAGCCAAGATTTGGGTTTGCAGCCCCAGTTCCCGCAGGATAGAGATGGAAACTGTTTTGTCACCGAACTGAAACGGACGCGCCAAGGCATCAAATTTCACAATCACATCGGAAATAGGACGAATCCCCAGCCATCCCCGCTGCAAGTCGCCCGTGTAGGCCGACCAATCCAAACTGCCCGACACAATTCCGTTGGGATTGTTGGCATACACCTGCTGATATTGCACAGCAAAGCGCAGCTCTCCGGTAATCGGTTCGCGAATCACCTCGGCCATGCCATAGGCATAATGCCCCGTCACCATCCATCCCGGTGAGCCTTCTCCATTCTCGCCACCGATGCCGCCGAACAAGTGGATGAGCAGCGCCATGTCTCCCTCTTGCCAGTCAGCGATCGCCTCCTCTGCCGTCCCGTGGATTGGATCGACCAGCACCGATTGGACAGTGCCCTTGCGCTCTGGCGTATCGCGCCAGTTGCGCTGCGTGATGTAGTTGTGTCCTTGACGCTTGCCCAGGATAGTTTGCTGGGGTTGCAACCAATGGAGCGATCGCGGCTCCAATGCCTGCACCGTAAACATCCCGTCCGCGTCATACGCCCCGTAGATATACCACCCCGCTTCTCCGACGGGTGAGTCCTCAAGTTGGTGGGAGGTGGAAAGGAAGCGATCGTTGCGATCGAGCGGTTGTTGGGGGATGCGAATTACCTCTTCTACGCCATCGAAGGTGGTCGTTGCCGGATTGTAATGGCGCACCCGAAAGAAATCGCTAGGACAAGGATCGTCACCGGGACACACCGCTGTAGCGGGACGGGACGCATCGGGTTCGACAATCTCCACCAGCCCGTACAAGCGCCCGCTAATTTGCACAGGTTCCAACGCGGTTCGCAACACCGGATTGCCTGCTGCATCGGTGGCTAGGGTAGCTTGCGTCAGCTTTACCTCCAAGTCGTCGTTGGGGCGTGCGCCAGCTAGGGATTGCAGCGGGCCAACCTGCGATCGCCCATCCAACCGGGTCGGAATCACGTTTCCCAGCGACTGAAACCGTCGTGCCGTGTCGCTCAGTTCTATATCCCGCGTCACCAAGGGTGGATACCCTTCGGCAAATGCGCCGTCGCCCCATTCCAGGCGCACCGTCTGTCCGACTAAGCCCTGGGCTTCGGCTGGTGCGTGATACACCTCCATCCATACCCAATCCTCATCCACTGGGGCATCGGGCAAAATCAGTCGCCCCATCCATTCCGACACGGGACGATAAGGATCATCGACTGTGGCTCGCTGAACATTTGCGGCAACGGGATAATGGCTGGGTTGGTTGAAAGACGCTTGCTGGCTTAGGTCGTAGCTCGATACTGCATCCGTCCACCCTGCCGTCCCACTCAGGATCAGAGCAGCGATCGCCCCCAACAGCGCGAAGCCCCAACGACCTTTCCGTAAACGTTTTCTCATGGTGCATTCCTGGCACGATTGAACACCTGATTGGCGATCGCCCCTATGCTAGCGCCTTAATTCCAGGAAAAAAATAGAGCTCAATCTGCGGTTTGAGGCTCAGTACAGATCTAATATCAGATCCGACTGGAGAACCCAACGATTGCTTGCGCCCGATGCAGTACATCGGGCGCAAGCAATCGTTGGATTTCACGGATGTTTAACTGGGCTTGATCTAATTTTAACTGGGCTTGATCTAATTTTAACTGGGCTTGATCTAATATTTTTGTTCAAACTTTTGATCTAATAGTTCTGTTCGAACTGTTGGCGATCGCATCAAGATGCAGTTGCAGTTGTGCTTTTTGCTCGGGGGGCATGCGGACTAACCTTGGGATTCAGTAGCTCTATCTTCAGTTGCTTCAGGTATTTCTGCCAATCTGACATGCTCCCCTTTATTTGCACCTCGCATACAAGTCTTGCCTATACTCCAATACATCCCGGATGAGAATTTACAGCTACTCCTAACCTCGCACTTCCATTAACAATATTCTAACTGCGCTCCAACGGATGACTCAGGCAATCTAACGTTGCCAGTCAGCGGTTGTCAGTAGTCTTGGTGTTCCACCAACTGCTCTCGACTATCCGCTGCACTGGGGTTTATGGGAGGACAGGACTGAAGCAGAGGATATAAACTCAGCTTCAGCACTGGGACACAGGGTGGGAGACGACCAT
>JBCBSL010000608.1:0-2515 GCA_039819145.1 Cyanobacteria bacterium J06638_22
CTCACCCTTTCGCCTTATAGACTAGACGATTGTGAAGACGTTAGGATTGTAATGGTAAGGTATGGTATCTGGATTTAATCAGGCATTAGCTCGTAGCTAATACAGCCTGACTTAATGCTTTGAGAGCATAAATCCATCGGGGTTGGTGAAGTTGGTTTATGCGATTGACGTTTTTCAAGAACTCCCATTGGGCTCTTCTTGTGTCATTATTTAACCTTCCCGAATTACACGGATAACGGCTAGAAAGGGCTGGCCTATCCTAAATCTTTCGGAGTTCTCAGGTAGGAACACTATGAACATGATAAATCTCACTATTGCGGTTTCCGATAACCACCTTGACCACATTTTGGAAGTGGCACAGCACCTCAACGAAGCCGGGTTAAACGTCCATCAGATCATGGATAGTATCGGCGTCATCATGGGGTCTTGCCAATCGTGCCAAATCAGTGCGATGCAGCATGTTGAGGGAGTAGAAAGTGTTGAGACCGAAGCCAGCTACTCCTTGGTTCCACCACATTCTCCAGTACAATAGTTCTGATATAAACTTGTGCGATCGCCCAACTTGGCCAGATAACCGATGGCGCAATGACTGACTTTGAATCCATTGACCAGCGCATTGCTCAAAGCAATCAACGATTGCGAGCCGCACAACTGGGGCTGACGATCGAGCGACGAGGGACAAAGCTGGGGGTGCGTGGAACCCTGCCACCCCGACCGGGTAGCCATCGTCTCAATCCACACCAACAACGGATTCCCCTTAATTTGCCACTTTCTCCCAAGGGATTAAAACAGGCAGAGCAAACAGTCAAGATTATTGCCGCTGATCTGCTTCAGTCATCCTTTGACTGGTCAAAGTACCTGCCTGTTCCCGGAGGAGGGCGACTTTACCAAATGGATCTGGAGGAAAAGCTGACGGCCTTTGAGCAGCATTTCCTCCAAAGTGGTTTAAATAATGGGTTGGAGCCGGGACATGTTGCCTCGGTTAAAACAACCTGGGAAAAAGCCTACGCACCTTATTTGCGGAAATTGCGGGCGATCGCGCAGGATCGCCCGAACCTCAGTCTCTCAGAAACTATCTACCTGACGGTGCAGCAAACCCGCGCCAACAGCCGCAGCCGTCAGATTTGTTGCACTGCGATGAAAGCCCTCGCGGAATTTTTGGGTGTAGAGTTACCCGTGGATTTAAAGCAATACTGGGGCAACTACGGCACTGCCCGAACCCAAATCCGCAACCTGCCATCCGATGAGGTCATCCTTGCCGCCTACGAACAAATCCCCAATCCAGCCTGGCGCTTTGTGTTTGGGATGATGGCAACCTACGGCTTGCGGAACCACGAGGTATTTTTCTGTGACTATGCCGCACTGCAGGCAGGCAAAGAAAATCCAGTAATCGATGTTCTGGAAACGACAAAAACAGGGTTCCACCAAGTGTGGCCCTTTCCGCCTCAGTGGGTTGAGCAGTTCAACCTACAAAATGTCTATTTGCCCAATATCAACACCGATTTAGAGCAAACGACCCTACAACGCATCGGGCAACAGGTTTCCTTGCAGTTTCGCCGCTACAATCTCCCCTTTGCCCCCTATGACCTGCGCCATGCCTGGGCTGTTCGTACGATTCATATCGGCATTCCAGATACCGTTGCGGCCAAGATGATGGGGCACTCCGTCGCCATCCACAACCGCACCTACCATCGCTGGATGACCCAACGGGATCAGCAACAGGCGGTAGAAACGGCTCTATCACGCTGGGAAAGCGGGAAAGTCAGTCAATAGCTAGGCAACCGCTGATAAAGCGATAATGCCCTTTGTGTCTTCGTGCCTTTGTGGTTCATTATTTTTCTAAAAATTATTATGGCTACCATCCTTCGCGACTTCAGCTATCGCTACCAATGGTTTTATGACGGCGTTTCTCGCATGGCGGCGATCGCAGTGGGTGGAGAATCGCGCTTTCGTAGCCTGGCATTGCAAGGGCTAGACATCACGCCTGCCACCGCCATCCTAGATCTATGTTGTGGCAGCGGGCAAACGACGGGCTTTCTAGTGAACCAGTCCCAAGATGTTACCGGGCTAGACGCCTCACCCCGCTCCATCCAACGGGCACAGAACAACGTCCCCCAAGCAAAGTTTGTCGAAGGATGGGCCGAAGCCATGCCGTTTTCGGATGCGCACTTCGATATTGTACATACCAGCGTTGCGCTCCACGAGATGAAGCCCGAGCAGCTCCGACAAATTTTGCAAGAGGTGCATCGCGTTCTAAAACCAGGCGGAATCTTCGCGCTGATCGATTTTCATGCCCCAACCAATCCCCTGTTCATGCCAGGTATTGCCCTGTTCTTCTGGTTGTTTGAAACAGAAACCGCCTGGCACCTCATCCAGATCAACCTACCCGAGTGGCTGAAAAACGCAGGTTTCGCAACGATTGATTGCACGCTTCACGCAGGGGGTAGCTTACAAACGCTGCAAGCACACAAGGCGGCTGATTAAACTCGAACCGCTTCTTGTCAAGAGTCTGGAT
>JBCBSL010000609.1:0-2511 GCA_039819145.1 Cyanobacteria bacterium J06638_22
CAGATTCGATGGTGCCAACGCTGGAGGTGGGCGATCGCCTCATTATTGAAAAGGTTGCCTATCGCTTTCGCCCCCCCGAGCAAGGAGAAATTGTCGTCTTTAGTCCACCCCCTATCCTGCAGGAGTATAACTTTACCCCCAGCCAAGCTTTCATCAAGCGCGTCATTGGGGTACCGGGCAATACGCTGCAAGTTGAAGGGGGCGTTGTATATGTCGATGGGCAAGCGCTACAAGAGGATTACATCGCCGCGCCACCGGAGTATGAGTTGCCGTTGATCGAAGTTCCTGACAACGCGTACTTTGTCATGGGCGACAATCGCAACAATAGCAACGACTCCCATGTATGGGGCTACTTGCCGCAAGAAAATATCATTGGTCGCGCCATTTTTCGCTTCTTCCCGTTCAACCGCTTTGGTTCTGTCGATTAGCCGTTGCTGAAACCGCGAAAGCCCGGCAGAGTGGGGCTTTCAAAAAATAATTGGTTCTATTTGAGCGCGTAGCGCCATACACGCTTGCTGATGAGGGAATCAGGGCCTTATCGCAGCACGACATTGCCACATTTAGATGTAGGCACAATGGCAGGGGTATGCCGGAGAAACTTCGCTTCCACGTCATCTGCTGTAACAGGTCTAGAGAATAAGTAGCCTTGGCCAAATTCGCAGTCAAGCTGTTGCAGGTATTCCAGCTCTGAGGACATTTCGATGCCTTCGGCGGTTACGGTTAGCCCCAGATGCTTGCCTAGGGTAACGATGGTATCAACGACTTTACTTTGCAAATGTTGAGATGGGATCTGGGTAATAAAGGAGCGATCGATTTTCAGGTTATCAATCGGAAGCTGATGCAAATAGGCCAGGGAGGAATATCCAGTACCAAAGTCATCAATACTGATTTGAATCTGTCGCGATCGCAGTTGTTCAGCGATCGCCGTCACCATTTTGATGTTGTTCATGATGGCACTTTCGGTGATTTCTAGTTTCACAAAAGCTGGATCAACACCCGTTTCGTTTAGGATGCGATCGATATCATCGACCAGGTTTGGGCAGGCAAATTGCTGCACCGAAAGATTCACGCTCATCGTGAGTTTTGTCCAGCCTTGCTGATGCCAACGGCGGAGTTGCTGGCACGCTTGTTGAAAAATCACCATCCCCATCGGCACAATCATACCCGTCGTTTCCATACAAGCAATGAAACTGCTAGGGCAAACCATCCCACGTTCAGGATGGTGCCAGCGCATCAGAGCTTCTACACCGGCGATCGCCTGTGTTTTAAGATTAATAATGGGCTGGTAATACGCAATAAATTCCTGGCGCTCTAGGGCTCTCTTAAGGTCATTTTCTAACGTCAGCCGATCCACCATCGCTTGGTGCAGGTGAGCATCAAAGAAGTGATAGCGCTCTATCCCACTTTGCTTGGCATGATACATCGCTGTCCCTGCATCCTGGAAAAGTTGCGTGGGCGTTGTATAGCTCTCTTTACCCAGAACAATCCCCGCACAGGCCGAGACAAATATCTCGAAACTGGATAGGGTAAACGGCGCATCAAAACTGCTCAAGATTCTCTGAATCAAGGGTTGAATGCTGACTTTGTCCTCAACATTCTGAAGGAGGATACAAAATTCATCCTCTCCAATGCGGGCTAATACATCCCCTTCCCGTAGCTGAGTTTTCAATCGTTCGGCAATAGCAACGAGCAGTTGGTTGGTGATGGCATTGCCAAAGGAACCGAGCAGCCGTTTAAACTGGTCACAATCAACAGACATCAGCGCAAACGACGAATCACCAGACTGTAATTTTTCCGCCAACGCTTGCGTTAAACAGGCGTGGCTAGGGAGCTGAGTTAAGGCATCTTGGAACACCATCTTTTGCAGCTGAGCCGTGCGCTTCTGCACCGTGGCTTCTAATCGGACACTAAAGTTTTGAAGTTGTTTGTACTGCTCTCGGATGCGCAGCATCGATCGCACTCTGGCTCCAAGCTCCAGGCTGCTCAATGGTTTGCTAATAAAATCATCAGCGCCGGCCTCAAAGCAACGGGCTAAATCCTTCTTTTCGGTGAGGGATGTGACGATGATGACGGGGATGGGTGCCCACCGAGGCGCTGCTTTCAGGCGACGACAAACTTCAATGCCATCCATCCCTGGCATCATCACATCTAGCAAAATCAAATCGGGTTGTAGCTCGTCGAGTACTGCGATCGCCCCTTCCCCTGTATTTGCATAGTGCAAGTCATAGTCTTGGGCATTTAAGAACGTTTCAATGACGTCAAAATTATCGGGTTCGTCATCGATAACAAGAATCGTTGGTGGCTTTGTGGCAATGGCTGGCTGAATCATGCTGAATTGAAAGTGACATTAATCAGGACGTGAGTTAGAGATGAAAAGGATTGACTGTCAATGAATACCGCGTTGTTTACAGAGGATCTATTCCTGGGCAACTTGGCTGAGTAACTCTTGATCGATATCCAAATGCCAGGGGTAGACAGGCTAGAGGCCATAACTTGTATGCGACGTGATCC
>JBCBSL010000610.1:0-2508 GCA_039819145.1 Cyanobacteria bacterium J06638_22
CCGCAATAAGGACAAAGGGTTTTGACAGATTGGGTCATTTAAATGACCCAATCTGTCAAAACCCTTTGTCCTTATTGCGGTGTGGGGTGTGGCCTAGAAGTGGTTGCAACACCTCCCAAAGCGTCCTCCAAGTCAAATGCCTCCAAGCCAGCCTTCAAAGTGCGGGGCGATCGCTCCCATCCCTCTAGCAAAGGCATGGTCTGTGTCAAGGGCGCAACGATCCTGGAGTCGCTCGACAAGGATCGATTACTCCACCCCATGCTGCGCGATCGCTTGGACGAACCCTTTCGACGAGCCACTTGGGATGAAGTGGGCGATCGCATTGCCTACGAAATTCGCTCGGCGATTCAAACCAAAGGAGCCGATAGCGTTTGCATGTATGGTTCTGGGCAATTTCAAACCGAAGACTACTACACGGCTCAAAAACTACTCAAAGGCTGCTTGGGCACGAATAATTTCGACGCGAATTCTCGGCTCTGTATGTCTTCCGCCGTGGCAGGGTACATGCAAAGTCTGGGTTCTGATGGGCCACCCTGTTGCTATGACGATTTGGAAGAAACCGACCTGGCGTTTCTAATTGGCACCAATACCGCCGATTGCCATCCCATTATCTTCAATCGGTTAGAAAAACAGCATAAGCGCGATCGCAAGATGAAGGTGGTAGTGGTAGATCCGCGCCGCACAGCCACCGCCGAAGCCGCCGATATTCACCTGGCGATCCGTCCTGGCACCGACATTGACTTGATGCATGGCATTGCCCATTTGCTGCTGCGCTGGGGGCATATCGATGCCTTGTTCATGGATGAATGTACGCGGGGATTTTCCGATTACGTTTCGGTGTTCCAGTCCTACCCACCGGAACTTGTCGCCAGACGCTGTGGGATTCGGTTGGATCAGTTGGAAGCCGTTGCAAAACTGTGGGGCAAGAGCGATCGCATTCTGTCCCTGTGGTCGATGGGCATCAATCAATCTTCTGAAGGAACGGCCAAAGTTCGCACCCTGATCAACCTGCACCTGATGACCGGAACCATTGGCAAACCGGGCTGCGGCCCCTTTTCCCTCACCGGGCAGCCCAACGCGATGGGGGGACGCGAGGCCGGTGGTCTAGCCCATATCCTTCCGGGCTATCGGATGGTGAAAAACCCGGATCATCGAGCTGAGCTGGAGCAGGCATGGAATCTGCCTGCCGGACGCATTTCGCCTCACCCTGGGCGCGATGCCTGGGGAATGATTCGGGGGCTAGAGCAGGACGAAGTCAATGTGCTGTGGGTGGCAGCGACGAACCCCGCTGTCAGTATGCCCGACCTGGAACGCACCAAGAAAGCACTGGAGCGATCGCCCTTCACCATCCTGCAAGACGCCTACTTCCCCACCGAAACCGCCCACTATGCCCATGTGCTGCTGCCTGCGGCTCAGTGGGGCGAAAAAACGGGGACAATGACCAACTCCGAGCGCACGGTGACTCTCTGCCCTGCCTTTCGCGAACCGCCCGGAGAGGCTCGCGCCGACTGGGAAATCTTCGCGGATATTGGCCGACGCCTTGGGTTTGAGGCTCAGTTTGCCTTTGCCTCTGCCGCCGAGGTGCGCACCGAATTTATCGAGCTAACCCGCGATCGCTTGTGCGACCAAACGGGCATTACCTACGAAACCTTAGCCGCAGAGGGACCGTTGCAGTGGCCGCAGCCCGACCATGCCCCCTCGCAAACGGCAGTCAAGAAGTTGGAAATGCGCGATGTGTTGGAACGCTTCTTGCCCCACCCCACCACCCCCGTTCAACCCTTTGCCGATGCCGAGAAAAACGACACCCCCCACAAACGGCTTTATACCAACTATCGCTTTCCTACCCCCGATGGACGCGCCCGGTTTGCCGCCTTCCATGCCCAGGGTTTGGCAGAAGCCCCCGACCCCGACTATCCCCTGGTGCTGACCAACGGGCGGCTGTATGGCCACTGGCATACCTTGACCCGCACCGGACGCATCGAGAAAACCACCGCCATGCATCCAGACCCGTTCCTAGAAGTGCATCCTAGAGATGCGAAGCGGCGCGACATTGAGGACGGCGATTGGGTGGAGGTGCGATCGCGCCGGGGGAAAGTTCGGCTGAAAGCCACAGTGACAAAGGCGATCGCCCCCGGCACCGTCTTCATTCCCATGCACTGGGGCTTCCTCTGGCGCGATGATGCCGAAGTGAATGCCCTCACTCATCCAGAAGCCTGCCCTATTTCCCTAGAGCCCGAACTCAAAGCCTGCACGGTGCAACTGGTTTCCCTGACACCCCACGCCCCAAAGCACCGCGATCAAGATGCCTATAACCCTGTATCGATGGGTGGCATTCTGGCTCAGACCTTCCATGGTTAGCGATCGCAGCCTTACGCATTATTTTTGAAAGCCCCCGCAGCGCGGGTGCTCAACAGCTAATACTTTGATAAATCCGTCAGTCCTGTTGAAGAATCGATATAGCGAGATTCGAGGACTGACGGATGCGAATAGCACAGGACTGGGCACAAC
>JBCBSL010000611.1:0-2493 GCA_039819145.1 Cyanobacteria bacterium J06638_22
ACCTTAGAAAGGTCGACGCCAAGATTTTCCAGAACGCGTGCGGCGACCCCCTCACCTTCTCGAACTCTCACTCGAAGAAGCTCGCCAATTGGGTCACAACTACATTGGTACCGAACATCTCCTGTTGGGGTTGATTCGAGAAGGTGAGGGGGTCGCCGCACGCGTTCTGGAAAATCTTGGCGTCGACCTTTCTAAGGTGCGCACCCAGGTCATCCGGATGCTGGGTGAAACCGCTGAGGTTTCGACCGGTGGCAGTCAAGGGCGTACCAAGACGCCAACCTTGGATGAGTTTGGTTCCCATCTCACCCAGATGGCCTCCGAAGGCAAACTCGATCCGGTGGTCGGTCGTCAGAAAGAGATTGAACGGGTGATTCAGATCCTGGGTCGCCGGACGAAGAATAACCCGGTACTGATTGGAGAACCCGGCGTTGGTAAGACTGCGATCGCCGAAGGTCTGGCGCAGCGCATTGCCAATGGCGATATCCCCGATATTCTCGAAGAGAAGCGTGTTGTCACCTTGGATATTGGTCTGCTGGTCGCAGGTACCAAGTATCGCGGGGAATTCGAGGAACGCCTGAAGAAAATCATGGACGAAATCCGTCAGGCCGGAAACGTCATTCTGGTGATTGATGAAGTCCACACACTGATCGGTGCCGGCGCAGCCGAAGGGGCAATCGATGCGGCCAACATCCTCAAGCCAGCTCTGGCGCGGGGTGAGTTGCAATGCATCGGTGCCACGACGCTAGATGAGTACCGGAAGCACATTGAGCGTGATGCGGCCCTGGAGCGCCGCTTTCAGCCCGTCATGGTGGGCGAACCTACCGTTGATGAAACCATCGAAATCCTGCGCGGATTGCGCGATCGCTATGAACAGCACCACAAGCTGAAAATTTCCGACGAAGCGTTGGATGCTGCGGCGAAGTTGTCTGACCGATACATCAGCGATCGCTACTTGCCCGACAAGGCGATCGATCTAGTCGATGAGGCGGGTTCACGGGTACGCCTGATCAACTCCCAGCTGCCACCCGCAGCGAAGGAGCTGGACAAGGAACTGCGCAAGCTGTTGAAGGACAAGGACGACGCCGTGCGTTCGCAGGACTTCGAGAAAGCCGGTCAACTGCGCGAGCGGGAAATGGAAATCAAGCAAGAGATCCGTTCCATTGCGCAGGCGAAGCGCAGCGAAACCCAAGAAGGGGAAGACAACAGCAGCCCTGTCGTGGGTGAAGAGGACATCGCTCAGATTGTTGCCTCATGGACCGGGGTTCCCGTCAACAAGCTCACCGAGTCTGAATCGGAGCGCTTGCTGCACATGGAAGACACCCTGCATGGACGCATCATCGGACAGGACGAAGCGGTACGTGCGGTTTCTCGTGCGATTCGCCGAGCGCGAGTGGGTTTGAAGAACCCCAACCGCCCGATTGCCAGCTTCATCTTCTCTGGGCCTACAGGGGTTGGTAAGACCGAGCTAACTAAGGCACTGGCCTCTTACTTCTTCGGGTCTGAAGACGCCATGATTCGGCTGGATATGTCCGAGTTTATGGAGCGCCATACGGTATCGAAGTTGATCGGCTCGCCTCCGGGCTACGTTGGTTACAACGAAGGCGGTCAGCTCACCGAAGCCGTGCGTCGTCGGCCTTATACCGTTGTGCTGTTCGACGAAATCGAAAAAGCACACCCTGACGTCTTCAACATGCTGCTGCAGATCTTAGAAGATGGTCGTTTGACCGATGCCAAAGGTCGCACCGTTGACTTCAAGAACACCCTACTGATCATGACCTCGAACATTGGTTCTAAGGTTATCGAGAAAGGTGGCGGTGGTCTGGGTTTCGAGTTCTCCGATGGCGATGCTTCCGAGTCGCAGTACAACCGCATCCGGTCGTTGGTGAACGAAGAGCTGAAGCAATACTTCCGCCCAGAGTTCCTCAACCGGGTTGATGAAATCATTGTCTTCCGCCAACTCCAGAAGGACGAGGTGAAAGAGATTGCCGACATCATGCTCAAAGAGGTGTTCTCTCGCCTAGGTGAGCGGAGCATCACGCTAGAGGTGACCGAGAAGTTCAAGGATCGGCTGGTCGAAGAAGGCTATAATCCCAGCTACGGAGCTCGTCCACTCCGCCGTGCAATTATGCGACTCTTGGAAGACTCACTAGCTGAGGAAATCCTCTCTGGTCGCATCAAAGAAGGTGACATTGCCTTGGTTGATGTCAATGAAGACGGACAAGTCACCGTTGCACCCGGAGATAAGCCTCGTGAGCTTTTGCCTCAGGGCGCTGAATAAGTAAGTTTGGGCAGTGAATGGGGCGATCGCCCCATTCACTCTCCCATATGTCGGGTGTGATCATCTTCTATCCGACCGTTGAAAGCAATCAATCATTGAAAAAGGGGGAGGCAATGTTTGCCTCTCCCTTTCGCTGTAATCCCTAACATCAAATCCGGTTGAAGAACCCCCAACTATCGTTTGCGCCCGCTGCGTTGCAGCGGGCGCAAACGATA
>JBCBSL010000612.1:0-2491 GCA_039819145.1 Cyanobacteria bacterium J06638_22
GGGTGGGAATGGCATCTGAGAGGCGATCGCACCCCACCTCGCAGCATTCGCGCAGTGCCTCACCCTGATGCTTCTAAACCTGCAATACTCTAGGCTGAAGCAGATCCGTTCCAAATCTCTCCGTTCAAATGTAGCACTATCGTCTAGAGAACGGATTGGTCTCTTCTTGAGACCCGCGAGCGTACCCACCAGCGTAACCTCGATTCACCCATTTCGATCGGGTTGAATGTTAAGGATCAACGACCCTCATGTCTGCGCTGCATGCCTTACCAGACCCTCATGTTTCGTAGACTTTGCTAGCAAGAGGCTTAGGGCACGTCATCAACTAATTGCAGAAGCTTTGCAGGATAGGTGTTCACGCATCCGCCCCAACAACATGAGCGAGGGGCTGTAAACGCTCCTGTGAAAGGATTTTAATCCCTAATTGAAGCCCCTAGTATAACGACAGGACGGCTCATCGCCCGAGGTTCTTCAACACAACGGCCTCTTCAAGCGTTTGATGAACAGCGAGCATAGCCCTGAACTCATCAACCCGCCCTGGAACTGGAAGCTTTGAACGCATCGCGGTAAGTAAATCAATCCACCTCAATACCGTTGAGCATGAGAAGCCTCTGCGATCAATGGACTTGGTGGCAACTCAAACAGGCGATGATACCGACATGTTTCAGCCCAACACTCAATAAGACAGGAAAACACCCAGGAGAGATCGCGTTTCCCACAAACCTCTTTATTGCTTTATCCCCTCAGTGCAGGACAAACAATCGAAAGACGCCAATCCAAAAATGGCACGTAAACAAGCGATACAAATTGTTTTCAATTGTAAATATTTCGTTTTTTTAGCAATCGCCTTACGTCTCAAATGAACCTAAGCTACTTGTGGGGTAGATCCGGTCGACCAAATACTAAATTGCGAGAGGGAATAGGAGTTTGTTTGTGTCCTGCGATCGCATGTTTTCAACGGTCTAACATCTCGCGGCTCCGCCACAGCAGACGAGATCTGCACGGAGGTTTGCTTAACTCTGTGCTCTACAAAACTGGAGTCAAGGAGGAAAAGTGCGACAAAAGTAAAGGAGCGAGGCTATGCTCCAACCTTGCTTGGTATGCCATTTATTCTTATAGCCTTAAATTCCTATAATCCAGAACAAACCTCATGGTGTTGTCAGATTTTTACGTCCATAAGGGCATGCTAATTGAGAGACCTATAATTAGTTAACACACAAGGTAAGAGATATTTCATAGAGTAATCTTGTTCTAACGCGTAAAGCGCTTTTTCAGGTGGTTCCACAAACCCCATGACCGCTGCTTTCAGGAGATTCGTTCGGCTCAATGCAAGGGAAACTTAGCGAAATTGATATCCGTAGTATCTTGCAGCTGATCGAGCTAGGTCAACGCACGGGTGAGTTATTTGTGGAAGCCTATAGCCTATCCGTCCCTTCTTCCACGGGAGAGACCAATTCCGCCAACAGCAACATTTGGAAACGTTCGCCACATCCAACAGAAAAGTCCTGGTTGGTCTTTTTCCTGAATGGAAAGATTATTTATGCGGGTGATGCCACGCCCAACTTGCGGCGTTTGCGCCATTATCTCCGGCACTATCACTTGTCGGTGCCCCATGAGTCCACCGAATCGGCAACGGCGATCGCTACCACCAATGCTCCAGAATACGGTCATCTCTGGGCATTAATCGAAACCCACGTTCTCTCTCCAGTGCAAGGGCGTGCCATCCTACAACGGATGGTTCAGGAGACATTGTTTGACTTGCTCAGCCTCCATCAAGGCTCGTTTATTTTTGAACTCAGTCCACCCCTTGCCCCGCAACTCGAAACCCACGAAATTGGGGTGCTCGTGCCTAACATCATCCAACAAGTGCAGGAATGGAAGCAGTTCCATCCCCTGATTCAATCGCCCGACCAATGTCCGGCGATCGCCGATATCAGCCACCTCCGGACACGAATTTCTGAAAGTACTCTGACGGCTTGGTTAGATGGCAAGACCTCGATCCGTCAACTTGCCCGATTTCTCAATCAAAATATTGTGACCGTTGCCCGTCGCCTTTACCCGTATCTAGAGCGGGGTGACCTCCAACTACAACCCCCACAAGCCATCGCTCAGTCGAGTCTTGCACCCCTATCCCCCCCCCAAGACCGATTACCTCGGATCGTTTGCATTGATGATGGTGCTGCAATTCGTAAGACGGTCGAATTTATCCTCAACGAGAATGGCTATGAAGGCACAGCCATTAGCAATCCCCTCAAAGCGCTGAGCCTTGTTTTTCAGCTCAAGCCCGATTTGATTTTGTGTGATATCTCTATGCCAGAGCTAGACGGCTATGAAATTTGTGCCATGCTGCGCAAATCCACAGCATTCCGTCAGACGCCCATCATTATGTTGACCGGTCGGGATGGTTTCATCGATCGTGTACGGGCACGAATGGTTGGGGCAACCGACTATCTGACAAAGCCATTTGGGGCGAATGAGTTACTCACCCTTG
>JBCBSL010000613.1:0-2474 GCA_039819145.1 Cyanobacteria bacterium J06638_22
TTTATGCAGACCGTGATATACAGAACCTGACTTTCTATTTCGAACCCCGTATACCGAATCCTATAAAACACAATCGGGATGAAGCCTAGGCTTCATCCCGATTGTGTTTGCGCCACCTGATATCAAATCCCGTTGAAGAACCCAAATATGGCCTTACGCATTGAGATTAGGACAAATCATTTTTTGAAAGCCACGCCGCGGCGTGGCTTTCAAAAAATGATTTGATTCTACCTGAGCGCATAGCACTATATAGCACTATATCGTTTGGGTTTTACGGCAATTTAACCGGATTTGGCATTAGCTTGCGTTTTTCCTTTACTCAGAATCTTGGCTTAAAAAAATGCAGGCGTTTGACCGCCTGCATTTTCAGAATTTGATTCAGTACCGCTTGGCTACGGTCTGTTCCAGCCTTGGTTATCCAAATATGCTCTGATTGGAACCTGGGCGATCGCTGCTAGTTGGTTGCAGCTTTTGCTGCCATCGATGCACCACTGCTCACCAGCCGTTCGTAGGTCAAGCGCATTTCCAGCCCAACAAGCACCTGGAACAGTCCCGTTCCGTTGTTGGAACCGGGGTACTCTTTGTGCTTCAGCAACAGTTCCGTTACTTCGCCGTAATACTTGGAGGAAACATTGCTCAGGTGGCTTTCGATGTAGATGACTTCTTCGAGGCGATCGAACTGCCCATCGACCTCTAGTACCGAAACGCTGTGTCCATAGTATTCATCGGGGCCATAGTAGAGGCGAATGCCGGGATAGGAACAAGTCAGTTTGCGTCCGCAAGGAATCCAGTCGATCGTGGAACCTTCATCAAACAGATAGACAGGCTCAAACTCTGCGACATTGTCTCGCTGAATCATCCGTACCCGCAATACCTTCCGCTCTGTATCATCCTTGATCAGCTTGGTGGGGAGGATTTGGATAACGACATCAGCGTACTGCTTCTGTGGGTCGATGTAGGCGTCGAAGTCGGGGCGACGTGCATTGATAGCAGCCAGAACGTCTTCGTAGGTGTGACCCCGCTCGGCCATATCCCGTTGAATTTTCCAGGCAATCTTCACTTCATCGTCGAGATCCAGATAGACACTGAAGTCGAGCAAGCTACGTACCCGCTCGTCGTACATGGGGTGAAGCCCTTCGATAACAACGATGCGGTTGGGGTGGATAGTTTCGGGAGGGTCAAGCAGGCCTGTCTCGTGGTTGTAGATCGGTTTTTCGATGGACTTCCCTTCCTTCAGCGCCTTGATCTGTTCGTACATTAGGTCAAAGTTGTTCGCTTTGGGGTTGAGGGCCGTCACACCAACTTGCTTGCGCTGCTTGCGATCGAGGGAGTGGTAATCATCCAGACAGATGACGGTCATCATCTCTTCACCAAACAGATCGGCAAGACGCCGGAGAAACGTGGATTTGCCGCAGCCAGAATCCCCTGCGACACCGATAAGCACTACGCGGTCTGAACTGGTCATAATTCCCTCGATTAGTCTTCTGCAATGATTATGAGCTATTTGTGATGCATTTTGGCTGGAACTTCCGCAACCGTGGAAGTCAATGCTGTAGCAGTGTGCTGTGACATCAACTGGGTGATGTAATGTTGCGAATTTAAATCGGAGACAGAAAAGGTGTCTACCCGACAGAGGAACGAAGACAAAACGCTCATCAGCGTTCCCGGCCAAGCAATCCTCTATCCTCGGCTTTTCCTGACAACTCAATTCCTCGCAATGAACGAATCGAGTGACGTGGAAATACCACAACTTGGCGCTGCAACCATGTATGCTGCAAACGCACTAGAAGTCGATCGGATAGTAAGGCCACACCTGTTATAAAAATAATCAACTGCCAGATGCCTCGATAGAAATCGATCGCTCGTGCAGTTGACCCTAACCTCGGAGCGTGAACGCTGAGGTTTGGAAGCGAGATAGGTATTTAATACTATTCGCAGTGATGAGATCCTACCAAACTGTGGGCGATCGCTACAAGGAATCCGCCTCGATTTCTTTCTTATATTTTCATATTTCAGGTACTCATCGCATCCCAGAGTGCGAGACGAAAAAGTGGAGCCTTCCTAAATTCCTTGATTTCGAGTGCATAAGGAGTACCTGTTTGCCCGCAGTACCTGTGTTGCCCAAGATCTAAGGAACGCCATATCAAGGAAACGCTTTTTTTGCACTCAGCCGATTCTTAGAGATTTCTAACGAGAGGTTTGCGGGCGGTGTATCCCTTCGCCTAACTGAAGACGCACGCTCCATAGACTGAAGTCTAGGAGGAAAATAGATTATGAAGAAGCTGTAAAACTGCGTCACCCACAACAGTCTGAAATCAGATTCACCCATACGGTGATGGGGAGTACCGTTAGAGCGCATGGCAGACCCTCGACTTCGACACGAGCGACGCCCTCCGCAATGCTACTCTATAACGAGGACTGGAACAGCTTTTACACTGGGCTAAGCTCAGGCTGCCAGACATAGCTTCAATGGT
>JBCBSL010000614.1:0-2469 GCA_039819145.1 Cyanobacteria bacterium J06638_22
CTGGTTGTTAATTAGTACTATTAGCCTGGCGCTGTCAAGTTTCCCTGCATTTTGGATACTGCACCAAGATAATAGCTCGTGGATATGGCTAACTCAGCTTGGCTTGGCCCTTCTGATTGGGCCGTTATTGGCTATTTCCCCAGCCATGATGGTGGAAATATTCCCAACAGAGACTCGCCTGACAGCCTATTCGCTTTCATTTAACCTAGGGGTTAGCATTTTAGGCGGGACATCCCTCTTTATTTGCACCTGGCTTATTGATATGAGCGGCAATGTCTATGCCCCTGCCATGTACTTAATGGCAAATTCCCTCATGTGTGCGATCGCGATCGGGTTTATGAATGATCGCAGCCGCGAGCCCTTGATGTGAGCTGCCCTCAGCAATGCTTACCGATCGCTGAGGGGCTTCTCTTCAGTCTATACATTCGCGTCGGGGTCCTAAACCCTACATTCCGCAGGTTGACAAATCATTAACCAGGGGCATCGTAATAGCGCTCAACGGGTGGCCCCAAAAGGTGAATAATCAGGCGCCGCTCCTCACTGAGATTGCTAATCTGTCGTTGCCCGTCCAGGTTGACCCAGTGAATGCCCTGAAACTTTTGCATAATCCAGCGAAAGGTGGGTTTTGCGGTGGGCTGTTTGCGCTGGTCGTGCACTGTTTCGTTCTGGGCATCCAACGCCTTGCGCAGTTTCCGTTCAGCGAGGGTATAGACCATCAAGGTGAGCGCCATAATGAGGGCTAAGGCTTCTACCCTCTGGGGCTTTTTAACAAAAACGCTACTGGCAAAGAAGAGGGGGTCTTTGAGGAAGCGAAAGCCTCGTTCCACGGTCTGCTGCCCTTTGTATTCGCTCAAGCACGTCTGAGCCGGCCAGAGGGTTTTGTCCAGTTGATTGGTGGCCAGAATGAAGCGACTGCGCTGACGGCTAACGGTGTCTTCAGCCATCGCGGTCCGCGTCAACGTGGCCTGCAGTCGATAGCCCTGAACCGGGGTAGGTTCGGCGGATTTGGCCGGACGACCGGGGGCGCGCTTGGCCCGCACGGTCTGCACGGAAACCTGGGTCAGGTGATGGACCTCCAGGCCCTCTTGAAACTGCATCAAGGCCTCGAGGGCATCGGGTTTGCAGGCAAACACCTGCTGGGTCAGAGGCTTCAATTGGCGGTTGAGACGACGGTCCAATTTCTCCAATTCGGGTTGCCAGAGCGACGTATCGGCTTTGCGGGTTTGGCTTTCCACCAGAATCCAGCGCTGGGGCACCCCGCCATAGGTCCGCTCGACTTCCCACATCCGGTAATCTTTGAGGGTGCAGGGCACCTCCACCAGCGTACTGACGTCGCACTGCACCAGGTCTTGAGCCGCTTTCAGGGTCAACGGCACCCGCGATAACCAGCCCAGAGAGCCCACCTGTTGTAGATTGGGTTCGGTGTAGAAGGCCGCATCCATCACAAAGAGACCCTCGCTAGTCCACTGGCGGCTAAAGGCCTTCATTACCTCGGCAAACTGCTGACTATCGTGTTGATTACCACTGGCCACCTGCAACCACAGCGGCACGCCACCGTCGGCGGCACACACCAGGGTCATCAAAAACTGTTTCAAATCGGGTCGATGATCTCGGGAATAGCCGCGACACAGCCGAATTGGGGTCGGTCCTGCCGGAGTCTCAGCTTCGGTCTCCGACCCTGGAGCACCGTCTGATTCGCCCTCAGAGAGGGTCGCATACTCGCCTTCTACCGACAGGGAGGTGGCATCGAGATGGCGCTGGTGAATGTCAATCTCAAATCGCTCCACCGCCTGTAGCGCGACCCGCATAAAAAATGAGGTGGTCCCGTCCTCGTAGAGTTCATCCAGAACACGGCCCAAACGGTCGTCATTTAAGTGATGGGCCTCCACCTCTTCCCCCAGCAAGTGAGACACCGCTTTACTGTCAAAAAACTCGCTGAACAGGTACAACGGTGCACTCAGAAAACCCAGGGCGTTCAAAATCATTGCTTTCACCACTTGTCCGGCACTCACGTGCTCCAAGCAATGGGGTTCAATCCGCCCATCCGTCAGCTCTACCAGGCCCAGTTCATCGATGAGACCGGCCACTAAACCCAGATGGTCTAAATTCTCAATCTGCACAGGAAGATGGGACCGCCAGAAGGAATGTTCTCTAGCCTAGACCAACCCCACATCTTTTATTCCCTGTCAACCTGCGGAATGTCGGCTAAACCACTTTTCTCTGCAGCAGGGGGATATATTGCTACATCCACCCGGGTAGTAGCTAGCGCTATTGCAGTGACTCTGGTACGAGGGGGCGGCCTAGGTAGAGCGGCAGCCAAAACCAGAAGCTGAGGGCGATGATGGCAGGGTACCGTCGTGGAGCAGCAGTTTCGAGTGAACCAGCGCGATGCGGTGATGAAGTCCTTTATTCAGGAGGCCGTCGCCCGGGCCGAGACCCTTGCCCCGGAGTGGCCCTGAATCCATCCTC
>JBCBSL010000615.1:0-2465 GCA_039819145.1 Cyanobacteria bacterium J06638_22
GCTCACTCCCCTTACGGGCCGAGACATCGCCGAGGTGGTGCTTTTCTGTGCCACCCGCCCACCCCATGTGAATCTCAATGAAATTGTCGTCATGCCAACGGATCAGGCTAGCGCCACACTGGTTCACCGTCGCCCCTCTTAAAACCGTTGAACGAAACGTTGAACCAGCCATTCCTGTTAGAAGGCAGATGGCATCTGCCCTCTAACAGGAATGGCTGGATTTTGCTTTACACGCCAGCCCTTAGCGAAAGCGCATGATTTTGATGAGCAGCGTCACCAAATACAGCACAATGGCCGAACCCAGGATGGCGGGAATAATCTGCACACCCTGGATATCCCAGGACAGGATGGGCCAGTAAAAATTGAAGCGCTGCTGCATGAGGCGAAATCCCCATTCACCCACCCACACGCCAACCAAGCCAATGATAATCAGCCCGGGTAAACGGCCAGGGATTCGGCGTGGCACTAAGATGTTGGCAACCCCCGCTGCCACAATGGCCACGATAATTTGAATTGCAAGCTGAGTAATATCCATATCCACAATGCTAAAGAGAGGGGAATCCGTATTACGCCAAGGTGCGATCGCCTCCTGGATAGCCCGCTAGGGCGTCCCTCCACGAATTGTCCGTCTCAACGCCCCAACGCCAAGCCATTCCGAAACAACGTGGCGATGCAGTCCTCATCCCCCATAAACTCATGCGATTGATTTGATCGGGCGATCGTCTACCCAAAACCCTACCTATCGATTGATGGGTAGGGTAAACATCTGGAAGAGAATTTTACTATCGCACTTATTTCCTTCTTCTGTCGTTGCTCGTTACGATCAGCAACCCTTTGGAACAGAGCTTGGGCGACCTTGTGCCAACCTGACGTCCGAACAGCCAATCCTCAATAGGGTTTGTATGAAATGCTTGTGTCGCATGCATTCCACACAAACCATGAATGCTCTCTCTAATCCAGATGCGTTCTCCACTCGGTGCTGTCGTGAATGCAATGTGCCTGAGTACAGGACAAAAACCAGAGACCCCTTGATTTTGGGCAGCGCGGGCGATGCCCAAAATCAAGGGTTTTAGCTGGGATTTGATTTTTTATCCTGTACTGAGACAATGTGCCTATAGGAGCAACAGAAAACCCAAATAGACGGGTGTCCTGCAGGTGAGACTAATTTACCTCCAGCTCATCTTTTCGAAAACAATAAATAGCCTGAACCCCCTGTTCATCAACATAAATCTCGTTGAAACGGGGTTCATAAAGATGCACCAACACCTCTGTCTTAGCGGGCTGGGCGATCGCATCAGGCTCCGTAGCCATGACCTTGATTACAATGCCATACAAGTAAAATCTGGCAGTATTCAATGCGGGGCGAACCGGTTGCTTGAGGCGAACGATATCGCCTTCATTCATCCGCACGACTCCTGTGATGGTTGATCGAGCTGCGCTTTACAACGCTCAATTTCTTCCCACATCACGTCTACAGCGCTAATAAAATCGTCAGCCGATAGTTTCCCATTTCCATGCAGACTGCAAAGGTATGTTACGCGCTGGGCAAAGTGCTGCAGCCTTCGATTGAACAAGCGGTGTTCAGGCTGATCGGAGTGCCGATAAGAAGCATATCCATAGAGCAAAGCTTGAAGTGATTGATCCATTAAGTCACCCTCCCATCGAACCGATTAGTGATCATCAAGTCCCTTGGACTAGAAGGCTAAACCTTCATTGACATATAGCCTGGAACAAATGGCCTGACTCTGATTCAACAAACCAGAAACTTTAATGTATCCCCCCCTCAAAATTTTTTCGCCTCTTTTTAACCAGATCCTTGTCTATTTTTAACCAGATCTTAACCCAAGCCATTTGTATTCAGTAGGCTCTTGCAACAAGAATCTACTTTGATTCAGATCAGATTAACGGAACGCAATTCAAACCTGGCTCAAAGACTGAACCCTGCTCGATGGCGCAGCGCAGGAACCTTACTGGAGATCTATTCAGAATTATTCGCAATAGATTAAACATACAAAATTTACGCAGCACCGGCGTCATTCTGAATGCATTTCTTGATTTTGGGGAGTGCGCGCACTACGCGCACTCCCCAAAATCAAGGAGCTGAGCCTGGATAATTCACTAGAATATTAAGCCATTTAGGCTGAGCTGTGAGCCTGTCGAACAGTCGAAGGGTGAGACTTCGACTGTTCGACAGGCTCACAGCTCAGGGCGAACGGTCATTGCTCTGAAAATAGATTTTCATCGTTTGGGGTGGCGCGACAGCGCCATGAATGATTCCCGCGAATGCGGGAATCCAGAAAGGCTAAATATACTGACCAATAGACGTTTGATGGATGCCATTTTCATGGGCATGACGATCCCTAATTTCCTATCCTGGATGGCTCAAGCTATAGCGCTATGCGCGTTGGTTAAGTACGGTTGTGTGGGGCGCGCCGCGCTCCACACAACCCTTTTCTGTACTTGAT
>JBCBSL010000616.1:0-2452 GCA_039819145.1 Cyanobacteria bacterium J06638_22
CCTATCCACAACAGGCGTCACCCACGCCTATTTAGACGCTTCGCCAGGATGCTGGGCTCGATACAGCGAAGTGCTGGCCCGCGAATATTCTCAGGCCCAATACTTTGCAGTGCATGCCATTACGGTTGATGCCTACGCCATTCAACATCCTGGAACCGAAAGTTCCCAGACTATTAACTCAGTTAATTTACACCTGGCCAGCTTGTATGCCTACTACCGAAATCATGTTGAGATGGGCCAGTTGTCCCAGCTCAAGCACTATCTAGCCCAGCGCAAAGATCGGTTTCGCTGGTTACCGCCTCCCGCCCATTTAGGGAATATAACAATCAACACGATCTGGCAAGCAGATACGGCTGAGCAACATTGTGAATCCGTTCTTCAGTGGGGGGAAAGCGTGTTTAACTGTTGGTGCGACTATCACGACTATATCAAAGATATTTGTTCCTGATTATGCTATAGGCGTAGTTTGTTTCATCGTTTTGAATTGATATCCCCAAAATCCTAGGGTTGCGAGTAATGCCACTAAAAGCGCAAGCTGGAAAGATGTTGTTAAGGAGCGCCCATTGAGAAAGCTGTGATAGCGATCCATGAGATAACGCTCAAAATGTTGGGGCAATGTGCAGGAGATGATCATGTCTGCTTCATTGATATCAAACACAACAAAGGGTTCTGTCTGACGACAGGGAACGGTTGTGGAAGAATTTGTGCCCCCTTGAATGGCAATAAGTTCTGGTAACTCATCGTTGTCAACATTGGCAGATATAAATGTTGGATTACGAGTCAGGTCTAAATCATAGGAACGATACCATTCAATAGACGTTGAACCATAGGTAAGGGTTGAGATCTCTAGTTCCGCATCATCTTTATCTTGGGTGACGGTGACCTGTAGCCCCGCCTGCTGCAATGAGTTGGGTAACGAAGCTCCTTCTTCAATCTTTAACTGGTTATCGAGATGGTTATAGTAGATGCCGAACCCAACCATGGATAAGACAAAGCTCTGGTTGACTGACAAAAGTTGCCTAAAAGCTGCCAAACAGCCTGTTGCGCGGTGGTTGCAGGGATTTGAGGAGAGAGAGGGGGAGCCAGCGTTCTAAGCTTAGATACCACTCAAAAGCGTAGATGCTGTGAAAAAAACTCCCCCCTCTACAATGCCTTGAACGCCTGGCTGGGTCAATCGGTGCCCTGGGCACATCGTGGGCATCTGACGACCTGCCTGTGGATGGTGGTGGCTCTGCTCCAGCGAGGGGAGGTCAGCCTGACCCGCTGGCTGCCCTATGTGCCGTGTCGAGGGGTGCAGGCGCAAAGTAAACAACGCCGGTTGAGCCGCTGGCTGCACAACAGTCGTATCAACGTCCATCGACTGTACAAGCCCTTAATTCAAGCCGCGTTAGCTCACTGGGATGAGGACTGTTTGTACCTGAGCTTGGACACCTCGCTGTTTTGGGACGAGTATTGCTTGATCCGTCTAGCCGTGGTGCATCGAGGACGGGCCTTGCCCGTGGTCTGGCGGGTGCTTCAGCACCGCAGTGCATCGGTCGCCTTCGACGAGTATCACGAGATGCTCCACCAAGCCGCCAACCGATTACCCCAGGGGGTGAAGGTGGTCGTGTTGGCTGACCGGGGCTTCATCCACACCGAGGCCATGACCGCGATGACGGCCCAGTTCGGGTGGCACTATCGGATTCGGGTGAAGCGCAATACCTGGATTTGGCGGGCGGGTCACGGGTGGTGCCAATTGAAGGACATTCGTCTTCAGCGAGGGGAAGCGCTCTGTTGGCATACCGTTAAGCTCCATAAGGGAGAGTGGTATGGCCCTGTGCATATTGCCTTTGGCTATAACAGCGTCAATGGGGAGTTTTGGGCCATCGTCAGCGATGAACCCACCAACCTGCACACCTTCGAGGAATATGGCTTGCGCTTCGATATCGAGGAGGCGTTTCTCGACGACCAATCGAACGGTTGGAATCTCCAAAAGTCCGAGATTCGCTCGCTCTGTGCCCTCTCCCGGCTCTGGTTCCTCTTGGCGGTCGCCACCCTCTATGTCACGGCTCAAGGTGTCGAGGTCGTTGCCGCTGGCCAACGGCGCTGGGTTGACCCCCATTGGTTTCGTGGCAATAGTTACTTTCGCATTGGGTGGGATTGGCTGAAAACGGCCTTAGAGAACGGGTGGCAACTTATTCACCATGTCCGTTTCACCCATAATCGCGATCCTGAACCCGCTATGGCCTCTCGGAAGCTGCATGAGCAGCGCACCTATCGCATCGAGTTCAAGATTCACACGTACTGCTATGTCGCCGATTAGTTTTGTCAGTCAACCAGGACAAAGCTACCGATAAAGCTGACCATTGGGACAACGAATAACCCCATTAACAATATTCTCGGTCTTTTGATCGATTTAGGTTCAAGAGTCACTTTCTTTGTACTAGCTGTGATAGTGTTGCGAGCCGCTAAC
>JBCBSL010000617.1:0-2436 GCA_039819145.1 Cyanobacteria bacterium J06638_22
TCCATGGAAGCAGACATCGCAGAAGGGTTGGCTCCCGTTGTGCAACTGGTGTCCACGAACGAAGAGGTGATCAAACGGCGTTTGGCAGAGGTGCCGACTGAGGAGTGGAATGATCTCAACATCGATGTGACCCCACGGGAAAACATCATGACCTATCTGGTTCATGCTTTCCCGGTATTCCTCTATGAGGCGTACACAACCGAAGATGGCGAGGTTCGCTCCACTCTAGTGAAAAATGCCAACGGCGATCCCGTGATTTGCCGTGAGGCGGAAGCGCAGCGAGATGCACTGATTGGGAAAATCGCGGCATTGCCAGCCCTCCCCGGCGCACTTGAGCAAATCTTGCATCACTTTGGGCATGACCGCGTGGCCGAGGTAACGGGGCGATCGGTGCGGATTCTGAGTGACCCAGATGGACGAGTATATGTCGCCAAGCGTCCGGCGTCTGCGAACCTGTCGGAAACCCAGGCATTCATGGATGGAGCGAAGGACATCCTTGTCTTCAGCGGGGCCGGGAATACGGGGCGCTCCTACCATGCCGATTTGGACTGCCAGAACACACGACGGCGGGTGCATTATCTACTGGAAGCGGGATGGCTAGCGGATGGTGCGATTCAGGGGCTAGGCCGCTCTCACCGCACGAACCAAGCCACAGCGCCCATTTTCCGGCCTGTAATAACGGATGTGCGGGGTGAACGCAGGTTTATTTCCACCATTGCGCGACGGCTGGATGCGTTGGGGGCCTTGACCCGTGGGCAACGTCAAACTGGAGGACAGGGACTCTTTGACTCGAAAGATAACCTGGAGTCCATTTACGCCAATGCCGCTCTAGATGAGCTATTCATGCTCCTCTACAAAGGGGCTGTCGGCTGTTGCTCCTTGACACAGTTTGAAGTGGCAACGGGGCTAACCCTCACAACCCAGGAGGGACAACTGCGAGAGGAGCTGCCAAGTATGCAGCAATTCCTCAACCGCATCCTTGCCCTGCCGATTCAGCTCCAGAACGACCTCTTTGAGGTTTTCGAGATGTTGGTTGAAGCGCGGGTTGAAGCGGCGATCGCCTCTGGAACGTTTGAGAGTGGCGTTGAAACCATTCAGGCGGAGAAACTGGAGGTCGTTGACCGCAATGTAGTCTATACTCATGCTTCTGGTAGTGAGACGTTCTGTGTAGAAGTTAAGCAAAGCTGGAGGACAGAGTTTCTGAGTGTTCAATCAGCCCTAGCACTGCGAGCCAAGTGGGACGGGCGATTGATGATGAACCGGAAATCTGGGCGAGTGGCGGTGGTGGTACCCACCTCATCCGATATGAGCGATTCCGGTGCGGTCATTCCGCGCGTGTCTCTCGTGCGTCCCGTTAGCCGCACCAAGATGACGGTTTCAGACCTGGAAAGCAGTACGTGGGAAGAGATCTCTCCGTCTGACTGGGAGCGTCGCTGGGAGGCGGAAGTGAGCCAAATCCCGGAATACTCCACGGATCGGTTCTTCCTGATTTGTGGCCTTTTGTTGCCCATCTGGAAGTCGCTTGATGCTGACAACATGCGGGTGTATCGTCTGCAAACTGATGCAGGAGAACGTCTACTAGGCCGGGTGATTGAGCCTCACAAGATGCAGGCCATTGCCAAGTCTTTGGGGGTTCACCAAGTGGAGCTATCCGCCGCCGAGATGTTCGAGGTGGTGCTGAAGCAGAAGCAGCACCTTCCACTGCCGGGGGGCCTGTCGCTGCGCTCATCCTTGCTCATGGACGAGCAACGGCTGGAACTCACCGGGACGATCTCCGATGGTTTGTGCGAGCAACTGAAGGCCGCAGGTTGCTTTACCGAGATCGTCTCTTGGCGGCGACGGGTCTTCATTCCAACGGATGAGGCTCGTGGCCCAGCCGTTCTTGATGCCGTCGTCACGCTGCTGAGTTAGGCCAATGCATCAGCATATAGCAGTCATCCCTCTGGATGGCTGTTTTCTTTTGTGGCGATCGCCTGGGCGGAGCAGAAGTTAGGGGAATTGAAGGAAAAGGACACAAATTCAAGGTGAGAGGGCGATCGCCTCAACATTAGCAATACCTTAGTAGGGCAGAAAATTTTTGGAGCACGTTTTAAACAAATGTACTATGTTGTGGGCTTATGCATCCTCGTCGAGATTTTGGCTGTTCTCAAGAGGCCCTATTACTGGGTCTGCTCGAAATGCTGCAAGCCATGCTGAAGACTGGGAGACAGGGGGCGCGTACGCGCCTCAAAGCGCTGCTGAAGTTGAGGCACGAGTGCCTCCAAAACGCGTTCAAACAGCTCGGCGGGAAAGCTCAAGAAGCGTTCACTGAGCGACTGCTGACGCACTTTGACGGCTTTGGCCCACAGTAAGTCTTGCCGATTCAGCATGCGCGTCAACTCCCCCACCGAGGGCACCTGAGACCATAACAAGGTCACCACCGCAGCAACCATCAAC
>JBCBSL010000618.1:0-2432 GCA_039819145.1 Cyanobacteria bacterium J06638_22
CACATTTGGAGTTTTCGCGAACTATTGACCGCCAAATTGCCCGCTCATCATTCTCAAAGTACTAGCCGCTGAGCACCTCGAGCAGCAATACGCAAAAAATAGCCAGGAACCGTATGGGTTCACTGGCTAAGGAGGCGTATAAATCTGATTTGAGACAAAACCTCATGGAAAGGCGAAAATGCGATCGCTATACGCTAACGCAGCTTACGCAATGCGCTTACACGCTAACGGCGCTCTTGATCACCTGATCCAGCTCGCCCGCTTTGTACTTGACGGCGAAGATATCGGTTGAGACTTGCTTGATCTTGCTGGCGTTGCCCGCTGTTTCGAACTGAGCATAGCGATCGGCACAAACTTTTTGCATGTACTTGATCGATGGCTTCAGGAAGTAGCGGGGGTCAAACTCCTTCGCTCCTGCTGCCAATGCTTCGCGAACCGCCGCGGTAATCGCCAAACGGTTGTCGGTGTCGATGTTCACTTTGCGCACACCGCTCTTGATACCCTTTTGAATTTCTTCGACGGGTACACCGTAGGTTTCGGGAATCGCACCGCCATTGGCGTTGATGATAGCGATCAGATCTTCGGGTACCGAAGACGAACCATGCATCACCAAGTGGGTGTTGGGCAGGCGCTTGTGAATCTCTTCGATGCGGTTGATCGCGAGGATTTCGCCAGTGGGCTTACGGGTGAACTTGTAAGCGCCGTGGCTGGTGCCGATGGCAACAGCCAGAGCATCAACCTGTGTTTTTTCAACGAAGTCAACCGCTTGATCGGGGTCGGTCAGCAGTTGGTCGTGGCTCAGCTTTCCTTCGAAGCCGTGGCCATCTTCTTTGTCGCCCATGCCGGTTTCGAGGGAACCCAGGCAACCCAGTTCGCCTTCAACACTCACACCCAGAGCATGAGCAACTTCTACGACCTGACGCGTCACCTCAACGTTGTATTCGTAGCTAGCGGGAGTCTTTGCATCAGCTTCCAGCGAACCATCCATCATGACGCTGGTGAAGCCGTTCTTGATGGCAGAGTAGCAAGTCGCAGGCTCATTGCCATGATCCTGGTGCATTGCGATGGGGATATGAGGATAAGTCTCCACGGCTGCCAGGATGAGGTGGCGAAGGAAATTTTCGCCAGCATATTTGCGTGCACCACGAGAAGCTTGCAGAATAACGGGGCTATCGGTTTCGTCGGCCGCCTGCATGATGGACTGGATTTGCTCCATGTTGTTGACGTTGAATGCAGGGATGCCATATCCATTCTCGGCTGCGTGATCCAACATTAGCCGCATTGGTACGATCGCCATAAAGAATCCTCCTGGACTTGGGTGAGCGAGTTCGTATGTCTTACTAGATTCGTATCGAATTAAAGCTTAAGACAATGTTAGGGTAATTTGCTCCGTTATGACAGGGGTACGGCCATGTCGCACGGGATAATAGGCAAAAATAACTATTTGTTTTTCTTATGCGAGTTGCATTGCCAGATTCAGGGCGGCTTCTAGCAGCGCGTTAACTCCAGCGTTTGCTAGGACGGTTTTTCTTTGTATGGAACACGTGGAACACGGAGAAATCAACCTGCTTCTTTGCGAGAAGCTGCGGGGGTAGTCTTCAGAGAGTCATGACTTGTGGGTGTGCGGGCGCTGCTCGTACACCCACAAGTCATGACTCCATTTTCCCTGCGGGAACTTCTTCCGGCTAAAAATAGTCAGGCCGTATAATTCCTGACCTCAAATTTCGTCCAGGTTGTCATCCGACTCCCTGTCATAGCTGCATCGCGATCGGCATTGGTTCCAGTGCTGACTTGTTTTTGTGCGCGTTTTGGCGAACCCTGAGGCGCTTTTCAGGCGTACGTGTTCCACTGTTGCAATTTTCGTTGGGCTGATGGTTGTTTTGACTTAACCGTGAGGAAAATACTGAAAAATGACTCAGACCTCTACAGACTTTGTTTTATTGCAAGACCTATCTGGTTCATTCACCGATGATTTGCCCGTCTTGCAAGCCTTGGCTGAACCTCTCGTAAACACTTTGCGACGAAGGAATGCCGATACTAAATTTGCAGTCGCATCTTTTATAGATAAACCACAACTGCCCTTTGGCGCTCCGGATGATTTTGTATATGAAACGAATCTCGCGCTGACGGCAAAGCTCGATAACGTTATTTCGTCGCTGGATACCCTGACCACGCAAAATGGAGAAGATTTGCCAGAAGCTCAGCTTGAGGCGCTGTTGCAGGTAGCTCTGCGAACGGACGAACTGGGCTTTCGGGAAGACTCCACCCGCTACGTGATGCTCTCGACGGATTCCACATTCCACGTGGAAGGCGATGGAGCGTCGGGTATCCCACCCATCCTTGACCCCAACAATGGCGATATCGTTGTCGATCCTGATGAGGACTATCCCTCGATCGTCCAATTGAGAACCGCCCTCGAAGATAGCAACATT
>JBCBSL010000619.1:0-2432 GCA_039819145.1 Cyanobacteria bacterium J06638_22
TTCGATTGTTACTTCACTACCTCAAGTTCGAGGATGTTCCCGTCCCTGCCAGGTTCATCCCTTAATTCAGCAACGCCGCTATTTCTTGCAGCCCACCATTTTCGATCAGGTCACTCCCGATATGGTCATTGCCCAGGAGGAGATTTTTGGCCCCGTGCTGGTGGCGTTGACCTTTCAGGAGGAAGCTGAGGCGGTGGCGATCGCCAACAACAGTGCCTATGGCCTGGGGGCAGGTATCTTCACCCGCGACATCGACCGCGCCCTACGCGTCACGAAGCAACTCCAGGCGGGCTATGTCATGGTGAATGAATACTTTGCGGGGGATATCGGCGCACCCTTTGGCGGATACAAGCAAAGTGGCATTGGGCGAGAGCGGGGATTGGTTGCCCTGCAAAATTATACGCAAATCAAGAATGTTACCCTCCGCATTCGTCAGTGAAAGAGTTCATTGGAGGCAGACTGATGTTCTGTGCGATTGGATAATGGCTGGGTGACGAGGTGAGGGCAGGTTTGCGTTTTCGGTATTGAGCGATGGAGTATACTTGCATTGTTTAGGAACTCGTCATTCATGAATGCGTCGCAATGCAACTCCCAGGGTTTTGATACAGCAATTCTCAGTATGACTTTGTTAATTTATAAAATGCCGCTCAGGTTGAGCTTTTCGAAGCCTATTCACCCTTCGACAGGCTCAGGGTGAACGGCAAATTTTCCAAAATGAGAATTGCTGGTTTTGATGCATTATGCTGGCGCTACACATCCTCCGGGATGGCTTTGATCGTGCTACGCCGTTGCAGCCTTCATGCTGACTGTCCGTGAAACCCTTGATTTTCCTGTGTTTGCCTCTGCCCGACTGGTTGCGGGTGCAGATGGATTGTCGCGATCGATTCAGTGGGTGCATGTGGTGGACTGTGCCCGTGCCCATTACCAATGGCAGCGAGAAGGCATATTGTTGCTGACCACCGGAGCCGGACTCTACGAGCAGCCAGAATTGCACGATACCTTGATTGCCAAGCTCGACCAATTGGGTTTTGCTGGCCTGGTGCTAAGTGTGGGGCATTACTTTGACCATACGCCTGCACCGTTGATGCGACAGGCCAATGCCCTCGGGTTCCCCATCATTGAAACGCCGCCAGATTTACTGTTCATTCAGATTACTGAAGCGGTGCTGAAGCATATCGTGAATCAGCAGTATGACCTGTTGCAGCGATCGGCTCAGTTCAACCAACAACTCACGGATCTGGTATTGCAGGGGGCAGGGCTGAGCGAGTTGACGCAAACCCTGGCTAACCTGTTGCATCGCTCGATTACGGTGGAATCTGTGTTGTTCCAGGTGTTGGCAGATGCTCAATGGGGGGAGGTGGATGCGGCGCGCAGGCGCAGTTTGGAGCAGGGCAAGACTACTCAGGAATTGGTCGATCGCCTGATGCAAAGCGGCATTTACAATCGCTTGCTGAAAACCATGAAACCTGCGCAGGTGCCACCCATCCCCGAACTGGGCATGTCTATGCCACGGATTGTTGCCCCCATCATTGTGAAGCGCGAAATCCATGGCTATATCTGGATCATCGCCGGGAATACCCCGCTGACTCCGCTGGATGAACTGGCGCTTAGCCACGGAGCGACGGTCGCCGCCTTGATCCTCTTCAAAGAACAATCGGTACGACAGGCTACAGTGGCGCTCCAGGGAGATTTCTTCGCACAGTTGTTGAATGGTGCGACCGATACCCTCGACCTCAAAGAGCAGGCGCAACGCATTGGCTATCGCCTCGAACGCTCCCATCAGGTCTGGATGATCCACAGCCCACGGGTTGCGGAGGTCGCGCATCTTCCTCTGGAAACCCCTATGCGGCAATGGCTTGCTCAACAGCGCCAGCCATTTTTGCTATTTCCCCGCGATCAAAACTGGGTGGCTGTCGTTGAGTGCCAAACGATGCAAGCGGGTTACCAAATGGCGATCGCCATGATCGAATCCTTGCAAACGACCTTGCCCATTCTCATTGGAGTGGGTGAGATTTGCCAGCCCTCCAATGCGCCCAACAGCATCACTTTGCAACAGAGCTACGAACAGGCTCAGGAAACCTTGCAGATTGCGATCGCCCTCGGGAAAACACAAGGGGCGATCGCTTTTCAGGAACTGGGCTTACTCCACTGGCTCTATCGTCTTTCGCCCGAAGAGCGATCGGCTAACATTTACCTGACTCACATTGAAACCCTGCGAGCCTACGATGCCAAACGCAACACTGATCTACTCGCCTCGCTCACGAGCTATCTAGATCATGGGGGTGCCTTGGTTGAAACCGCTGCGGTTCTTCACATCCATCGCAACACCCTGCTGCATCGATTAGAACGTATCGAATCTCTCTGCCGGGTTGATTTGAAAGATCCCATCCAACGCCTCAATTTCCATGTTGCTCTAAAGAGCTATTATCTCC
>JBCBSL010000620.1:0-2432 GCA_039819145.1 Cyanobacteria bacterium J06638_22
CGGCCATAAACGATAGTTGGGTTCTTCAACCGGATTTGATATCACTGCAGATCCTCTTTTGAAAGCTGTACGCTACGGGGCTTTCGAAAAGGATCTGTCCAAATCATAAGGTATAAATTTGTACCAATAATGGCAAATTCTCAGAATGAGAAAGAAGTCATAACTTTGGAATACAACTCTGAGACTTCCCCTAGAAGCCAGCAATTTCACGGGTTTTGGCTTCCGTAAATATTTGGGTGACGATTTGTTACAAGCTGCATTTACTTAAGAGTACGACCGCCGCATTCAGTATCTTTTCAGATTTCCAGGATGACTCAGGCGATCGCCAAACGCAGCAAGGAGATAAAGGACTATGCCCGTCGATCGGACTGGGAATACCATGGCGCAGGCAAGAAACTTGTCCCTGCGATCTACGAATACCACCATTCGAGAATGGGTTGGAAATGCTGATCCGACTGACTACTACACCTTTCGGTTAGGGCAGCGGAGTCGGGTGTTCACCGGTATTCGGGGCAGCCAAAAAGGGGTTCAGGTACAACTACATCAAGACGACAACAGGAATGGTCGTCTCGACTCGGGGGAAATGCTTGGACGCCGCAGCTCCGCCAGAAACCAGCTACGGCGTATGAGTGCGGTTCTAGAACCGGGCACCTACTTTCTGCGCATTAGCAGAAATCGGGGGAATTCTCGCTATCGAATGTTTGCCCGTGCGCAAACCCTAGAAACCTCTTCCCAGCCGACTTCTGGGTTGGGGCAGCTCCGTCAAGACGTTCTACAACTGATCAACCAAAAGCGGCGGCAAAACAGCCTCTCCTCCGTCAGACTGAACAACAAACTCAATTCTGCGGCTCAGAGGCATTCGATTGACATGGCGATGCAAGATTTCTTTAGTCACACGGGCAGAGATGGATCGAGTGTCAGCGATCGCGTCAGTCGCACAGGCTATGGTCGAGGAAGGATTTCAGAAAATATTGCGGCTGGCTACAGTACAGCCTCATCTGTTGTGGAAGGGTGGATGAATAGCCCAGGTCATCGCGCCAATATCCTTGATCCCAACATGACTCAAATGGGTTTGGGCTACAAATTGGTCAACAACGACACGGGGGCAACCCGATATCGCCATTATTGGACGCAGGTGTTTGCTAGACCTAGCTAGGAAGCGCCACAAACAAAACCCGAAAGACCCCAGTGGGACGCTGTCCTACTGGGGTCTTTCGGTTAGACCTTATGCATTTTGCGGTAAGCAACGGCTAGATTTGTTTCACGGAAATCGGTTAATCTGAGCGTCAGAATCTTTAATATTCAACCGATTCAGGCAACTTTTGATATGACTGCTTCTCCTTTCCCCGTGGCACCTGCCAATAGCCTTTCATCGCGGCTAGCAACACGACTCGTCAATGGTTTGCTGGCGATTCGCCCCTTGGCCAATCTCGCTAAAAATCGCGCTCGCGAGATGATGATCAAGCGGGCGGAATCCATCGGTGTGTACTGGCGGGATGAGGTTGCTGCACTCCGAGCCCGGGGAACAACAACCGAATTTTCAGCGGATTGGGATCAGGAACTGGCGGCTGTCACCAATGAGAAGTTGACCTATCCCGACTATTACGTATGTTCTTTCCACGCCTACGAAGAAGGCAATTTGGGATGGGAACCGGCGATGGAGGTTGAAGTGGCGGCTCATGCGGTTCATGCCCGCATTTGGGACGGGGCTGGAGCCGAGGGAGATGCCCGTCTGCGCCAGAGCTACCACAATGCATTGAAGGAACAACTTCCTCAGGAACCCCAGGATATCCTCGACATCGGTTGCAGCGTTGGCATGAGTACCTTTGCGTTGCAGGAGACTTTTTCCCAAGCCCGGTTAACGGGGGTGGATTTGTCGCCGTATTTTCTGGCGATCGCCCACTATCGATCGCAAGCGCGCACCGCTGAAGGAAAACCACCCATTACCTGGCGCCATGCCGCCGCCGAAGCAACGGGGCTACCGGATGCCAGCATGGATCTGGTATCGGCGCACCTGATCTTTCATGAATTGCCGCAATCGGCTGCCCGTGCGATTCTGCGGGAAGCACGGCGCGTGCTGCGTCCGGGAGGCACCCTGGCGATTATGGACATGAACCCCCAGTCTGAGATTTATGCCAAAATGCCGCCCTATATCTTGACCCTCCTCAAAAGTACCGAACCCTATTTGGATCAGTACTTTGGCTTGGATTTGGCAAACGCCATCGAAGAGGCCGGGTTTGACTCACCCACCATTGTTCGTAATAGTCCCCGCCATCGCACCGTAGTTGCTCAAGCAAGGGCTGTTTGATCGCTGAGCTGTCAAGTCGCTAATCGCCAAGCCGGTAATTACCAATGGGGAGGTTGTTGTATCAAGTCCGGTTAAATAGCCGTAAAACCCAACTATCGTTTGCGTCCGCTGCAGCGCAGCGGAC
>JBCBSL010000621.1:0-2428 GCA_039819145.1 Cyanobacteria bacterium J06638_22
CCCCCCCGCCGCCCGCCACCCCTTCCCGCCACGACGCTCCCCCGAGCTTTCTCCCACCGCATGAGGTACAGCCTCCTGTATTGAGATTAGGACAGAGCACATTTTTGAAAGCCCCGCAGCGCGGGGCTTTCAAAAATGTGCTTGGTTTTACCTCAGCGCGCAGTGCTATATGACTTGATGGCTTTAGCGCCTTTAGATTTTCTTAGTGCCTATCATAAAATCCTTACATTTTTTCGGAATCCCAGCGAGGCAAGATAGCATAGTCATCACTTGAAGCCCCGAGAGAGGCGGTGGTTCTCTCGTTTACCCGCGTTATCCCTGGTCCAGGGTTTTGCTCCAGGGCAACCGGCATGGTGGGCCATTTGGCGAATGCCGACGGACGCCTGCGCGTTTATCCTGAACGTTTGGACGTTTTTATGTCTCAACTCATTAATCGCACTATCATCTGTCAGGTGTTACCTGTGCGGGTTTTTGGGCGGCTGCAAGAGCTTTTGCGGCAGACGTCTCAGCATCTTGGTGCCGATGTGCTGTTTCTAACCGAAGAAATTTTGCATGCGAGCCGGGTTGCCCCCCTACAAAATGCGGAAGCCTTTGGGTTACTGATTTCACCCGAGTTCAGTGCACTATTGACGAGCGAGCCGACCGATCGTCCCTCCCATACCCTCGGACACAGCCCACTAGACACCGCCGACTACTGCTCTGTTGCCCTGAGTTTTGAGCCAGGGGCGATCGCCGCCTTTTTGGAGCACTTGACCCAAGTGCTCCAAAGCCGTTCGACGTTGGTTGAGACCCTGGAAGGGTTTCTGGATGTGCCTGGGATGAATGCTCCCCAGATTCAAAGTGAATTTACGCTGCAATTGGTGCGGCTTTATGCCGAGGATATGGAGAACTCCTCGCAGGGGAACCATGCTCCACAGAGAGCCATTGCAACGCTGAGAGTCCCCGAGCAAGTGGGCGATCGCGTCGGTAAGGCCAGCCCCCATCATTCCGACCATATTCAGGAATTGAATGATGCGATTCTTGCAGCAGAGGCATCAAATCAAGCAAAAAGCGAGTTTATTGCCGCCGTTAGCCATGAACTTCGGACGCCCCTCACGGCCATCATTGGCATGTCGGCAACGCTGCTGCGGTGGTCCCTAGGCGAACTCAACGAGCGGCAGCGGGGCTTCATCCAAACTATCTATGACAGCGGTCAGCATTTGCTGGAATTGGTCAACGACATCCTCGACCTGTCGCAGCTTGAGTCGGGCAATGTTTCGCTAAAGCTGTCGGAGTTATCGCTTACGCTACTAGCACAGCAAGTTTTGAAACCGATGCAGGCGATCGCCAATAACCGCAAGGTGAAGCTAGATTTGGATCTGCAAATTGAAGTGGGGCGCGATCGCTTCGTTGCCGACCCCTATCGCTTGCAACAAATTC
The DNA here is from genome assembly GCA_039819145.1 of Cyanobacteria bacterium J06638_22. Classification (GTDB taxonomy): domain Bacteria; phylum Cyanobacteriota; class Cyanobacteriia; order Elainellales; family Elainellaceae; genus Vacuolonema. Next base: position 1,420 of record JBCBSL010000621.1, read on the forward strand.
TGCTCAATCTCCTCAGTAACGCTATCAAATTTACTCCCAGCAATGGCCGGGTTACCCTGCGCGTCTCGACAGAAGACACCGGTGCCGTCTTCCAGGTCAAAGATACTGGCATTGGCATCCCCACCGAAAAGCTAGACCTTATCTTCCAGCGCTTCCAGCAATTGGATGGCTCCTACCAGCGCATGTACCAGGGCACAGGGTTGGGGCTAGCCCTCACTAAACAGCTGGTCGAGTTGCATGGCGGGAAAATTTCCGTCGATTCTACCGTCGGCATTGGTACCCTTTTCACTGTCCAGCTCCCCAGCCACATCGAACTACCCGACTCCGATGCCAGCACTTCCTCTTCAGATATGCTTCCCGATCCGTCTCAAAAGCGGCTGATCCTCGTAGAAAACCATGAAGAGAGTGCCAATATCATTTGCGACATGCTGACCACAGCGGGCTACCAGCTGATCTGGCTGCTAGAAGCGTCTACGGCAATGTCGCAAATCGAAATGCTGCAACCCGACGCGGTGCTGATTGGCATCAATGCACCCAACTGCGCAGGCGACGAACTCATGCGCCAACTGCGCCGCAACCCTGCAACCCGTCACCTCAAGTTACTTGCCGTCATTCCTAAGAGCAACTCTAATGCCAACGCCGAGGATCCCATCAATAAGACAGCCGACAAGTGCGACGCCCGCCTCTCCCGACCCATCCAACCCAACCAACTCCTCAACACCGTCCTCAACTTGATGCACGAGACGGCTTGAGACAGGAAGTAGTCATCAAGGGTTGAAGCTACAGATATATCCATGACAAAAGGGATATTAAATGAACTGAACTATGAGTATTCCTTCAATCCAGCTAATGCTTCCATACCAAACATTGATTTCTAAGTTATCTATCGTATCGATTGGTGAGTTACCCTTTGAACCGCTCCAAAAGCAGCCCTAAGAGCGTGTTTGAAAACACGGATACGGAGTGCCGATTAGGCCAATCGCCGCACCAAGATACGGATCATCGCTAT
>JBCBSL010000622.1:0-2424 GCA_039819145.1 Cyanobacteria bacterium J06638_22
CAGCGGCCACAAACGATAGTTGGGTTTTACGGATATTTACAGCCTTACGCATTGAGATTAGGACAAATCATTTTTTGACACGACTTGGCAATTTACGAGCAGAGAAAAATAACATCCGCGGCCTGTAAGGGTTTAGCGCATTGGCATTTTATGGCTTTTCGAGCCTTTGACAATGTGATTGCGCTGTTTCAAATATTCTTTCTTCAGAACATGCCAAGTTGTGTTTTGAAAGCCCCGCAGCACGGGGCTTTCAAAACATGATTGGATTCTACCTGAGCGCGTAGCACCATAACCGGATTGGATATAAGTCCTAAATTGATATGCGTTCAAATACGCCACGCTATAAAAAAGCACAGGGCTCAGCCCTGTGCCTTGAGGGGAGGACATGGCGCATTCTGTAACCACAAGTTGTAAAGATTCGCTTCAGTGGGTGGGGTTAAGGTCACCAGAAACACGCCTTCGTTTGACTGGGGATTGGAGGTCAACCAGGTTCCGCGCAGGCTGATTTCTAGAAACTCGTTGTCACAGGAAGATAGGGCGATCGCCTGTTGATCATCCCACTGAATTAGGCGATGCAGTTCGCGCCAGCAGCGATCGCTTGCCCGCAGCATAATCGACGCACGACACCGCTCCAAACTAATTGGTTGGCCAGCTTTTAGCATCAACGTTAGGCGCGGCGGCAGCCACTGCTCCAGAGAATCGGGCAGATGTTCTAGAAAGTATCCAGTATCGGTAAACGTAAATTTCAGCATGACCGAAAGGAAGCAAAGGTTAGCACAGAGGAATCTGTCCAGGTTCGCCAACAACGACGGAGCCGTCGCGGGCAAAGGTGGCACTATTGTCGGCTAGAAATCGCAATCCACCTTCCCCCGATCAGGGGAACCCATCAGACAGTCTACGCACTGCGGTGGAACGACTCAGCTATTACCACAGTAAAATTACGGATGGTTTCGGATAACAAGCACCAAAGATAGCCTTATGCATTTGATCTAGAACAGATCAACTCTTGAAAGCCTTGCATTATAGGGTTTTCAGAAAATGGCTGAGTTTTAACGTGACGTCAAGATCAGCAGACTCAGCCATTAAAACCGCAACGATAGGAGTGAAACCCACCATCTTGGATTCTCAAACCCCAGATTTTCCTAGTCCGCAACGGCAAACTTTGTTCATCTAGCCGCGACTGCAGTCGTTAGGATGTTGTATCCAATCCGGTTAGATAGCCGTAAAACCCAACTATCGTTTATATCTGGAACTGAACAGGGTTTACTTCCGCACATCGTGCTATCAATTCAAACACAACCACACCGGGAAAAAGTACCGCTAATCATCGGGAAACTGCCAGCAAGCAATGTATTGTACAGAGCGACTGCCGCAAACACAGATTTCTTCCGTCGACGCAACCCATTCCCGCCCACACTGGCAGCAATGGCAAAAAATATTAGTGCGGTTCGCCTCATCCAAAGCCGCTCGCCATTGAGCTCGTTCTTCTGGCGTAAACAACGATCTGTCTGTAGAGCGATGGCGATGAGACGGCTCCATAGCGCTTACCTTGGTTACTCGCTATCCACCCCTTCCAGGGTATAAATTTGCCCATCGACCAGGAGGCGAGTAATGCCTTTCGCTTGCAGATAGGAGCGGGTTTTAAAGAACATTTGACTATCGGGGATTTTGACAATCCGTTGGGCACGGCGCATGAAGCGCTTAGCAATCCGATGATTATCAAACACGGGCAAGGTTCGCTCCTTAGCTTCCACTTCAGGAATTTGCCCCAATTCGGCAAAGTCACTGAGGGGACGCGTGATGAGTTCTGCCGTGCGATCAACAACGAGGTAGCAGGTACGCGGCAACTTGGCATCCGTTAGCGGAAGAATCTGGATGAGTTGATCCCCTCGGAGATGAACGGGGACAAAATCTTCAGACTCTTCGCCGACATCTTCCTCGTCATCCAGTTCGTCGTCAAAGTCTGCGTCGCTTAGATCATCATCCAGCTCGTCATCATTATCTTCCTCATCCAGCTCATCGTCGAGATCTTCCTCATCTTCACTGTCGATTTCGGAATAACGGAGATCCTGCTGGATTTCTTTCTCTAATTCTTCTAACTCAGCTAGAACTGGGCTAGCATCAGCGTCTTCCTCCGCATTGGCGGACTTCCGCCGACGCGATCGCCGCCCCTGTCGTTCTTCCGTACTCTGTTCTTCCGTGAGTTCTGGTTCTGTCGCAGCGGGTGGAGAAGAGGGGCGATCGCCTTCCGCTATAGAAGCCGCAATATCATCTAACTCGTCGACCGCTGTTTTGCCCGCCGACTCATCATGGGTGGGTCGATCGGTCTTAACTTTCTTCGAGGGCCTGCGTTTAGGGGTGCTCGCACCATTCGTGGAAGATTCCGCTGACGCATCATTCGATACGCTCTCAGCCTTAGCGCTA
>JBCBSL010000623.1:0-2423 GCA_039819145.1 Cyanobacteria bacterium J06638_22
CGTTACAACTCCGCAAACGGTGGCCTTGCAAGATGCCCGTCGGGGACTGCGCATGTTCCAACAGTTGAACGTGCCGGTGCTGGGAATTGTGGAAAATATGAGCTACTTTATTCCTCCAGATTTGCCCGATCGCCAATACGATATTTTTGGATCGGGGGGTGGACAAAAGACCAGCGAAGAGCTGGGGTTGCCTCTCCTGGGCTGCATCCCGTTAGAAATTACCCTGCGGGAAGGGGGCGATCGCGGTGTTCCGATTGTGGTGGAATATCCGGATTCAGTCTCTGCCAAAGCGCTCAAGCAAGTAGCCCAACAGGTTGCCGCACGGGTTTCGGTGGTGGCCTTAGCTTAAGCTCATTTAACAGATAGGTCTTCTAGTTCTTCATGCTTAACCAACCCCTGCATCGTTTTCACTGGAAATCGCTGGTGCAACCCTGGCAAAATGCGGATGGGCTGTTGCTGGGTTTAGTGATTGTGCTCACGTTTATTGGTGGGTTGGCTATCCGCAGCGTCGAGTTGACTGAGGCGCGGGCAGATTGGATGCAGCATTGGGTGACCGGAGCGGTTGGTGTGGCGATCGCCCTGTTGATTGCCCGTTGGCGCTACGAAGTCCTTTCCCGCACGTACTGGCTGGTCTACGCCGTCACAAACTTGGCCTTACTGGTCGTGATTTTTGCTGGAACCACAGCAAATGGTGCCCAAAGCTGGGTGACCTTGGGCAACTTCAATGTGCAGCCTTCAGAATTTGCCAAAATTGGCCTCATCATCACCCTGGCGGGGGTTTTACAGGAGCGTAGCGCCAACACGGTGTTTGCTGTCATCAAAGCACTGGTCATTACCGCGATTCCCTGGGTGCTAATCATGCTGCAACCGGATTTGGGAACGGGGCTGGTGTTTGGAGCCATTACGCTGGGGATGTTGTACTGGGGCAATGCCAATCCTGGGTGGATTATTCTGCTGCTTTCCCCCATCGGCGCGGCCGTTCTGTTTGGAGTTTACCTTCCCAGTTGGTTCATCTGGGTCGCCCTGATGACCTACATTGGCTGGCGTACCTTGCCCTGGAAATGGCTCGGCGCGTTTGTGGCGGGAGTGGTCAATCTCATTTCGGGCGGATTGGGGAATTTTGCCTGGAATCTTTTGCAGGACTATCAAAAAGACCGCCTGATCCTGTTTCTCGATCCCGATAAAGATCCCCTCGGGGGCGGCTATCACCTGATCCAGTCGCGTATCGCGATCGGAGCTGGTGGCTTGTGGGGGCGCGGCATTCACCAGGGAACCCAGACCCAGCTCAACTTTATTCCAGAACAGCATACCGATTTTATCTTTTCCGCCGTTGGTGAAGAAACAGGATTTGTCGGTAGCTTGGTGGTTTTGGGGATTATCTGGCTGATTTGCCTCCGCCTAGTCATCATTGCCCAGAATTCTAAAGACAACTTTGGCTCTCTGCTGGCGGCTGGCGTGCTGTCGATGATCGTGTTTCAGGTGTTGGTGAATGTGGGTATGACCATTGGGCTGGCTCCCATCACAGGGATTCCGTTGCCCTGGCTCAGTTATGGGCGATCGGCCTTGCTGACTAATTTCATTGCCATTGGTTTGGTGGAATCGGTTTATAACTTCCGCCATCGCCTCAAATTTTGATCGGCGCACGCGATCGGCTGCTTGAGTCACTGCAGATTCGCAAACTCCAAACTGGCTTATCGGTGCTATTGAGAGAAGTATTGGCAAAACAGTGGAGGGCGATCGCCCCTGCGTACTAAGCTTGATTTTGTAACCCTTCTTGACCCCTTTATTGGAACCCCATAGCTATGATTCTTCCTGGCTCAGCCGTCCGTGTAACCAATGCCGACGATACTTACTACGGCTTCCAAGGCTTGGTGCAGCGCATCAGCGATGGCAAAGCGGCTGTTCTGTTTGAGGGCGGCAACTGGGATAAGCTCGTCACCTTCAACCTGTCTGAAATTGAATCTGTGGATGCGACGGCGGGACGGGGCAAATAATAGGGCAAAACAGCCTTTAGCCTTGCTTGTCGAGCCTTCATGCCAACGCGTCTTATTGGTTAAGTCTTACGTGTTGGACACGAAAAACCAAAGGAGTTTGATGATTTTGGGGCGCAGTGCGCCCCAAAATCATCAAACTTTGTAAGATCTGCTTGGTGTATTTGTTCTCCAGTCAGAAATTTTTTCTTCAAAATTGGTATAGCCTTATGCATTCAGATTAGGATTAATCACTTTTTGAAAGCCCCGCGACGCGGGGCTTTCAAAAAGTGATTGGGCTTTACCTTAGCGCGTAGTGCTATAAATCTTTTGAATTGATCCGGCTTTTAGATGGCGATCGCCTAGCCGACGTAGCCTGTCATTCATGAAAGCGCCAACTCCAACGACGGGAATATTGCTCCCATTACAGCAAAGAATCCTCAAAACCGGATC
>JBCBSL010000624.1:0-2419 GCA_039819145.1 Cyanobacteria bacterium J06638_22
AACCCGGTGACGGGGGAAGTCGTTGTGATTGAGATGAACCCCCGCGTCTCCCGCAGTTCTGCCCTGGCCTCTAAAGCGACAGGCTTCCCGATCGCCAAAATGGCGGCAAAGCTAGCGGTCGGCTACAGCCTGGACGAAATCCCCAATGACATTACCAAGAAAACGCCAGCTAGCTTTGAGCCCACCATCGATTATGTGGTAACGAAAATTCCTCGCTTTGCGTTTGAGAAATTCCCCGGTGCCCAGCCCACCCTGACCACCCAGATGAAGTCCGTGGGCGAAGCGATGGCAATCGGGCGCACCTTCCAGGAGTCATTCCAAAAAGCCCTGCGATCGCTCGAAACAGGACGCTCTGGCTGGGGGTGCGATCGCGCCGAGAAGCTGCCCAACCTTGCCCAGATTCAGGCCGGATTGCGCACCCCCAATCCCGATCGCATCTTCACAGTGCGCCACGCCATGTTGATGGGACTGTCGGTGGAAGAAGTGTTTGAACTCACCAACATCGACCCCTGGTTCCTCTATCAGTTCCAGCAATTGCTAGAGACCGAAAAGCTGCTGAAGCGGACGCCCCTAGAGGAGCTGACCCACCCCCAAATGCTGGCGGTGAAGCAGCAGGGCTTTAGCGATCGCCAAATCGCCTTTGCCACCAAGACTAACGAAGATGCCGTGCGCACCCACCGCAAATCCCTCGGCGTTATCCCCGTCTACAAAACGGTAGATACCTGCGCGGCTGAGTTTGAAGCGCTCACCCCCTACTATTACTCGGCCTACGAAACGCCGATCGAAACAGCCACGGTAGATTCCGATGGGGTTGCGCCGTACACGGAAAGCGAAGTGCTGCCCTCCGATCGCCCCAAGGTCATGATTCTGGGCGGTGGTCCCAACCGTATTGGGCAGGGCATCGAGTTTGACTATTGCTGTTGCCATGCCTCCTTCGCCCTAGGCGATGATGGCTTCGAAACCATCATGGTCAACTCCAACCCCGAAACGGTGTCGACGGACTACGACACGAGCGATCGCCTCTACTTCGAGCCGCTGACGAAAGAAGATGTGCTCAACATCATTGAGGCCGAAGACCCCGATGGCATCATCATTCAGTTTGGTGGCCAGACGCCCTTGAAGCTCGCCGTGCCCCTGCAAGCCTATCTGAATAGCCTCGACAATCCCAAGCTGAAAATTTGGGGCACCTCCCCCGACTCCATCGACACCGCAGAAGATCGGGAGCGGTTCGAGCGCATCCTCCATGACCTGGAGATTCGCCAACCCGCCAACGGCATCGCCCGCAGCACCAGCGAAGCACTCCAGGTGGCCAAGGATATCGGCTATCCCGTGGTGGTACGTCCCAGCTATGTGCTGGGCGGTCGCGCCATGGAAATTGTTTATTCTGATGAGGATCTGGAACGCTACATGGCCTATGCCGTGCAGGTGGAACCGGATCACCCCATCCTGGTGGATCAGTACTTGGAAAATGCGATCGAGGTGGATGTGGATGCGATCGCCGACCACAATGGAACCGTCGTCATCGGCGGCATTATGGAGCATATCGAGCAAGCAGGCATCCACTCCGGCGACTCCGCCTGCTCCATCCCCACCGTCACCCTCTCCGATGAGGTGCTCAGCACCATCCGCTCCTGGACGGAGAAGCTGGCCAAAGCCCTGAATGTGGTGGGCTTGATGAATGTGCAATATGCCATCCAGGGGACAGAGGATGGAAAAGACAATGTCTACATTCTGGAAGCCAACCCCCGCGCCTCCCGCACCGTGCCCTTTGTCTCGAAGGCGATCGGCGTACCCCTGGCAAAAATGGCGTCCCGCGTCATGTCCGGCAAATCTCTGGCTGACCTCGGTTTCACCCAGGAAGTCATTCCCACCCATGTGTCGGTGAAAGAAGCCGTCCTCCCCTTCTCCAAGTTTGCCGGAACTGACATCATCCTCGGCCCCGAAATGCGCTCCACCGGAGAAGTGATGGGCATCGACACCGACTTTGGCAAAGCCTTCGCCAAAGCCGAACTCGCCGCCTCCCAACTCCTGCCTCTAAATGGCACGGTCTTCGTCTCCATGAACGATCGCGACAAAGTGTCCGCTGTCCCAGTGGTCAAAGAACTGCTGGATCTGGGGCTGCATGTCGTCGCCACCAGCGGCACTCGCAAAGTCTTGAAGGAGCATGGGCTGGATGTCGGCCTGGTACTCAAAGTCCACGAAGGCCGCCCCAATATCTCCGACTCCATCAAAAACCAAGATATCCAACTGATCGTCAACACACCTCTGGGACAAGCCGCCCAAATCGACGATCGCACCCTCCGCCGCACCGCCCTGGTCTACAAAGTCCCCACCGTCACCACGATCGCCGGAGCCAAAGCCACCATCGCCGCCATCCGCGCCCTCCAAGCCACCCCCCTCGACGTCAAAGCTGTCCAGG
>JBCBSL010000625.1:0-2417 GCA_039819145.1 Cyanobacteria bacterium J06638_22
CGGCCTTTGACCTCATTATTCTCGACGAGTGGCTTCGCGATGCCCTCTCCCCCAATGACGCACGGGACATTCTCGACTTCCTTGATGACCGCTACCGGCGCTCCTCTTGCGTGTTAGCAACGCAGTTTCCTGTTAACCAATGGCATCCCCAAATTCATGACCCGACCTTAGCGGATGCCATTCTTGACCGCTTAGTGCATGACTCTCTGCGCTTATCCCTAAAAGGTGAATCTATGCGCAAACTCACCAGTCCACTCAAGGGGGAGACCGATCTGCTTCCGGAGGAAAACGCTATGGCTTAGAAATGCCGATCATTGTTGTCGTCAACTACTCGTCAACTGACGACATAATGAAATTGACCTGCCCGATGACTGCAAAATTCCCTCAGGTTTTTTGGGGGTGCCGAGGTTGATGCAACTTCGTGCCGAAGTTACGAGAATACGCATACGCCCAGCATGGGCGTGAACTAATGGGGTGAAAGTCCCCTGTGGGAGAACCAGCCAGCCAAATGCTCGAAAGTCATAGGAGCCGAGAGATGGACAACCACTAGCTTAAGGCAAGGGCGTTTCCGCGAGGGAGGGTCTGGAGGAAGCCAGCGGCAAAGGTGCGAGCCGACGAACAGAAACGTCATAAAAGGCCGAGTCCTTGGGGCGAGTTGGCACAACACAACAAAGCCTTTAGGTTCAGGGGATACGGTAAATGACGCGGTTGTGCATCGACAGTTCACGGTCTTATCTGGGGAGGTCTGCCCCTTTGGCAGTCCTTGAGGCTAAGGGAGTCTGACTGAGGTCTAGCCGGAAACGGCTCGGTAGCCACAGAACCCTAAGGCATTGAGGACGGCCCAACGATTGGCAACAAACGTCGAAAGGGGCAGAAGTCAGCCGAGGCCATAGTAGTCAAACGCTGGCCTGTAATGGGCCAGACAGGGCGAAGGGCCGAACTTAACCAAGAAAGGAGGAGCCATGACAAACTCAGCCGCGTCGATGAACCCGAATGGTGGAGAAGCGGACTGGCGTGGACACATGCAGCCAGCCTTAGAGACGAATCTGATGGAGCGAGTCCTCGACTCGGCGAACCTGCACCGAGCGTGGAAGCAAGTGAAGTCTAATCAAGGTGCCCCCGGCATAGACGGGATGGTGCTGGACGACTTTGCGGCCTACGCCCGACTTCACTGGGGAGAGATTCGCCAATCCTTACGAGATGGTAGCTACCGCCCCGCTCCGGTGCGACGGGTCGTCATCCCCAAGCCAGGGAGCAAGGGAGAGCGGCTGTTGGGCGTGCCGACAGTCCTAGACCGGGTGATCCAGCAAGCCATCTCACAAGTGCTGACGCCACTGTTTGAGCCGGAGTTTTCCGAGTTCAGCTTTGGATGTCGTCCTCACCGCAGTGCCCACGGCGCGATTAAACAGGTAAAAGCCTATGTCAAGGAAGGCTATCGGGTCGTGGTGGATTTGGACTTGGAAAAGTTCTTTGACACCGTAAACCACGATGTGTTGATGGCAAAAGTCGCCCGCAAAGTGCGGGATAAGACCCTGCTAGCCTTGATAGGCCGATACCTGCGAGCCGGGGTAATGGTCGAGGGAGTAGTACAGGCCACAGAGTGGGGCACACCGCAAGGGTCGCCCCTGTCGCCGCTGCTCGCCAACATCCTTCTGGATGACCTCGACCAGGAGTTGGAACGCCGGGGGCACTGTTTTGCCCGCTATGTGGATGATGTGGTCATTCTGGTCAAATCGGCCCAAGCAGGCAGGCGTGTGATGGCGAGTGTGACTCGTTATCTGAGCCAGGTGTTACGACTGAAGGTGAATTCGCAGAAAAGCCGGGTCTGCCGGATTGAGCGATTGGAATACTTGGGATTTATAGTAGTTCTAGATAAGAATGAGAATTAATGGCCTACAGCATAGATCTGCGTCAACGAGTCCTGGCTCGGGTGGATGAAGGGCACTCGGTGGAAGCCACAGCCACCCTCTTTCAAGTCAGTCCGGCGACCATTTACCTGTAATAGTTAGGACTTTATCTGACACTTCCTGTAAACTTGTACTGACTCAGGAGTGTCACCATGAATACCCAAGAAAAGATCGTCAAGAACAAACTGGGCCTGTTAAACCTGGCGAAGACCTTAGGCAACGTGTCGCAAGCGTGCAAAGTGATGGGCGTCTCTCGCGACACCTTTTACCGCTACCAGGAATTGTACGAAACCGGCGGTGAGTTGGCATTGCAGGAGATTGATCGCAAGAAGCCCTGCGTGAAAAATCGCGTCGAGGCGGCGATTGAAGAAGCTGTTGTCGCCTTTGCCCTTGAACAACCCGCCTATGGTCAGGTGCGGGTGTCCAACGAGATGAACAAACTGGGCCTGTTAAACCTGGCGAAGACCTTAGGCAACGTGTCGCAAGCGTGCAAAGTGATGGGCGTCTCTC
>JBCBSL010000626.1:0-2417 GCA_039819145.1 Cyanobacteria bacterium J06638_22
TTCGCATGGCTCAGCCTCTTGAATGCTAAGGGTCTCTCATGATAACTGGTACCTTATCTGTGAGCGCCTCCCTAACCTGGATATGACTCGACCTCTGTATTTTCCCTTACTCCCTTCAAAAATCAAAACGGATTGCTATATATTGAGAATCAATGCACCTCAATTTTTACCGTTCTGGCACGCCGACCTTAGGAAACACAGTTCCAAGCCAAGCCAAGCCACCCAGCTCAATATGAGCTAGCTCATAGATCTTGTTGCCAGTTATTAGCAAACTTGAGTTAAAGCATTCGGGTAAAGGCCATGACACAAACTCCATTCAATCTTAAGACGGCTCCTGGACACCAAGTGCCCGCTGCAGCGGGCAAGAAAGCGCTGCGTCCCGGTGGGTATTCCGCGACTGAACAATTGTTTGCTTGGGCTAATTTCCAGCCAGGAGAAACAGTCCTGGAATTAGCTGCCAGCTTTGGCTACAGTGCGATCGCATTGGCACAGCGCTATGGAGTGCGGGTCGTCGGCGTTGAGAAAAATCCTGACAGCGTTGCCCGTGCCCAGGCCAACATTGCAGCAGCGGGCTTAACCGATCAAATCAGTATTATTGAAGGTGACATTTTCCACCTAGAGCAGGTCGCAGGACAATTTGACTACGTGCTGGCCGAAGCGATTCTAACGATGCAGTCGGCACCTGGTAAGGCCAAAGTTTTGGCAGGCATTTGCGATCGCCTGAAACCCAATGGCCAATTCTTGAGCCACGAGCTGAGGGCAGAAGGCTCCGACACTGAATCGATCCACCGCGACTTGTCTGCCACAATTCGAGTCAATGCAGCTCCGTTATCTGTTGAACAGTGGCTCGCGGCTTGTCAAACGGCGGGACTCACCATCGAGCATTACCACACGGGGCCGATGACGCTCCTCAACCCTCGCCACATCGCTCAGGAAGAGGGGGTGCCAACATTACTCACCATTACCTGGAATATGCTGACCCGCCCTATCCTTCGCCAACGTCTGCTCGCTATGCGAGATACCTTTATCCGCCATAAAGATGATTTAGGCTATGTGGTGCTTTGTGCCAGAAAATCTGCGCCAGAGCAAGGGTAGATAGTACAAAAGACAGTACAAACATGGAATCAATCCATCCAGCTCAATCCTTCATTTTTTGAACCTTTATCGTGTCGACAGACCCTAAAGCTATGGCCACTTCTCTTGTTTCGTCTCCAACACCCTTTACGCAACTCAAAGAGCATATCGACTACCCAGAATCTGGCGTACTCAGCCGAGTGATATGGAAAGACGACATATGCCAGTACAGCCTATTTTGCCTCGCAGCAACGACAGAAATTTCTGAACATACCTCCACCCGCAACGCCACGATACAGGTCATCGAGGGGAGCGGTGTCCTCACGTTGAACGGTGAAACGATTTCCCTAGAACCGGGTCAGTTCGTTCTGATGACAGCCAACGCTCCCCATGCCCTATCAGCAACGTCTAATCTCGCGTTTATTCTCACACAGACCGCTAGCCCCTGAAGGGAGGCAAACCCGAATCGAAACCTAGGGTTGCGGGGTCTCGACTGATGCTTGCTGCTCAGCCATATCGAGCTGTTCTTGGTAGTCTTCCCGGTCTGGATAGAGTTTCACGAGCATTTCAAGGGGAGCGATCGCCCCATTTGGATCACCCAGATCCAATCGAGTTTGCGCTAACCCTTCCAAGGCAATTTGGTTATCCGGCTCTTGTTCCAAAACTATTTCGTAGCCTCGCTCGCGCTGCCGTAGTTCAACATTGGCTTCGGTATCAAGGCCATCGGATGGTACTTCAATCGCTTCTGTTGCAGGTTGACTGAAATAGAGAGGAATGAGCCCGGCCAAGAAACTGCCAGCGAAGGCGCCAAGGCATCCTAACAGAAACAGACGTTTGATGATTTCCGAAGGTTTGGCTTTGGAGGACTGGGCGGAGGTCATAGTGGGTGTTCCTGCTTAAGTACTACCGTGAATATCGAGTTGTGAGGGTACTGATGCACAGGGAAGAGCGCAAACTGCACAGACGTAACCTTGAAACGAATCGATCTGGCTCTAACCTTCCCAATCGGGCGATCGCGCCTGTCAGGTTTTTCACCGATTTATCTGACACCTCCATGTTTCAAGGACAACGCCCCAATCGAAACAGTTCCCTAGGTATCGCCGCTTGTAGGAAGGATTGTTTCCGGGGAGGGGGTATCAAACCTCGTCTTGGAAAACGTCATCTAAACAGGGTTTACGCAGTTTGATGATTTTTGGGGTGCAGAGCGCATCCAACCCTCTTATTGGAGATTCACGTTAAAGTCATCTTTCGATTCCGCAACCCCAAGCAGTTCCCTCAGTAGCTCATATCAAATCCGGTTGAAGAACCCAACTATCGTTTGCGCCCGCTGCAATGCAGCGGGC
>JBCBSL010000627.1:0-2415 GCA_039819145.1 Cyanobacteria bacterium J06638_22
CCCAGATATCGTTTGCGCCCGCTGCATTGCAGCGGGCGCAAACGATATCTGGGTTTTACGGTTGTTTAATCGGATGCGATATTACGGCTATTGAACCGGACTTGATATCAGTTGCCTGAGTTTCCTAGTCCGCGAAGGCGGACTTTGTCCCCCCTATAGCCGCGACTTCAGTCGCCAACGTTATTCCCAACCAAAAAAAGCTGGGCGATCGCCCAGCTTTCCACAAATTATTTCGTCGAGTTGATGCGTAAGACTCCTTAGAGCTGTGGCATAAACTGCTCTTTGTTGGGTACTTCAGCGTACTCTGCAACAATCTGCCGGAACTCATCGCCATCGATGGTTTCCTTCTCAATGAGGAGGTCGACCACGCGATCGATCAATTCGCGGTTCTCTTGCATGATGCGGCAGGCATCCTCGTAGCAATGCTCAACGATGGAGCGAACCTGGGCATCAATCCGAGCAGCGATCTCTTCAGAGTACTCGGAGCGAGACATCCAATCCCGACCGAGGAAGACTTCACCCGACTGGCTTTCGAGCGAGAGGGGGCCGAGGTCAGACATGCCAAAGCGCGTCACCATCTGCCGAGCCATGCCTGTCACTTGTTGCAGGTCGTTTCCGGCTCCAGTCGTCACCTCCGCATCCCCGAAGATGACTTGCTCAGCGGCACGGCCCCCCAGCGCGCCTGTAATGCGAGCCAAGATTTGTGCCCGTGAGATCAGACTCTGATCTTCGTTGGGCATGAACCAGGTCAAACCTTGAGCTTGTCCGCGAGGGATTAGCGTGACTTTTTGAACAGGGTCATGATGCTCCAGCAATGTACCGACGATCGCATGGCCAATCTCGTGGTACGCGATCAGGCGCTTGCTCTTACCATCCACCAGCGGTGTCCCTTCCATGCCAGCAACGACCCGATCAACCGCATCGTTGATCTCAGCCATTGTGGTGGCTTCCTTACGGCGACGCGCCGTGAGAATGGCAGCCTCGTTCAGCAGGTTGGCTAGGTCAGCTCCAGAGAAGCCAGGAGTACGGCGGGCGATCGCTTCCAGGGAGACATCTTCGCCCAACTTCTTGTTGCGAGAATGGACTTCCAGAACGGCCAAGCGCCCTTTCACATCGGGCGGGTCGACCAGAATCTGGCGGTCGAAGCGACCCGGGCGTAGCAATGCCGAATCCAGGACATCAGCACGGTTAGTTGCCGCGATGATGATGATGCCCGTATTGCCCTCGAACCCATCCATTTCGGTGAGCAACTGATTCAAGGTTTGTTCCCGCTCATCATTACCGCCACCAATGCCTGCGCCCCGCTGGCGACCGACGGCATCAATCTCATCGATAAAGATGAGGCAGGGAGCATTTTCCTTCGCCTTGCGGAACAGGTCACGAACCCGTGATGCACCGACACCAACGAACATTTCAACAAATTCGGAACCGGAAATACTAAAGAAAGGAACGCCAGCTTCTCCGGCGATCGCCTTGGCCAGAAGGGTTTTACCTGTTCCCGGCGGCCCTACCAGCAAAACACCCTTGGGAATTCGCGCACCCACAGCTGTAAACTTCTCGGGTTTCTTCAAGAAGGTCACCACTTCCTGGAGTTCCTCTTTGGCTTCCTCAATGCCCGCCACATCATCAAACATGACATCCGTCTTGGCTTCCATCTGGAACCGAGCCCGAGACTTACCGAAGTTCATGGCTTGTCCGGGGCCACCGGGCATGGAATTAGAACGGCGGAACAAAAGGAACAATCCACCAATCAACAAGAGAGGGAAGAGTAAATTGCCCAGCCATCCCCAAACAGCGGCGTCGTTACGGGGTGGGTGAATGTCAAGGCTAATATTTTCTTGACGCAGGCGAGACATCAGCTCGGGGGCGCTAACGGGCAGATCAACTCGCAGACGCTGCACGCGATTGTCGAGCTGCGGATCCACGGCTTCTACGATCGCCGTCCGCCCACCTTCAAACAAATCCACACTGGTTACGCGGCCAGCATCCAGATATTCCAGAAAACGCCCGTAGGTCATCCGTGTGCTAGCAGTGTTGTTGCCCGAGACAGAAGGCGTCCCAGAAAACGCACCCTGCCAGAAGAAAAAGCCGATGACTAGCACGGGCAATAGCCAAAGTAATGCGGCTCTCCAGGAAAATTTCATATACGCATCATTCCCTTGAAACATCAATCGTCAGACGCCCGATGCTGAGCCAAACCCAGCTATCCACCACGACTGACACCTAAAATCGCTTCTCGCTTTTTACTAAACACTAGAGTCAAAAGACCCAAACTTTTCAAGAAAGCTTTGAATTCTGAGAAGTATTCTTAACTAAATTTAACCTAAATTCTCAGGTCAGAACAACCATTACGGTAGAAATCCCACCATTATCAAAGTGCGATCGCCCTGAGAAGTGAAGAACTGCACGTCTCTT
>JBCBSL010000628.1:0-2407 GCA_039819145.1 Cyanobacteria bacterium J06638_22
CTGGCGAGACAGAGTGATTATTTCTATCTCGAAAGCAATTCCCTGAACTGTCAGACCTGAACTGTCCAAGCTTTACCTGCGGCATGCCTAGCATTGACGACGCCTCGCAAGAGTTGCCTTCGGTGACGGAGGAGATGCGATCGCTCCAGTTCTTCACGGATCGCCACAATTTCGTGCGCCTGTTGGCGGAATGCCTCAACGAAGACCCAGCACCTCGGCGAATCCAGGTATTTCATGGGGAAGGGGGGAATGGCAAATCATTGTTGTTGCGCTACCTGCGGACGCAGTGTTGCAAGCGGCTGACGCCTCAGACCTGGCAGCAGGTGAAAGCGTTGCCCGATGCAAAGCTGGCGGAATACATCACTGGACTGAAGCCTGGAAATTATATGCCCGTGCCTGTGGCGTTGCTGGATTTTGGTTCGGCGGGGTTGGGGGTTGAGAGTTCCCGTGACCCGTTTTATGGATTGCTGATGTTGCGGCGGGCGTTGGGAGAGAGTGCGGACAATCTGAGCCAGCGGCTGCGATTTCCGCTCTATGATTTTGCCTGCGTATGGTATCTGCATCAGAAGGGCAAATCACCGGATGAGATCAAGGCGCTGTTCCCATTAGGGGAAGCGGCGGGGATGGTTTCCACGCTGATTGATGTGGTGAGCCAGAATGCGGCGGGAGCTATTGCCAATGCGCTGTTCTCCTTTTTTGCGGGGGGTTTGGGAAACCGCTTCACAGTGTATCTGGCCAAGGTGGGGTTGAAAAAAGAGAGGGTACAGCAGATCTGCCAGATGGATCTGGATAAGGAGCTGGTGTTTGAGTTACCGCGCCTGCTGGGCGATGACTTGAATGCAGCGATGGCACAGAAGGAATCCCCCCCGCGTATTGTCCTATTCTTTGATACCCACGAAGCCTTTTGGGGGCATGAGCGGCAACAGCCAACGGCCAAATACTTTGAGCGGGATGCCTGGGTGCGGAAGCTGTTGCGGCGACTGGACTTGGAACAGGGAATTGTGGCGATCGTAGCGGGGCGGGATGTGCCCCGTTGGGCGGAGGCAAAGGCCGTGGCTCCCAAGACAGATATCCCAGCGGAATACCTGAAAACCCAGCGAGTGGGGCATCTAACGGAGGTGGATGGGGCGGAGTATTTGCAGAAGGTCGGCATTGATGACGCGGCACTGGCACAACGGCTGCTTGCGGTGGCGCGGGTGGCTCCCGATGAGGTGCATCCGCTGTATTTGGGCTTGTGTGCCGATGTAGTGTTGGCGGCACGGGAGCGGGGTGAAACCCTGACCGCTGCCGACTTTGCCGACTTGCCCGATCTGACCGACACAGCCAGGCAACTGATCGAACGATTACTGCGCTATGTCACCCCCGAAACCCGCTATGCCATCGAAGCCCTGAGCGCTTGTCGCCGCTTCGACTATGCCCTCTACACCACCCTGGGCAACGCCCTCCCCAGCTACTACCAACCCCTACGCCCCCACTTCGATGCCCTCATCCGCTTTTCTTTTGTGTGGCGCGATACCCAGGGCGGCTACCGCATCCACGACCTGCTCCGCCGCCTGGAGGATGAGCGGGAAGCCCCCATTACCCGCGAAGCTCACCAAGTCTTGTTGCAACATTTCCAGACGCAAAATTCTGTCGAGGTGCTGTACCATCAAAATCGACTTGATTGGCGACAGGGAGTTGAGACATGGGCAGAAAAGTTCGATGAAGCCTTGCACTATAGCCGCTACGACCTCTGCCGTAGCCTCCTTGATCTCCGCAGCGATCTGCTGATCCGCAGCGATTTTATGGTGGGTGTTGTCTCGGATTCTGAAGGTCAATATTTCGCTGCTCTGTCTCAATACGTAGCTGCTGAGCAGGAGTTTCGAGAGTCGATCGCGGCCTATAATGGAGCGCTCCAGTGTCCCCCAGACGATGTTTATGCCCTCGGCAATAAGGGGTTAACGCTGCAACGCTTGGGGGATTTGCAGGCAGGTTTATCGCAGCATGGGGAGGCGCTGAGTAGCTATCAGGAGGCGATCGCGGCCTATGATGGGGCGCTCCAGCGTGCTCCAGACGATGTCGATGCTCTCAGCAATAAGGGGTTAACGCTGCAACGCTTGGGGGATTTGCAAGCGAGTTTATCGCAGCATGGGGAGGCGCTGAGTAGCTATCAGGAGTCGATCGCGGCCTATGATGGAGCGCTCCAGCGTGCCCCAGACTATGTTTATGCCCTCAACAATAAGGGGAATGCGCTGCAACGATTGGGAGCTTTGCAAGCGGGTTTATCGCAGCATGGGGAGGCGCTGAGCAGCTATCAGCAGGCGATCGCGGCCTATGATGGAGCGCTCCAGCGTGCCCCAGACCTTGTTGAAGCCCTCAACAATAAGGGGTTAACGCTGCAAAGCTTGGGGGATTTGCAAGCGGGTTT
>JBCBSL010000629.1:0-2398 GCA_039819145.1 Cyanobacteria bacterium J06638_22
ATGGGGGCGGCTCCGATGGCTTTTGTTCTGTGGGATCAGTTCATGCGGTTCAACCCCAAGAACCCAGATTGGTTCAACCGCGATCGCTTCGTTCTGTCCGCTGGTCATGGGTGCATGTTGCAATACGCTCTGATGTATCTAACGGGGTATGACAGCGTCACCCTCGACGACATCAAGAGCTTCCGTCAGTGGGATTCCAAAACCCCCGGCCACCCCGAGAATTTTGAAACACCTGGGGTCGAAGTCACCACTGGGCCGTTGGGGCAAGGGATTGCAAATGCTGTCGGTTTGGCCATGGCCGAGGCACACATGGCCGCCCGCTTTAATAAGGACGACCTGGAATTGGTTGACCATTACACTTACGCAATCCTAGGCGATGGTTGCAACATGGAAGGGGTGTCGGGCGAAGCCTGCTCCCTGGCTGGGCACCTAGGTTTGGGCAAGCTCATCGCGTTTTACGACGACAACCACATCTCCATTGACGGCTCCACCGATATTTCCTTCACCGAAGATGTGAGTAAGCGCTTCGAAGCCTATGGCTGGCATGTGCAGCATGTGGAAGATGGCAACGCTGACCTGAAAGGTATTGCTAAAGCGATCGAGGCAGCCAAGGCGGTAACCGATAAGCCCTCGATGATCAAAGTGACGACCACCATCGGCTACGGTTCGCCTAACAAAAACAACACTGCTGGGATTCATGGTGCACCCCTGGGTGGAGATGAAATTAATCTGACCCGCGAGAACCTGGGCTGGACCTACGATTCCTTCCAGGTTCCCGACGATGCCATGAGCCACATGCGCAAAGCCGTCGAGCGGGGTTCTAGCAACGAAGCCGAATGGAACGAGCTGTTCGCCCAGTACAAAACCAAGTATCCCGAAGATGCCGCCGAATTCGAGCGCTTCATCAGCCGCACCTTGCCTGCGGATTGGGACAAGGCACTGCCAACCCTCACTCCTGAAGATAAGGTGATGGCGACCCGTAAGCACTCCCAGGCGTGCTTGAATGCCCTGGCTCCAGTGCTGCCCGAGTTGATCGGCGGTTCCGCTGACCTGACCCACTCCAACCTAACGGAGCTGAAGGTCAGCGGCAGCTTCCAAAAGGGAGCCTACGAAAACCGCAACCTGCGGTTTGGCGTCCGGGAACATGGCATGGGTGCCATTTGCAATGGCATTGCCCTACACAAATCGGGACTCATCCCCTATGGCGCAACTTTCCTGGTATTCACCGACTACATGCGGGCAGCAATTCGCTTGTCGGCGCTCGCTGAAGTCGGCGCAATTTGGGTGATGACCCACGACTCCATTGCCCTGGGCGAAGATGGTCCTACCCACCAGCCCGTAGAAACGATCGCCTCTCTCCGCGCTATCCCCAACCTGACGGTGATTCGTCCGGCGGATGGCAACGAAACCGCTGGTGCCTACAAAGTAGCCATCGAAAACGCGGTGCAAAACCGTCCAACGCTGATGGCCTTCTCGCGGCAGAACGTGCCCAACCTGGCGAAGTCCAGCATCGAAGGCGTCGCGAAGGGTGCTTACCCAGTCGTCGACTGCGAAGGCACACCCGACATCATCCTGATCGGCACTGGCTCCGAAGTTGGAATGTGCGTCGAAGCGGCCGAAGCCCTCACCAGCGAAGGCAAAAAGGTGCGCGTGGTTTCGATGCCATCCTGGGAGCTGTTTGACGCGCAGGATGCCGCCTACAAGGAGTCCGTACTGCCCAAAGCGGTAACCAAGCGCCTCTCAGTCGAAGCAGGCATCAGCATGGGCTGGTGCAAGTTTGTGGGTACCGAAGGCGACACCCTCAGCGTCGATACCTTTGGTGCTTCCGCTCCCGGCGGCACCTGCATGGAGAAGTACGGCTTCACCGTCGATAACGTCGTCGCGAAGGCAAAAGCGCTGATGAGCTAGCCGTCAGTGTTTGATTTCTGATCGATTCGTTCTTTGTTTAAGCGGTGCATTAGGTGGTAAGCCTATGCACCGCTTTTCGAAGGCTTACCGCGGCGTCAAAAAACGCCCGTGGGTCTTGCCAAACCTGCCTGTGCCATTCTGCTGTTGTCGGAGGGGCATCCCTTTAGCCATACCACTCAACGGGTTGGTCCTCTGGACGAGAAAACCTCCTTTCAACCGTGTCCCCGCAACGCCCCAACCTTACCGCCTCAAGCATAGACGCCGATCCGCGCCGAGCATGAACACGGGTGCAAAGGAGCGTTGAACTTGCTTACCGCCTTTGACACCCGCACCGATCAGATTTGGGGACAAACCTTTGAGCACAAACGCCAAGTGAAGTTGATCGCGTTTTTGGGCGACCTGGACAGGCAAATCGGCGGTGCTGATTTTAGGGATGAAAGAAGTGCGGGATGAATCGAAACGACGTTTCGATTCATCCCGCTTTCCAGCA
>JBCBSL010000630.1:0-2386 GCA_039819145.1 Cyanobacteria bacterium J06638_22
AATTCAGCGTGCTGGATGGGTTCGGCGTCGCCGAACCCATCCAGCACAATCACCAATTTCTGAACGGAGAGAGAGGGATTCGAACCCTCGTTAGAGTTGCCCCTAAACAGCATTTCCAGTGCTGCGCCTTCAACCACTCGGCCATCTCTCCAGGGGTATTTATTTGCCACATTCCACAATAGCGGATCATGGGGCTTTCTACGCCGTTATTCCGCCGCAGAATAGCTATCCTAACAAACAATGGGCGGTGGTAGAAGGGGCGATCGCCCGTGTCCGCAAAATTTCTCTCCAGGATTTTCCGAATTCCTCCCAGGATTCCCCTGCGATTGCGGCGCGAACGTCCTATGATCTCCAAGGAACGGCTCGCAATGGGGCAATCCAAGGCGAGTCCATGGCAATTACTCTTTACGGCTACTGCGGCCACAAATCCTGCACGACTTATGTCAAAGTCCTATCCCGTTCATATCCACCACCGCCAGGAAGGAACCCACCATGATGTTGAGGTTCCGGGCGATCGCTACATTCTACAAACAGCAGAAGAACAGGGGGTAGAGCTTCCCTTCTCCTGTCGCAACGGAGCCTGCACGACCTGTGCTGTGCGCGTTATCTCGGGCGATTTGTATCAACCTGAGGCCATGGGCTTGTCGCCCGAACTGCGGGCAAAAGGCTATGCCTTGCTCTGCGTCAGCTATCCCTGCTCGCCCCTGGAGGTTGAGACCCAGGATGAAGACGAAGTTTATGAGCAACAGTTTGGCCGCTACTTTGGTAGGGGCAAAGTCCGGCGAGGTTTACCATTGGACGAAGAATAACTGTTAAGTCAATTAAGACGCCTGGGCACTCTGGAAGCGTGCCGTTTCTCTACAGGTGTGCCATGCGTCTACTCTCACCCCGCGTCTGGAGAATCCTCTGGACGGTGCTACTGGCCGGAATCCTCATAACCCAGATGCCCTTGCTTCACCTCGGCGCAGCAGATGAGAATCCAGGTGAACTTCGAGTGCAGGTTGCTGCCATCAAAAGTGGGCAGACGATCGAAGTGCTAGACGCGGGATCAACGCTGCGAAAGGCTGTGCGGCTGATCGGTATTGAGGCTCCCGACCCACGACAGCTACCCTGGGGGGAAGCGGCCACCCAAGCCCTCCAGACCAAACTAGCCGGACAAATGGTGCGTCTGGAATTTGACCAGGAACGGGACGATGCGTATGGACGAACACTTGCCTATGTGTGGTTGGGCGATAGGCTGATCAATGAAGCGATGGTGGAAGAAGGGTGGGTGCTGGCTAAGGGGCGATCGCCCACAACCGACGTTCGCAATACTCGCTACGCCCTCCGGCTCGCCAATGCCCAGGAAGCCGCTCGTCTGCTGCACCGGGGTATCTGGAACCCTGACCAACCGATGCGCCAACGCCCCAGTGACTTCCGCCGCAACCTGGAGTAGCGCCAGCCTGCGATCACTTCATCGCTCCGTTGATTTCTGATCATTTCGATTCTTCATTAGACAGCGACCTTTTCTATGACTTCATCCCAAGACCTGCAACGTTTTCTAGACATTGCCACTGAGGCCGCGCTGGCAGCAGGAGCGATTTTGCGATCGCACTTCGGCAACCTCAAGTCCATTGAGAAAAAGGGGGCGTCTGGCAATTTAGTAACGGAAGCAGACCATGCCGCTGAAGCTAAGGTTTTGGGAATTATCCAACACCATTTCCCTGACCATGCCATTTTGGCGGAAGAGGGTGGGAAGCTTGGAAATTCAGAGAGCGCCTATCTTTGGGCGATCGATCCCCTAGACGGCACCACAAATTACGCCCATTCCTATCCGGTTTTTGCTGTGTCGATTGGATTAATGATTAATAACGTCCCTCAAGTCGGAGTGGTCTATGATCCGATGCGCCGGGAGCTGTTCCAGGCCGCCAACGGGATGGGAGCTTGGTGTGATTTTGAGCGAGACGGCGATACCGAGCGTCGGCCTATGCGGGTTTCCATCACCGAATCGTTGCAAGAGAGTATGCTCGTGACGGGCTTTGCCTATGACCGTCGTCAAACCTCCGACAACAACTACGCCGAGTTTTGTCATCTAACGGATCTCACCCATGGGGTGCGGCGGGGTGGGTCAGCGGCGATCGATTTGGCCTATGTCGCCAGTGGTCGGCTCGATGGCTATTGGGAGCGGGGATTATCGCCCTGGGATTTGACCGCAGGGATGGTATTGGTGCAAGAGGCTGGGGGAACCGTCACAGCCTATGACGAATCCCCACTGGAAATGGCATCAGGGCGCATTTTGGCAACAAATGGGGTGATCCACCAAGAACTTAGTCAAACCTTAATGGAAATCAAGCCCCTGGCAGAATTTATCCGAACAGATACTTAGAAGCGAGGGGAGCAGAGTAAA
>JBCBSL010000631.1:0-2371 GCA_039819145.1 Cyanobacteria bacterium J06638_22
GTTGATCTGCAGGACGATGTTTCGTTCACTGGCGACTCTGTACACTTTGGTTACTGTAATTTCCTCAATCTTAGCGATAGAATTCATCGGGACGCTGTTGGCGTCTTCGACGTCTACTTCGAAGGTTACTTCTGTTCCGGTTCCCGAGAAAATCACATCGCCACCACTAGACATGTCAAAGTGTACAGAGTCGCCAGTGAACGAAACATCGTCCTGCAGATCAACGGCTGCCTCGAAGGTCGCCGTCTCTTGGAAGGCAACAGGCTGATTGAGTGTCTGTTTGCTGTTCACAGCGTCAAAAACATCCAAGCCCGCAATCGTGGTATTGTTGACTGCGGCCGAGTGACCAGAGCTGTTCCCTTGCCATACTTGAATGTTCTTAATGCCATCATCGAGAGCAACGACGGCAGGTAAACCCGCCTGATCGATGATGTGAGCGTTGAACACCTGCCAGCCCTGGCTTGCCTGTTCAACTGTTCGAAGTATCGCGACAGGCTCCTTAACGTTAGAAAACTGTAGGTTGTTGATGAGGCCGCCCTGACCCATCAGCGCTACACCAGCGGCTACCTCTTCAGTTGTCGTCACTTGTGCTTGAATACTGACAACGCCTAACCGTGGCTGAAAGACGCCACTGTCTATGTACAGGCCATCACAGTTTATGAATGAATCCGCGCTCGCTTCCAGCAAGGGCTGCTGTTCGTTGAAGGTCCCAAGCGTGCCATATCCACTGTAGGTCGGAATCGTAAAGCTCCCAACCTCGTAGGACCCGTTATCGAGGCCTTCGCAGTTATCAAAGTAGACTTGCATTGCAACATCAAACGTTGAGACGATTGAATTTGTGATGCCGTCTGGCACAGTTGTCTCGTAGGCCACCCTGCGCCCAATGCGCCAGCCGTGGCCGTCGTTATCCTGTGACCGGCATTGCAAGAAGTTTGCTACGCCAGCCTGAACCTTGTTGGTGCGGCCAATCATTTGCCCGTCCGTTAGGACAAAGCCATGCCCCCCATTTTGCTGTGCTACAACCTGTTCTAACAGCGCACGATGGCAGTTTCCTACCAATGCCACGCCGTCACCTGGTTGATCTTGCACCCAGACGTCGTGAAGAGCAGGAGTTGCCGCTTGGTGCGCTATAGACTCTTCAGGCAAATCTTGACCTTCAATGCGAATACCTGGATTGTAGTTTGCATACTCGACTGTCCTTGTGGCCGTGGTTCGATCGCCTTGGGCACCTATAGTGAGCCCTTTCAAGTGGACATCTTCAGCTCGGATCCGTATCACGGCTTTAGCGGCGTTTGTTCCTCGAAGCGTAGTGCCAGCGTTCGTCACGGTCTCGTCCTCGGGGCCTGCGCCTTGTCCAATGACAGATAAGCCTGGCCGATCGATAACTATCTCGTCGTCGAACACGAAGACACCTGGGCCAAAAAGAAGCTTCCCATCGACGAACGCGAGCGCGTTGTTGATTGGTTGGCCCACACCGACGCTGTTAACTACAATCTCTCCTGGACTGAGGTTGTTGACGGTCTTGTTGATTTGAGCGCGAACGCCGAACTGCTCTGCATTGACTTTTCCGCCAGGGAAGAGCGCTTGTAAAAAAAGAGTAGCTGATCCTGAAACGTGAATGATAGCGCCGCCATCCTCAGCCGGACGTGTTCCAGGGCTGGCGTCTTTCAAAACGTAGTGGTTGCCCCCTTGCGGTGAGCCATTGCCCACTCTCGCTCCCCCAGCAGCAAGGGTGTTGCTACTGGTGTAGTAGGAAATCTGCTGAGCAACATCGCCAACACCAAACTCACCTGCCGCAGCTCCTGCCTTCAGGTCTGCATTCGTTGAGTAGACTCTAAAACTGATAGACGTCATCAAAAACCCTCCTTACTTCTGCGTGCAATGGATCTTCCTGCTGTGGCGATCCCATGACGCAGCGATCAGTGCTAAGGGGATTGCCGGTCAGCAGCCGGTCCTCCCAGTTGCCTTCCTTGCGGGAAACACCGCGCTTCGAACAATTACCGCGAGACGACTTCTGTAATCACGAAGTCTGTGACACGTTCAACACTGGTGCCTGTAGTATCAAGTCTGATTGCGAGGCGATCTGTTCCTCCGGTGTGGGTGACTACAGAGAGTTCGTAATTTGTCGTTTCTGCAGCAGTTAACACTGAGATGCCTTCTTTAAGTGTAAACCTCAAGGGCGCATCTGCAGTTTGGTTCCAAACGTTGGCGATCACCGCTCCAGGTGACGTGCTTGGGTTTCGTCCGTTCACGAGTGCTGAGAAGGATGCCAAGCAAGTTGGAGCCCGGTGACGGCCTTCGATGCGCCATTTGATGCCGCTGGGCGGAACGTCGGCGAACTCTGTCAACACATTGGTTACTGTAATTTCCT
>JBCBSL010000632.1:0-2357 GCA_039819145.1 Cyanobacteria bacterium J06638_22
TGCTGTTGGTGTTATTTGCAGCTTATACCGAGTGAGCTTTTTTACGCTCCAGAGACCTTTTCAAACACGCTCTAAGAATGCTGGGAACCCTAACTTTTTATTGTTTGGGTCGTTTGTACTGGTTGCTTTGATGATCGCCTTTGCCTTAGTGATAGGCCGCATGACTGGCTCGCTTACTGCATTGTTGGTGGTCTGTTTCACTTACTGGGTTGGATGTTGGGCTTTATGCTATTTCGGTTCTAACCTCCCTCAATTGATCCAGAGTTATCGATCGCCCCTAAGCCGAGATCCGATCGCCCTCTTGATGACGTGGCTTCCGCCAATTGGCGTTTTCTTCGCAGCCTTCGTTTCATCATTGCCAGTTCCTTCCATACCAGTTTTGACAGCAACGATTGGAATTGCGATTTTGAATGGTGTGACAGAGGAGTTATTTTGGCGCGGTGCTTTTGTATCCGTATTTTCAAAACAAGTTGCTTGGGGATGGGCTTACCCTACTGTGCTGTTTGTTCTTTGGCACATTGCATTGCTTTGTGTTCCCAATGTGGCCTACAAAGCTGGTGCTTTAGGAATGTTAGGAGGTGCCGGTGTCATGGGTGTGTTATGGGCCTGTGCGTTCTGGCGGACACGGGATCTGCGCTCAGTAACAATGGCACATGTGATGACGAACAGTTTTGCTTTTACGATGCTTGCTTTGGAGAACTGGGCTCAAGGTGGATAGTTGAGTTCATAAGGCCCTTAAGGGTTGGCTATAAGCTCCTGAGAGCATTGAATTAGTTGGTCATTTTGAAATGACTCAGTGCGTAGCGTTAGGTTCATGTAGGGAAATTCGAGAATATACCCTGCCGAATGGAATGAAGGTAGGCGATGTACTTAACCTGAATGGGCGATCGGAGTTTGGGTTCAAAGACGTTAGAATGTCCCCGATTGTGGACTATAGTCAGTGCTCATGAACTTTACTTGTAAGGCAATTGTTTTTGACCTTGACGGTGTACTCGTCGATTCAGACCCTATTGCTGTGCGGCATTGGCAGCGCTGGGCCGAACATCACGGTCTTCCCGTTGAGCCGATTTTGGCTGCCCATCATGGTCGCCCTACGGTTGAAACGGTACGACAATTTGCTCCGCACCTCGACGCTGTTGCGGAGGCAAAAATGAAAGAAATAGCAGAGGCCGATGACACAGATGGGCTTGTTGCTCATGAAGGTGCAGCTCGACTGCTATCGACGCTTCCTCCCGAGCGCTGGACGATCGCTACGAGTGGAACCCGCCGGACAGCAACCTTTCGACTCCAACATGTTGGCCTGCCAATTCCTGATGACATTGTGACGGCTGATGATGTTAAACGCGGTAAGCCTGCACCAGACCCCTATCTTCTAGCCATTTCGCGACTTGACTTAGCCGTAGAAGATTGTGTCGTTATTGAGGATGCTCCTTCAGGTATCATGGCTGCCAAAGCGGCTGGAGCACGAGTCATTGGCGTTGCATCGACCAATCAGCCTGCAGTTCTTGCAGATGCAGATGCGATTGTAGCCAAACTATCAGACTTGCACGTTGAACTTATCGGCAACCGTCTAAAAATTACGACAACATAAGACAGATATAGCCTTACGTATTGAGATTAGGACAAATCATTTTTGAAAGCCCCGCGCCGCGGGGCTTTCAAAAATGATTGGGGTTTACTTCAGCGCGTAGCGCCATAGCAGCTATGATGCGGCAGATGTTCTGTGCTTAAGTTACATTCGGAGTAACGTTTCTCCGAGTTGATAAAAACGATGGTGAACGAGGAAGGATTAGCAAGCAAGCCTGTTCAAGCAATGAACGCTGAACAAGCCGAACTGTATGAGCGCATTCAAGCATTTTCATTAGACCAACATGGTGCCCAACTGTCCTTTAGCAAACGGCTAGCCAGGGATAATGCGTGTTCAATTGAGTATGCTCAACGCGTCATTGAAGAGTACAAGAAGTTTGCTTTTTTAGCGGTAGCTGCCGAGCACCCCGTTACCCCTTCTGACCAGGTTGACCAAGTTTGGCATTTGCATTTGACCTACACGCGATCCTATTGGGACGAATTTTGCTCCGAGGTTTTGCAAACGTCGTTGCATCATGATCCAACGCTGGGTGGAGAAGCAGAGAATCAGAAATTTGATGATTGGTACAGCAAAACGTTGGAGAGCTACGAGCAATTTTTTGGCACAGAACCACCTGTGGAAATTTGGGCAGCACCCAGTTTTGCTGAGTATTGAGCCGAACAAAATGCAAGTCGCGCCCAAATCGATCCTCGGGTACAGACCAAATTTCCACAGGTGGTTCTGTGCCAAAAAATTGCTCGTAGCTCTCCAACGTTTTGCTGTACCAATC
>JBCBSL010000633.1:0-2354 GCA_039819145.1 Cyanobacteria bacterium J06638_22
AGGATGTCAGCCGCCTGCCGGATTTTGTGCTGCGAGACCCGCAAAAGCAAGCAGCCGTGCAAATCTGTCTATCGGCCCAGTTGACCACTGCCACGCCAGCCATGCTGAATCAGGTGGTTGAAGACCTGGCGGGGCAGATGCGAAATCGCCGCGAGAAGCCCAGCTCTTTTTTAGAGCTGGATTTGAAGGATCGCATTGCCCACAGTGGTTACATCACCCTGGGGGATGGGGGCGTGCAGGTGTATGTGCAGGAATACCGGGAGCGGGTGGAACGGCGGGTGCTGGAGATTGTGGAGAGTCACCCAGCGATCGCAGCCCTGCGCCAGGGTGCTATCCCCACAGACTCGCAGCTGGTAGAACTGGAGCGGACGCTGCGGGAGGAGTTAGGGGTGAAGCTGTTTAGCGAGGAGGGGGCAACGGCGTCGCCGGTTGCCGCTGAGGGAGCGGGCACCTACCGGGTGGCGGCGACAGATGTGGTGTCTAACATTCGTAAGGCGTTTAATGTAAAAACGGGCAGCCTGCTGGGCTTTTTGCGGGCACAGCTGGAAATGGAGGAACTGCCAGACTATGAGACGGTGGTAGAACGCAATTTTGACCAGCACATTGCTCGCCATGGGGCGTATTTAGCGGTCGGGGGAGTAGATGGTAGCTGGGTCTGGAACCTGTGGAAACAGGGACTCAAAACGCTGATTGACCCAAGCGAGTCGCAATAGCAGGAGATGGTTGAAGCCGTCCTCACTCCAGCGCATTCCCACGCCTTTGAACCGTTGCTGAATCAACCACTTGCAGGCACTTTCGACCATGCCTGAGCCGAGGGGAATCTGCTGTTGGGCGAACTGTTGGTATTGCATATGCGGGTAATGGCGTTGAACGTAGGCTTGCACTTGCACCAACGTGGTAAACACCGCTCCAGAGAAAAGACCGGAATTGATCAGCCCAGTTAAAGCCCGTAGGACATCTCGGGTGCGTCCATGGCGCAGCAGATGTCGCCAGCGCCGAAACCAGGCTCTAGCTTGAGCGGAGTGCTTTTCTCCAAACACCGCTTGGGTGGCGCGGGCGAGGTGACCAGCGGCATGAAAGAAATCGAGTACTGCCACCGCACAGTGGGCAAAGCAGGTGCGATAGACCCGCCAAAATCCCCGGCCGCCGTCACTGAGCCAGATGACCTGAGGAGCCGACTCGAAGGCTTGACGTTTGGCCTCCAACTGCAAGTGAGGGATGAACTCGTCAATATCCCCCAACACCGCCACCAGCCTGCGGTGAAGGAGTTTTGGCACCTCCACACCAGCCCTAGTAAGGCGGGTCCCTAAGCGGGCCAAAATTCCAACTTTGACCTCACGCCATTGAATCTTGCCCTGGGCAGTTTTCGGGGTCGGGCGAAAGGGCACCATCACCCCGTCTGCCCCAATGGCTAGCGGCAGATTGGCCAGGGGTGCTTCTAACACTTCAGGGGACACCTCAACCCCATCCGTCTGCGCTTGGAGTTGCTCGGTTAACTCCGCCTGCACCTGCTGACCGCGCTGTTGCACCCAACTCCAGAGGCTGGCGGCACTCACCGAAAGCCCGCTCCACTGGCTCAGCAACCAACTGGCCAACTCGTAGGGCATCACCAGGCTGAAAAGACATCCCAGGCGGATCATCTCCTCGCTATGCTGCTGATAGGGGGCGATGCCCAAGGCTTCATCTAACGGCACCGACAACCTCCCTCGGCACCCACTGGAACAGCGGCCGACTCGACGCTTTCAGGCAATCGTGCCAACCAATGTCTGCATCTGGCGAGGCTGCCAGCCCTTAGATTGGAAGCGGTGTCCACAGGTCGGACACAATGGCCAGGGGGCGGGCCTTGAGGCTCGGGCAGACAACTCGCTTTCCAGAAGCCAACGCGCCAGCATTAATCCTAGTTGCAACGCTGCATAGACCATGGACGGTAGGCTACCCGCCGATTGCAACGCCATGTACTGCTCTTGGCACTTAGAATGCTCTAGCCACTGGCCTAGGGTAGACGATAGACTCATGACATCTTTTGGTTTGGGTACAGGGGCTATTGTCCCTTACCCATTTTTCCTTTGGGGTCTCCCCCAACCCCTGGATGCGCCCTCGCCATGCCTACAGTGCGGATCAGATTCGGTTTTTACGGGCGGTGATGGCAGTTTTCTTACAGCGGCGGCGTATTGAGGTAGCGGACCTGTATGATGAACCGTTAGATCGTTTTGGGGAGGATGCTGTTGAGCGGTTGTTTAGCGAAGAAGATATCCAAGAACTTGTTTCACTGTTTGAAATCTTAGCAGCGTAAAGTTGATAGCAAAAAACATGAATGAAGCTCCTGATCATGGAAATTCTAGTTCACCATCTTT
>JBCBSL010000634.1:0-2339 GCA_039819145.1 Cyanobacteria bacterium J06638_22
AACCTTGATAGGCGAGATTGGTTGGACACGTCGAGTGGGTCGCTGTCCGGGGCATTGTGTCGGCTCAAGTTGTGTGCCATTGGATGAAGCGTTGGGATTAACCGCCCACCAACGAGTTGGGGATGGTCTCAAACGCCTGGGCTGTCTGCTTTGTGTCCTGCTACCCTATGGAATGGCAGCGTGGCTCTTGGGGCAATGGAGTGGGATTAGCGTGAGTGACACGACTTGGTAGTTTAATGCCGTCTTCGGCCTAGAATAGAACAAATGCTCTTAGCTGAATCCGAACGAACATCATGCTACCCATTGTTGGTATTCCCGCGACTGTCGCTGAAGGAATGGCTCCCCACCGAGATGTCTTTTGCCGGGACGCAGGCTTTGCCCATATCCAACGGTATGTCAGTGGGCTATTGTTGAGTCCCAATAAAACGCTTCAGGGAATCTATAGCCAATTGGTGTTCACGGAGGATGAATCGGTGAGCCGTCGGGCGATGCACCAAGCGGTCTTTGAGGCGGGGTGGGATGTCGATGAGTTAATGGCAAGTCATCGTGCTCAGGTATGCCAGGTTCACCAGGGTCGAGGCCGTGCGGTGGTGAGCCTGGATTGGACGCTCGCCAACCATGACCACAGTGAGCGGATTTATGGCACTAAACGGATGTATAACTATGTTGAAAAACGAACGACCACTGATCAAACGGTAATGACCGCGGCTATTGCCAACCCCCATCGGGTGGATGGCATTATTGTGGAGTTGCAATATCCCAATTATCAAAAAGAAGAGTTAGCCTACTTAAATGCGACCGTGACCTCCCACTACGATGAAATGGCAGCGGCCCGTGCCCGCCTCGAAGAATTGCTTCACTATCACCAGCACCGTTTGGCCTACCGCAAGCGTACCGAAATCGCCGTTGAAATGGTGCAACAGCTGGAAGCTGAAGGCCACTTTCCCAACGCAGATTATGCCTTTGATAACGGGGTGTTAAACCGTCCGCTGACGGAGTTGATTGAACAATCGGGCAAGCACTGGGTGAGTGAACTGGAGCGCTCTCGCCACCTTCTCTGGCAGGACCAATGGCAACGGGTTGACCAGGTGGCCCTCCAACTGCGCACGGAGCATCCTGAGAGTTTCCGTGCCTTGAGCGTGACGTTGCGTCACGGGGAACCCAAGGAGTATTGGGCCTTCAGCAAATGTGTTCGGCTCAAAAAGTATGGGCGCAAACGCTTAGTCATCGTCCATGAACGGGCAGATTTAAGCGACGCCCCCCGATTCTTGCTTACCGATGCCCGTCATTGGGAATCCACGCGAGTGATTCAAACCTGGAGTTATCGATGGCCCGTTGAGGTCTTTCATGAGTTTGCCAAACAAGTCGTCGGCTTCGAGTCGGCTCAGGTGCGCAACGAGCAAGCGGTCAAACGCCACTTTGCGTTAAGTTGCCTATCGCAGTCGTTCTTGCAGAATGCGGCGTGTTCGGGGCAAAAATCAGAGAGATTTAGCTTTGCAAAGGGAACGCAAAGTATTGGCCAACGGCTTTACACTATCACTCGGCAAGCATTAGAGCAGGTGTTGACGTTAACTGAACATCTGCTTGGCCAAGGGCATCCTTTGGACCATATTCTGGAGGTGATGTTACCCAACCCATGACATCGGTGGCGATCGGCATTGGGGTGCATTGGTTCAATCAATGCGTCACAGCTTCTGGTGGGTTACTAAATTGAGAGAAGAACCCGTAAACTTCCAAGTCGTGTACAGGATGCATATTCAGAAAATCAAAAATGGTCTCTATCTAGGTTAACGTGAGTTCGATAGGGCATTAATCGGCCCCCATCCCCTAGCCCCTAGCCCCCAAAATGGGGGAAGGGGAACCCAATCCTAACGATTTTCTAGGCTTTTCTCCCCTCTCCCATTTTGGGAGAGGGGCCGGGGGAGAGGGCGGTTCACCTTCATCGAACTCACGTTTTGGGTAGGACGTTTTTGGGGGGCCGCTTCGCGGCCCCCCAAAAACGTCTTTGTCCTAACTAGAGTGTCTACGGCTATAAAACTCATCCCAGAAGAATACAGTTTTTCTGATACGACTTGGAAGGTTATTTTGAAAGTCTTGCACAGCAAGACTTTCAAAATAACTCTATCCACATTTCTAGAACGAAAGATGAAGGTTATCGCCCCCGATGGGGGCGATAACCTTCCTCTTTCGTGCTAGAAGTGTGGATAGAGTTATTTTGAAGTCTGGCTGTGCAAGACTTTCAAAATAACCTTCCAAGTCGCTTTAAAGAAACACGGGTAGCCCTTAACAAGTAAGGATATTGGGACGGGCGGGCGCAGCCTGCCCGTCCCAATATCCTT
>JBCBSL010000635.1:0-2327 GCA_039819145.1 Cyanobacteria bacterium J06638_22
GTAGCGGGGACGGTGCCACGCTACCCACAATCAAGGGTTTTAGCTGGGATTTGATCTTTTGTCCTGTACTGAGACGCGAACCACATAATCCTGGCTAAGGTCGATGATGGTGTGGGCACGTTGCACCCACATCATCATCGAATTGCACGAGTTTTATGGAACCGATCTGGCCTTGTGCTTCTAGATACAGCAATGCTTTCCGCCATGTGAATATTAATTTTCAATTTGCGCAGATTTCCGTGATTTCTCGATCGGGAAGCGTAGACTCAGGATGAACCATCAAGGAGTAAGACCGCTTTATGATCAACATTCCACCCACCCCCGCTACCCCTCAAACCACCGGGCGTTATTTAGTGGTGTTGAATGATGAGGATATCAGTGCGGGTGTTCGTGCCATTGAAAACGCAACGGGCGTTTCGGAGTTTGCCCACTCGGGCGATTTTGAGGATCGGGCGATCGCCCCAGAAGAGCTGGCCTCCGAGCATTCCATTATGTTTGATGAGCTGGGAGTGATGGTGATGTCGCTCGACCCAGACCAGGTGCGATCGCTTAGCACCACGACAGTCAACGAACATCTGCCCTTGAGCATGGAACCTGAGCGGGTCGTCTATGCCCTACCAGAGGCCGACCCCTTCCGCCGCATGTTGCCTGCCGAGCCGCCAGCCATCCGTTCGGCTCCATTTGGGAAAAATGTTAACGTTTCGCTGGAGTACCTCAAGGGCTATCGAGATGCGATTACGCAGCTGGTCGAGCATCTTTCCCCAGAATCTGCTGGATCCCGTCAGATGGATGGCGAGGTGCCCGCGATCGATACACCTCTGGAGGAGATCACTTGGGGCTTGCAACGCACTCGTGTGGATACATCCTGCTATACCGGAGCGGGCATTCGGGTGGCGGTGCTGGATACGGGAATGGATCTGGAACATCCCGATTTTGCCAGCCGCTCGATTCAGGCGAAATCATTTATTAATGGCGAAACGGCGCAGGATGGTAATGGCCATGGGACGCACTGCATCGGTACGGCCTGTGGTGGGCAAGGGCCAACCTCTCCCCGCTACGGCGTTGCACGAGAATGCGAGATTTATGCCGGAAAGGTGCTGAGCGATGCGGGGGCTGGCTCGGATGGCGGTATCCTAGCTGGAATCAACTGGGCGATCGCCAGTGGATGCAGCGTGGTTTCTATGTCCCTGGGAGCGCGCGTACAGCCGGGGCAGGGCTTCTCTCGGGTGTATGAGCGGGTTGGCAAACGCAGCCTGCGCCGGGGAACGCTCATCATTGCGGCGGCGGGCAACGACAGTTGGCGCGACAACGGCATCATTCAACCCGTGAGCCATCCGGCTAATTGTCCATCCATCATGGCGGTCGGCGCACTCAATGAAGCGTTGCAAGTGGCGCAATTCTCCAATGGTGGCCTGAACCCACGGGGCGGACAAATTGACCTGATTGCTCCTGGTGTAGAGGTCTTTTCTGCTTGGCCCATGCCCGTGCGCTACTACACCATCAGCGGCACAAGTATGGCGACCCCCCATGTGTCTGGGATTGCCGCTCTCTTTGCTCAGGCTACCGGAGCCAAGGGCAGCGAACTGTGGACAGAGCTCGTGCAGGCGGCTCAGCGGTTGCCCTTGCCCTCGCGAGATGTCGGTAGCGGCTTGGCACAGGCGACTCAGTAAACGCTTTGTGACCCGTGCCTCAACCAGATGATGGGTGATGGGAGAAGTGTGGCCTACGCCCGTCTGCTCGCCAAGATGGTTTCTTTGGCTCATCCCTATGCCCCGTTGATGGACATATCCAGCGACGGGGCGCTTTACTGAACTCCTCATCTAGGGATTGCACCCCCGTGCTACTGTGTTTGCGATGGGTATGGCGGAGTGAGGGAATGGCGTTTTTTGAGACGGGATGTATCCCGCTTCTTCTCAAAAACATCATCCTCAGATTCTGCAACCTCTGGTGATGAGGAGGTGTTTGGCATGAAGCGCTTGATTTCAATCGGGGTCAGTCTGGCAATTTTGCTGCTGATCTATTGGCAAATTGATTTTGCTGAGCTGCTACAGGTGTTTCGGCAGAGCGATCGCTTCTGGCTCGCCGTCAGCTTGGGGATGGTTGTGCCTCTCACCGGGTTTACATCCTGGCGGTTGCAGCAGTTGATGCCAGACTCGCCCGAGACAACGCAGGGACTTAATTTTGGCGAAGCGAATCGACTGATCCTGGCGGCCAGTAGCCTCAACATGGTACTGCCCTCCAAGATGGGCGACATTGCCAAAGCCTACTTCATGCGCGATCGCGGCCACCTCACGGGTTCCCTTGCCCTCTCCCTGGTGGTGTTTGAA
>JBCBSL010000636.1:0-2326 GCA_039819145.1 Cyanobacteria bacterium J06638_22
GGCGGTGGCGATCGCCTTGCCGGTGATAACGGCAACGACCAACTCTTTGGTGATGGTGGCAACGACCGCCTGATTGGCGGCAATGGTAATGACAGAGCGAGTGGTGGGCTAGGAAACGATCGCATCCTGGGAGGCAATGGGCGCGATCGCCTAATTGGTAACGCAGGCAACGATCGCCTCATTGGTGGCAATGGCAATGACGCGCTACTCGGCGGTGTAGGCAATGACACGCTGATTGGCGGGGCAGGCAACGACCGCCTGCTGGGTGCCGGAGGCAATGACCTGATGCGAGGTAACCTGGGCAACGACACCTTCAATGGCGGCTCAGGCGTCGATCGTCAGTTTGGTGGAGCGGGACGCGATCGCCTCAATGGGCAGGGTGGCAATGATGTGCTGCGCGGTGGCCTTGGCGACGATGCGTTGCGCGGTGGGGCAGGCAATGACCGCTTACTCGGTGAAGCAGGCAACGACCTGATTGAAACGGGCGTTGGGCGCGATCGTATTGTCATCCGCTCGGGTCAAGGCTTCGACCGAGTCACAGATTTTGCCGATGGACAAGATTTGATTGTTTTGGGCGGCATCCAGTTTGGGCAACTCACGTTCCAGCAACAGGGCAACAATGTGCGCGTGTCTCGGGGGAGTGAAAGCCTATTGCTGCTGCAAAACCTGAATGTGGGGCAGCTTTCGCAGGCCGATTTCGCTTAGGCCATTTGTTGGAGAGGGTAGAGGGCGATCGCCACCCAAAACCCTCATCGACGGTTACCCGGAAGGGGGTTGGGGCGAGATGCAGGCGGCAAGGCTTTGGCTTTCTTGCCTGTGCCATTTGGCTGGCGCGGTTCAAATCGCTCAGTGAGCGACAAGACCTTGGCTTCGCTGCCTTCGCGGGCAACGCGGATGAGCAGCCCCGCTGAGAGCAGGCTGGCAATCATAGAACTGCCGCCATAGCTCAGCATGGGAAACGGCAAGCCTGTGGTGGGAATGGCTCCGGTCGCAACGCCAATGTTGAGCAGCGATTGCCCCACCAGCAGCACCACCGCTCCGATCGCCACTAATTGATGCACAGGCTTCTGTGCCTTGAGGGCGACTTGCAAGCCCAGGGTCGCGTATACCACCAGCAGCCCCAGCAGAAGCGTGCAGCCCAGTAGCCCAAATTCTTCCGCAAACACCGAGAAGATAAAATCGGTGTAGTGGATGGGTAAATAAAACAATTTTTGTTGCGATTGCCCAAAGCCTGTGCCCCAGAAACCGCCCGAACCCACGGCCAGTAAGCTCTGAATCAGCTGATAGCCATTGCCTGAGGGATCGGCCCAGGGATTGAGGAAGGACATCACCCGTTCCCGCTGATACTCGCGGAAGCCAATGCTAATGCCAGCGGTGAGCAGTCCGGCGATCGCCGTCCCCGCCAGGTGTCGAAAGGGCAAGCCCCCCGCCAGCGCCATCAGCCACATCAACATACCGCACAGCGCCGCCGTACTTAGGTTGGGCTGCAACAAAATTCCGGCTAGCAGCAACGCAAAAATGCCAACCCAGGTGAGCCGCACGCCCATGGATAGGCGCTCCCACTGACCAAAGATGCGGGCACTCTGCAAAATTAGGAAGGGCTTGATGAGTTCCGAGGGTTGCAAAATCGGGAGCGGTCCCAGAGCCAACCAGCGACTCGCACCGTTGACCGTGGTACCCAAGCCCGGAACCAGCGTCAGCAGCACTAGTCCTAGACACAGGAGCATTAGCCAATCGGCCATGCCCAGCAGATAGCGCAGGGGAGTGTGAATGACGATGCCAAAGCCTGCCAGCCCGACCACCACCCAGATCAGTTGCCGCTCCAGGTAATACAAGCCGTTGCCTGTATCCGCATCGGCGATCGCATAGGAGGCCGAAAATAACACCACCAACCCGATCGCCAACCACAGCAGCGTGAACCATCGCAACAACCGCGCTTCGGTCGCCCACTCTTTCACCGAGTTGTCCAACACCGGAAACAAGACTCGCAGGTTCACGCCCAACTCTCCCGTGGCACCATCACGCCATCGCAATGCCCCTCACGATAGCTCAAAAACCACGGATGGAGATATTAAGGACTCTGAATTAAATAAAATCCAACATTTAGCGTTTTGAACGCGCGGCAAAGCCACGCTTTCAAAACGTAAACAACAGTTTTTTAGAAGTTCGGGATAAGAAAATCTGGCGGTTGAAACCGCGACTAGCGGAGCGAAACCCCACTATCTCGCGCTTACGCGGGTTCTCAACCGTCTGAGATTCTTCGGGTCGCCACTGAATTAACACCAGAAATTAACTGTGAGTTTCGAAAACCACCTGGCGACTAAAG
>JBCBSL010000637.1:0-2326 GCA_039819145.1 Cyanobacteria bacterium J06638_22
CATGGATGCAAGGGTTTTTGATGGTACTTAAACCTTAGTCCATTACCGAATCCATGCTCCTTTGATGCAACAACGCCTTTGGGTTTTATGACTATTTAAACGGACTTGATATTAACCTTGATGGCTATGGGTGGGATGTAGAAGCAGCAGCAGGAGCAAGGTCTCGGATTTGTTGAGCGATCGCCCCGCCATGCTGTTGCGGCAAATCATGAGCCGCTTGGGGCAACACAACCAGCTCAGCCTGAGAAATGCGGTCGGCGTAGGTTTCGCAGTGCCAAAGGGGGATGGTATCATCCAGCGCTCCCGCAATGACGCGAGTCGGAACAGTGATGCGGTGAATCTCTTGTTCCACTGTGTCGATCGCATCTTCGGGGCGCAGGCGGTTGACCAAAAAGGAGTAGGCTGCTGGATTGGTCAAAATCCTACGGCGAACTTTCCAAAAGAATTCGAGAGTCTCTCGCTGACCGACCAGTTGCACAAACGGTAGGGCTAGACCTAAGCCCCAATCAATGACAGGCGTACGCCAGAGGAGGGGACGCAAATAGTTGTAGCGTCCACAAAAGCTATCGTCGCGAATGCCAGCGGGAGCCACTAGCACAAGGTTTTGCAGCGGATAGCGAAGGGCGTAGGCCGCGGCCACCCATCCCCCCAGGGAATGCCCCACTAGCGTCACAGACTGGAGGTTCTGTTGCTGCACAAACGCATGGACAAAGCGCACCAAGCCATCAATGTCATAGCGCAGGTCAGGCTTGGATGAGTTGCCAAACCCCAGCATATCGAGCCGCACACAGCGGTATTGGCTGGCTAAATCGGCGACGACCATCTCCCAGCAGCGGCTACTGCCCAAGAAGCCGTGAAGAAATAGCAGGACAGGGCCTGTTCCCTGATCTTCATAGGCGGCAGTGTAAGCGGCATCACCTATCTGCAATAGCGTTGTGTTTTTTTCAGGCATGGCGCTTCCCTAACTGACGGAACCTAAACTCTGTACACAAATCTTGGCTGAACCGGCAAAACCTTGCAAGCGTCTTAATTATTGCGCTCACTCTTTTGTCTGAGTAAACAAAAAGCAGAGAATCCCTGCTTTTGATGATGAGGAAATCACCCGTACTACCAAAATCAAGAGCTTGAGCAGAGGGTAAAGGTTTCCCCTACCTCTAGATTTTTTGTATACACCATACAGTGCGATCGGCTTCTTTTATCCATCCTCTACTACGGAGAAAACTCTTTGGAAGAAACCCCATAGGCGATCACCTACCCTCGATGCAGCTATCAAATTTGCAGCACCGTTAATATGTCATGAAAGATAGACAAACTTCGCATCTGTTAGAAAGTAGCGTTTTATCGTTTGTAAAACGCTACTTTGATGCGGAACTTTGCTGGAAAGAGAGGGACGAATAGCTCTGGTTTTTCGGCATCGAAGGATTGGAAGATAGCTTGTATCAGGCACAACTGGAGTCAGTATTGGCGAAGAAGATGCCTGGCTGCAACGGGAGTCGGTGTTTTATCTATTCTTAACTGAAACTTAAACCATCTTTATCAGTACCCTTCTATCAGCATAGGAGTAGAAAGCAGAAAAGTTCTGAAGCTACATTTCTTGAAATATTGACAATATATTTAGGAAACGAGCGATCGCATCGTTAATTTTAGAAATCATTAAAATTCCGCACCAAATGATCAGGCGAGATACTGTCATTTCCAAATGAATCAGCTATGATGTCAGCGAGTGAAAGCTTACAAGGGTATCGGGGTAGTGTAGCTCTATACATTAGGGTGAATTAAGTCTTCGATACAGCATCCTGAACGATTGACCGCATTAAGGTTTGGAGAGCGCCGTGACTATTTACGTTGGCAACCTGTCTTTTCAGGCGACGGAGGAAGATCTACGCGAAGTCTTTTCTGAATATGGAGAAGTGGTTCGTGTTAGTTTGCCCACCGATCGTGAAACTGGAAAGAAGCGTGGGTTCGCCTTTGTGGAAATGAAAGAAGAAGCGAACGAAGATCAAGCCATCGAAGAGTTGGATGGGGCACAGTGGTTGGGTCGCGAAATTCGCGTCAACAAGGCGAAGCCACGTGAGAGCAACTCTCGTCCTGTCCGTCGCGCAGAGAATCTCTCGTAATCTCCTGCTCGACACTGGAAATGGTTATAGGTTCGTTCGTCGATCCCCGGAGATCGGGGTAGGGTTGGGCGATCGCTCGGTTTAGCGGGTTGCCTGCAAGAGCGGATAGCTCTGAACTATTGTTGTGGGCATTGGCACTCCACTTGTAACGTTTCTGAAACCTTTTCCGAAAAAGGAACGGCCTACGATAACCAACGCTACAAGTGGAG
>JBCBSL010000638.1:0-2322 GCA_039819145.1 Cyanobacteria bacterium J06638_22
GAGGATACTCCCGATGGCACCGTTGGGTCGCATCCCTCGCACATCCTTCGCACGGCCTGGGTCGCTGCCCGATGAGTGTCCTCCCAGACATTTTGGCGGCAAACAGTGCCTTCTATCGTGCCTTTGAAAAGCGGGATAGTGAGGCCATGGCGGCGATTTGGTCGAAAGGGAGTGCTAGTGTGTGCATCCATCCCGGTCGAGGAGCATTGGTGGGATGGGAGGCGATCGCCGATTCCTGGGCGCAAATTTTCCGGGGCACCCAGTACCTTGAAATTGATACGGATGTGAAAGCCACTGAAATTTCCGGCGACTTGGCCTACGTCGTGTTGATTGAAACGGTGCGGCAAGTCAGCAACCGCCGCCAAATCGTTGCTCAATCCATGGCAACCAATATCTTCGAGCGCATGGGAGACCGTTGGTATCTCATCCATCACCACGGCAGTCCCTTGATGGAAGGCTGATTCCAAGACATCTCAAATCTGGTTAAATAATCGAATCGTAAAACCCAGCTATCGTTTGCGCCCACTACAGTGCAGCGGACGCAAATGATAGCTGGGTTCTTCAACCGGATTGGATATCAATAACCCACACCCATTTGCAGGGATTAGGCAACCGATGGTTCCAGCTCGATGGCAATGCGATCGCCCGCTGTTGGCTCAATCACCTGTGCCTTCAGCCCTTTCTCCGTCAGCATTTGTTGAAACGCCTCGGCACTGCCCTTGGCTTTTAGTACCGAAATCAGCATCCCTTCAAACTCGATGTCACCCCCGGCAGCCGTGGGCAGCATCACCTGGGGCTTGAGCCATTGTGCGACCTTCAGCGCGCTTTCTTGACCTTTAATGAACGGGCCCACCAGCGGCAGTTCCAGGTTAATCAACGGCGTGATGACCACATCAACGGGCGGTTCTGTTTGCAACGTCGCGTCATGATATCCGTGCGGTTCGTAGTAAAGCCGTTTTCCAGCCACCATATCCGTCACTAAGTATGCATTCTCGGTTAGCAACGGACCAATGGGGGAACCAGGAAATGCTTTGAACTTCACCTGCTCTTTCCAAGCGTAGGACTGCCCGTGTTCTAGAGCCGTCACCTCTTCATAGCCTAGCTCCCGAACGACCTTGGCTGCATTAGGAGAAGCGATGACTGGGATGCTGCGATCGAGTGCCTTCAAGGTTTCGGGATGGGCGTGATCCTCTAGCCCTTGAGACAGCAAAATCAGGTCAATGTTTTCGGGAATGGATCGGGGAGCGTCCCGAAATCCCCGAAACAGCCACTTCGCTCCACCAAAGACCAAATCTCCAACCAACCAGGGATCTAGCAAAATCCGCGTATGCTCAAGATCAATCAGCCACGAGTTGCTGTCGAGATATGTCAGATACATCGTTGAGAAAAATTAGACGACAAACGGAGACATGACTGAGCGAGGGGAAGCGATCGCCCACTGTACAGATCACGCTAATGCAGTCACGTCCGGTGACATCGGAACCGATGGCTGCACTGCTTAGCTCAACAACCGAAACACAGTAGCGGTTCGATCGCTAGCGATACCGTCATGTCAACCGTTACAAAACTTAACCCCTTCTATTATGCCGCATTAACGATGCAACATCAGCCCTCCTGCATGTTTGGCCATAGGCTTATTGACCATTGGCGGCGCAAGAACTTGGAGGTAATTGAACTCAGGGTTACTTTCTAGGAGTCTTACAGTATTTTGGGTAGTCTTACAGCGTCGAGCCTTCAAAATGCAAAGCTCAACGCATTCAATTTAGCATTTTTATGCGGGTTGCCCTTTCGCGCGTGCTTTGGCACGGGCTGCACTCTTTTTCAGAGCATCGAGGCGCTTTTCGTATCCCCGACGCACGTTGCGCTTCGGTGATTGGTCAATCAAAATCTTGAGGGCGCTGCCCAGGCTCTTGTAGGCATTGGGCAACGAGTAGCCAAATCGAGTCGCGAGGGCGATCGCCTTCTCGTCCGCCTCAATGGCTTCGACTAGCCGCTTCTCACCATTGTTGCGCTTATACAGCCGCCAGCCAGATACGCCGCACAGCGCCAGCGCCAACATCAGCAGCAAGCCGTCTTGAACCCACAACTCGCCAACCGCGCCGCCCAGACCAATGGCTAGTGCTGCCATTTCCCATCCATCGCGGGGAATCGTGTCGTTTTGCACCCTGGCCACCTCATGCCAGAACAGTAGGTTGCGCTGATCGAGGGCAAATGCTTCCCACTTGATCAAATCCACCTGCACCTCGACCTGATCCTTGCCGATTTCCTCACAGGTGATAAGCGGCGGATTGGCTGCCGTTGCCGCTTCAATCGTGACCCAAC
>JBCBSL010000639.1:0-2305 GCA_039819145.1 Cyanobacteria bacterium J06638_22
AAGCAAAATATTGAACGGGGATAATTGAATGGAAATTAATTGAAGAGATAACGGCTAGAATGCGCAAACCCTCTGGCAACAGTACCCGAGTCAGCAAAGGTGTCTCAAGACCTTCAGTAAAGAATCTATAGGGGCAACGGTGCTTGAGTCGGGAGAGGGGGGTGGGAGCGATCGCCCATAACTCAGCTACAGTCCGGCGATCGTAACAAACAAGCCGGATAGAAAAACATGAGAGAGCTTCTTATCACTCTAAAGAAATCCCTACAGATTACAAGCAGATCTTTGCTAACGTCCCCAACGGGGAATAACCCATAATTGAAGTACTTCTAGAAACCCAAACGGAGAAGCTTGCCAGGAATTGATGGAGGCATGGATAAGGGCAGAGCCGTTACTTACCTAATTTGCCCTCAGGACATGAGAGATCCAACACAAGCAATCTACACCAATGGATAATTCGCTCGCTAAGACTATCTATCCCAAAAATGTCCATTCATCAGAGTACAAAAAATAGCCGCAAAATACAAGTGTACTAAAAACAAGTGCATTTGGAGTTAGAATAAATCTCAAAATTGCTTGGGATCTTGAGGAATACCGAGGGACAAATTGAGGAACGAGTCGAGGAACGCGCTGTCGGATGCAAGCATTTAATTTCGATACAGAAGCTCCACCAGATTTGGTGTTGAGTGTAGCGGGGTTGACCACTTATCTCCAGGACTTGCTGGAGCAAGATCCGCAACTACAGCAGGTCTGGGTCACGGGGGAGGTGTCGAGCTGTAATCCCCATCGCAGTGGCATCTTCTTCACCCTGCAAGACCCCGATGAGGCAGCCACTATTCAATGTGTGGTCTGGAAAAGCCAGCTCGACCAGCTCGTAGAAATTCCCCAGGCAGGAGCGCAGGTCATGGTATTGGGGCGCGTGCGGCTTTACCCAGCACGAGGCACCTATCAACTGACCATTTGGCAAGTGTTGCCCGCTGGGGAAGGGTTACGGGCTTTGCGCTATCGACAGTTGCGCGATCGCCTACAGACCGAGGGGTTGTTTGCCCCTGAGTTGAAGCGATCGCTGCCAACTTATCCCCAAACCATTGCTGTGGTTACCTCCGCGCAAGCCGCCGCATGGGGAGACATTCAGCGAACTCTGCGACAACGCTATCCAGGGCTAAGGGTGCTACTTTCGCCAGCAATTGTGCAGGGAGAACAGGCTCCCGATTCCATTGCCCAAGCCATCTGCCGGATAGAGCGCGATAGGCGAGCAGAGTTGATTATCTTGGCACGGGGGGGCGGTGCAACCGAAGACTTGGAGTGCTTCAACGATGAGCGGGTGGTGCGAGCCGTAGCCGATTGCACCTTACCGTTGATCACGGGCATTGGGCATCAGCGGGATGAGTCGCTAGCCGATCTGGCCGCGGATGTTGCAGCCCACACTCCGACGGCCGCAGCCGAGCAGGCGGTTCCTCGACTCATCGATTTGGTTGCCGATCATGCCTATCGCGTTGCTCGAATTCAACAAATTTTTGATATCTGCTTTCAACAACAGGGTCAGCGCTTAGAGGGATTACGCGACCGCCTCCGACGCCTGCGCCTAGAACAACAACTGGAACACCACCGTCAGTTACTGGACTGGCGACGGCAGCAACTGGTACAAACGGTCTCTGTAAGGATGCAGCGAGAACAGCAACGGTGTCAGGCTCTCCAGCAAACCCTACTGAGCCTCGACCCAAATGCTGTACTCCAGCGAGGTTACGCGGTAGTGCGGCAGGAGAGTGGGAACATTGTGCGATCGCCCGCCGATGTGCAACCGGGCGATCGCCTACAGCTTCAACTCGCCGATGGGGAAGTGCAGGTGCAAGTCATCGCTTCCCAACCTCCGGATTCAGATTAGTCTCGCCTAAGCCTGATCCTTCTGGAGTTTTAGGGTTGACCCCATCCGCCGTTTCGAGTGTTCGATAGTGTTTTTGAATGATTTTTATTACGTCTATGTCCAAACCAGAATCTGACAAATCGATATCTAAAGCAAACGCCGTCTCTAGCAGCGATCTTCCTAAAAACTGGGTTTACGAAGACTCTGTTGCGCAAGTTGAGCAAATGATTGAGCGCATCGAAGCGGGAGACTTACCATTGGCAGAAATCTTCGATCAGTTCACCCAAGCCATGCAACAGCTCAACCAATGCGAGGCCTTTTTGAATCAGCAACAGCAGCAGATGGACATGCTGATTGAAACATTGAATGACGAGGATGACGATTAAGACCAAATCCGGTTGAAGAACCCAACTATCGTTTGTGGCCGATGCAAAGCATCGGCCA
>JBCBSL010000640.1:0-2303 GCA_039819145.1 Cyanobacteria bacterium J06638_22
CTCGGGTGTTTCTGTGAGTGAGGCGGGGGACATCAACGGTGATGGCATCGACGACCTGATCATTGGGGCCTCCGGTGCTGACCCCGATGGAAACAATTATGCCGGGAGCAGCTATGTGGTATTTGGTCGCCAGACGGGTTTTGGGGTTAGTCTCAATCTGGCTGCACTCAACGGCAGCAATGGCTTTGTGATCAACGGTGTCGCCGAAGATGACCGCTCGGGTGTTTCGGTGAGTGGGGCAGGGGACATCAACGGTGATGGCATCAACGACCTAATCATTGGGGCATCCGGGGCCAACCCTGGTAGAAATAGTGGTGCCGGAACTAGTTATGTGGTGTTTGGTCGCCAGGCAGGTTTTGGGGCGAGCCTCAACTTGTCCATCCTCAACGGTAGCAACGGTTTCGCGATCAACGGTGTCGCCGAAAATGACCGCTCGGGCGTTTCGGTGAGTGGAGTGGGGGATATTAACGGCGATGGTATTGACGACCTAATCATTGGGGCAGACCGTACCGACCCCGATGGAAATAGTGATGCCGGAACCAGTTATGTGGTGTTTGGCAACCAGACAGGCTTTGGGGCGAGCCTCAACCTGTCCACACTCAATGGCGACAA
Organism: Cyanobacteria bacterium J06638_22; assembly: GCA_039819145.1. Taxonomy (GTDB): domain Bacteria; phylum Cyanobacteriota; class Cyanobacteriia; order Elainellales; family Elainellaceae; genus Vacuolonema. The sequence continues at coordinate 613 of JBCBSL010000640.1, forward strand.
CGGCTTTGCGGTCAATGGCGTGGCGCCGGGTGACCGCTCAGGCCGTTCTGTGAGTGGAGTGGGGGATATTAACGGCGATGGCATTAACGACCTGATCATTGGGGCCTCCGGTGCTGACCCCGATGGAAACAATCATGCCGGGAGCAGCTATGTGGTGTTTGGCCGTTCCCAAGCCACTCCTGGTAACGACAACCTAACAGGTACCGACGGGCGCGATGTCATCTTTGCCCTAGCGGGCAATGACATTGTGAATGGCTTAAGCGGGAGCGATCGCCTTTTAGGTGAAGCCGGCAACGACCGACTCTTGGGGGGCAATGGCAATGACCGTCTTATTGGTGGAAATGGAAACGATACAGCAATTGGTGGGCGAGGAAACGATCGCATCCTGGGCAGCGCGGGTCGCGATCGGCTGGTAGGCAATTCTGGCAATGACCATCTGGCGGGAGGCGATGGTCATGACGTGCTCCTCGGTGGTATGGGCAATGACACGCTGATTGCTGGGGCGGGGCGCGATCACCTCAACGGGCAGGGGGGCAATGATGTACTGTTCGGTGGCCTTGGCAATGATACGTTGCGCGGTGGGGCAGGTAATGACCGCTTACTCGGCGAAGCGGGCAACGACCTGATCACAACCGGAGCGGGTCGCGATCGCATTGTCATCCGCTCTGGTCAAGGCTTCGACCGAGTCACAGACTTTGCCGATGGACAAGATTTGATTGTTCTAGGGGGCATCCAGTTTGGGCAACTCACTCTTCAGCAACAGGGCAATGATGTGCGCGTGTCTCGGGGGAGTGAAAGCCTATTGCTGCTGCAAAACCTGAATGTGGGGCAGCTTTCGCAGGCCGATTTCGTTTAGACCATTTGTTGGGGAAGCTTGGGTGGCAATCGCTTCCCAATCCCCTCATCGACAGTTCCTTGGAAGTAGCTTGGGGCGATATGCGGGCGGAAGGACTTTGGCTTTTATGCTCGCGCCGTTTGGGTGGCGCGGTTCAAATTGGTCGGTGAGTCCCACTCTGTGAAATCTGCAAACGCTTTAGGAGTGAAGGTTATGTTCCTCATTCCACTCCTCAGGTGTGAAGCTAATCAGGTTCGAGCGAGACTCCACGCTGCGAATAGAATCTGCTAGATGCCGACGGTTTGCTTCCGTTGATAACAGGTATTCGGTTGGGTCTTGGGTTGAAGAATCTTGTGGAGCGATCGCCTCCTGCTCAACCAAGAAGATAACTTCAACAGCAACAGAATTTCCGCAAAACTTGCATCGTCCTGAGTAAATTTGTTAATTTTGTAACCACATCGCGGCCACAAAATAAACGTAGGTTCTGTCTACGTGAAATCCGAAAACGATGAATTGCGACTTGTTGTCTTCGGTGTCGTTTTCTATACCCATGACTATCGTTTTTGGTAACCAGCTTGTGCATCGCCTCTGAGCATCTGGTTTTCTGCTGCTTCGATCGATTGGGGTAGCTGACTCAATCTTGGCTTGGTTCCTTATGAATCGAAATGACGTTTCGATTCATCGACTTTCTAGCAATGCCTTGCTGTCAATGGGAACTTGGCCGCCGCTTTGTTGTGGCTTTTTCTACGTGCAAACCGCCTACGTGCAAGGCTTCAGTCCAAACAGCGAGCCTCTGTTCACTCCGATCTTCTCTCGTCCGCCTCGTAAGAGGCTTTGAGGTAAGGCGTTAAGGCAT
>JBCBSL010000641.1:0-2302 GCA_039819145.1 Cyanobacteria bacterium J06638_22
CATATCGAGTCCGCATAGGAAACCCATTGATAGGTTCTGTGAGATGCTTGCTCAGCAAGCATCTCACAGAACCTATCAATGGGTTTCCTCATCCGATATTTAGATTCAAAGGCAACGGGCGTCAAAAATCTAGGTTGGGAAAGCCATCTGTAGGAAGGTCGTCAGTAGGGAGATCATCAGATTCCGGCTTTTTCAAATCCGTCGGGGGGCGATCGCTGCTCCACATCCACCAGGCCGTGCCACAGGTGCAGAAATAGAACTCTTGCCACTTGCGGCGATGATCTTCGGTGTAGATGGGCGATCGCCGATTGATCCAGACCTGTTGGGCCTCGGCGATCGGGGCGCGGCAAGAAGGGCAGCATACATTCAGGGCATGAACAGCCTTCTCGGTCCAGTCGGGTGGCATTGGGGCGAACGCATCCATGGGCGAATCCACACTCTGAGCAGTGGGCAGCAATGAACAATGGGCAGAAGCCCGTCGAGAATTCCTTGAAAACCAGCGAATACACGGTAACGGCTATCGGCTGGATTATCCTCTCACATAGTCCAATCCTACCCAGTTCATCGGTGCTTTGCCTGCGGTGATTTGCTGAAGCCTATCTCCCCCAGAAAATCCATAGCGACCCCAAAATCGGTATTGCTGGCTGAGGATATGATTTTTTTCAGAGAAGCGGCGTGGATACACCGCTTCTCTGAAAAAATCATTACTTGGATTCTGCACCCCCAAAAAATCAATGTGCCGTCCCAAGGGATTTAGGCTACTGTTCTAAGATGAACGCCGCTTTAGGGTCGCAAGGAAGGAGATTATGGGGATCTTAAACCTGATTTCACTCATTGGGATTTTTGGGTTATGTGCTGTTGCCTGGTTATTTTCCGAGCACCGTCACCCAAAATACTTTCCCTGGAGGGTCGTTCTGTCAGGCATCATCCTACAGCTAATCCTGGGGGCGATCGTTTTTGCCGTACCAGGAACCCGCGATGCCTTGCAGCTCTTCAGTAATTTCCTCAATGTCATCTTTGAAGCGGCAGATTCCGGGGCACGCTTTGTTTTTGGCTCCAACATTGTGCCTGTTCCTGGCCAAGATCCCCCAGTCAACCTAGGCTATATCTTTGCCTTCCGAGCGTTACCCGCTGTCATCTTCTTCTCCGGATTGATGGCCTTGCTCTATAACATCGGCTTTATGCAGATCCTGACGAACTTCTTCGCCAAGGTCTTTTACAGCACGATGCGATTGAGTGGAGCGGAATCTCTAAGCGGAGCCGCCAATATTTTTGTGGGCATTGAAGCCGCGATCGCCGTCAAACCGTTTCTCGCCTCCATGAGTCGTAGCGAGCTGTGTGCCATCCTAGCTTGCTGCTTCGGTACCGCGGCCTCCTCCGTCCTGGCCATCTACGTGAGTTTCCTGCGTCCTGTTTTCCCCAACATCCTGGGACATCTGGTTTCTGCGTCTATCATGGCGATTCCGGCCTGCTTCCTGCTGGCAAAAATCCTGGTGCCCGAAACCACGGTGCCTGTCACCGCGGGTGGGATTCCTGTCGAGGGCGATCGCCCCGATGATGATGAACAGGATGAAGAGGAAATCCCCGCTGAAACCGTCGGTGGGGAACCGATGCAGCGTATGAGCCCTTTGGATGCGGCGATCGTCGGTGCGCTGGATGGCGTCAAGATGGCGGTTTCTATCGCTGCTGTGCTGATTTTGATCCTGGGCTTCGTATTTTTGATTAACCAATTGTTTGGCTTCCTGGCGGGTTTGCCAGGTCCCATTGGTGGCTTTTTCCAAGTCGTGAACTTGCAGAACATCCTGGGTGCATTGTTTTTGCCGCTCACGGTCTTAACTGGGGTTTCCCTGGAATGGAATGAACTCTGGGCCTCCTCGGTGATTATCGGACGCCGTCTGTTTGAGACGGCTATTCCCCCCTACCAAGCACTCGCGGCGGCGGGTGCGGCTGGGGAACTGAGCGATCGCGCCATTCTGATTGTGAGTTATGCCCTCTCTGGGTTCGCCCACCTGGCGTCTGTGGGTATCTTCGTGGGTGGGGTCAGTGCTCTGATTCCCTCTCGCCGCCGGGATGTCTCGGCCATGGGCTGGAAAGCTTTGTTTGCCGGAACCCTGGCCACCCTCATGATTGCCTGTGTCGCTGGAGTGTTCTACGTTCCTGGTAATACTAGTATTCTGGGCGTTCCTGAAACACCCCCAGCCGAGGTTGAACCGAGCCCTGCTACCCCCACAGATGAGGCTCCGGCTCCAATAGACGAGGCTCCCCAAGCGCCGGATGAAGAGGTTCCAGCACCAGAGGATAC
>JBCBSL010000642.1:0-2299 GCA_039819145.1 Cyanobacteria bacterium J06638_22
AGCTTCGCCATCACCTAAAGGAATATGCAGAATTGGGGCTGCTGCTCAATCAGGTCATCTTCCCCATCGAAGATGAAGGCATCATCGCTTGCATCATGACAGACTTCAGCCATCAACTGACGCAAAAACGTGAACTGGCGAAGCTGCGGCACGAAACCATCAAACAAGTGAATGAGGTGGTGCATCACCAAATGAAAGTGGTGCAAGAAATTGCAGGCTTATTGGGCGAAACAACCGCTGAAACAAAAGTGAGCCTGCTGAAGATTATTCAAATGTTGCAGCCAGAGGGGATCGAATCCCTCGCGTTGCTGAACACAGATGACAACACGTAATTGCGTTACCCACTCATCGCCAAAGGGTTTGCCTATGGATACCTCAGTCAGCCTGCCATCATCACCCCAACTGTCCCTGACCGAAGTCATGCAGGCTGACAATTTTTTGGATATTACCGCCAGCAGTTTAAACAAGCGGGGTGAAGAACTGTGTGGCGATAAGATCAAGTATCTCAAAACCGACGACAAGGTCATCGTGGTGTTGTCCGATGGGTTGGGCAGCGGGGTCAAGGCCAATATTTTGGCCACGCTGACGACCGAAATCCTCATCACCATGCTGAATGCGGCTGTTCCCCTGGAGCAAGTGCTGGAAACAATCATTGACACCTTGCCCATCTGCCAGGTTCGCAAGATTGCCTACTCCACCTTCACGATTTTGCAAATCAACCCGGCTGACAATTACTTCCGCGTCATCAACTTCGACAATCCCCAGCCGTTTTACTGCCACCATGGCAAAGTCGTTCCGCTGGTAATGAAGACACAGGAAATCCTGGGGCGGAAGATCCAAATTGGCGATGGATACCTGGAGCGGGACGACTTTTTAGGCGTGATTAGCGATGGCGTGCTCTACGCAGGCATGGGCATGACCATGAATTTTGGCTGGGGTTGGGACAACATTGCCAAACACATTGAGCAAGTTTTAATCAACAAATCCCATACGGCTCGCACCATTATCAAAGACGTCATCACCCACACCAACACCCTGTATCAAGGGATGACGGGAGATGATGCCAGCTTCGTCGGGGTGTATGTGCGCAAACGCAATCCCTTGATGGTGTTTACGGGTCCCCCTTTAGATGCCGAGAAGGATGAGGTGTATGCCGATCGCCTCCTCGATTTTGCGGGCCGCAAAGTGATTTGCGGCGGCACAACGGGCAACATCGTCGCCGGTTTCCTGGGGGAAATCATCGACATGGATCTCTCAACCATGCGCCGAGAACTCCCTCCCATCGGCATGTTGAGCTGTGTGGATCTGGTGACGGAAGGCATTCTGACCCTATCAAAAGCCACGGAATATATTCGCAACTGCAACTGTGATGTCGGTCTTTTGCCGTTTGACAACAACGGCGCGTATTTGCTGGCGCGGGAAATTTTACAAGCCGATTCCATTCACTTCTTGGTAGGGCAAAGCATTAACGAGTTTTACCAAAACCCATTGCTGCCAAAAAATATCTCGATTCGCCGCAGTTTGGTCGAGGCCTTAATCGATGTCCTGCGCGTTGGTCAGAAAGAAGTCACGGTGGAGTATTGCTAGTCATGATCGAGCGCGAGACCCATTCAATGGCTCCTTCAGCCCAAGCTGTTAGTGACCCAGTGGCACCCGCAACCTTGGTGATTGGTTATGGCAATACCCTGCGCGGGGATGATGGCGTTGGCTATCAGGTGGCTGAGGCCGTTCTGGACTGGCACTTGGCCAGGGTTCACAGTCTGCCCTGCCATCAACTCACCCCAGAGTTAGCTGCCGACATTGCCCAGGTTCAACGTGTCGTGTTCGTGGATGCAGCGATCGCCCCCACAACCCCTCCACCTGAAGTCACTCTGGAACCCCTGCACCCGGACGAAGACCTAGCCTTCACCACCCATACCGCAACCCCCTCAGCGCTCCTCGCCCTAACCAAATGGCTCTATGGTGCAACACCCACCGCCTATCAACTCACAATTCCGGCGATCGCCTTTGCCATGGGCGAAACCCTGTCTCCAATGACAGCACAGGGAAAAGCATTGGCCTTAGAACGATTGCGCCAACTCTGCACCGACGCTAAGGACGTCCAACCATCAATCCGTCCAACATGGCGCTACGCGCTCACGTAGAACCCAATCATTTTTTGAAAGCCGCGTGTCGCGCGGCTTTCAAAAAATGATTTGTCCTAATCTCAAGGCGTAAGGCTATCTCTAGAGGCTGAGTATAGGACAAATCCCAGCTAAAACCCTTGATTTTGGATAGCGCGGGCGGTGCCCGCGCTATC
>JBCBSL010000643.1:0-2283 GCA_039819145.1 Cyanobacteria bacterium J06638_22
GATCGCCGTGAGTACTCAAAACACCGTCCCATCACCTAAAAATACTCGGACGGGAGCACCAAAATACTAGTCCCTCAAACTCTAAAAAAAAGTTTTCCCTGTTTATTCAAGGGTTTCAGCCATTGAGTACCTTGCTAATCACTCAATAACTCCTATGGGCGCGGCCTCAGGGGAGAGGTTTTTGCGGTTGATATAAATCAGTCATCGCCAAACACCCCAGCCACCGCTGAGGTCGATGGCAACCACACTCACCGGAACGCCCCGTTAACTTTTCTCGGTTAGAGAACTTCAACCCATAACTTATACGGTTGGCTTCCCATAGTGTTTGAATCTTCAGTCACACAACCCATACTTTCACCGTATAACCCACTTCCACTGAAGATTTAGCCCAATCAAAAGATGCGTCACACTCTCCTTGACTTCGGGCGTTGCATCAAACGAACTCTTCCCAATCACTTTCTCGCTAATACCCATTAGTCGATGAAATAGCCTAGCTGTGCTGACAGCGCCAGAGAAATTTGATGCAACGCTACTCCTTCTTTTGAACACTCCATCCACCGTCTCCACCACGCATCTCGCTTCCCCCTCCAACCCATTACGTTTTTTCGCCAAACCCTGCCAAACCAAACTCCTATCGGACTTTCCATTCCACCAGAGCTTCTATCTCGAACGCCGTTGTTGTCATCCCATCGGTCTTCCCATCCCCTCTCTCCTGGTCTGGCATTTTCTGAGTCCCTCTACCCTGCATAAACCTATGACGCCACCCCCCTCGACCCCTTCTACAAGCGCAAGCTCCGCTGCCACAGCAACGCCCGCCGTTGATTTGGTGCTAACCAAGAACCAGACTAAGGCAAAGAAATCTGGCAGTGGCTGTGGCTGCTCTACAAGCGGCGCACCCTCCGAGATGGATGAGAAGCTGAAAGCCCGGATCGAGAATCATCCTTGTTATAGCGAAGAAGCACACCATCACTATGCACGGATGCACGTTGCGGTGGCTCCGGCCTGCAACATCCAGTGCAACTACTGCAACCGCAAGTATGACTGCGCCAACGAAAGCCGGCCAGGTGTGGTGAGCGAACTGCTGACCCCCGAAGAAGCCGCCCACAAGGTATTGGTTGTGGCGGGCAAGATTCCCCAAATGACCGTATTGGGAATTGCTGGCCCAGGAGACCCCCTGGCGAACCCTGAAAAGACCTTCCGCACCTTTGAGTTGATCGCGGATAAAGCGCCAGACATTAAGCTCTGCCTTTCCACCAATGGCCTGATGCTGCCGGATCATGTCGATCGCATCAAAGCCCTCAACGTCGATCACGTGACCATCACTATTAATATGATCGACCCGGAAATTGGCGAGAAGATCTATCCCTGGGTTCACTACCGCCGTCGCCGTTATCGCGGCATCGAAGGGGTACGCATCCTGCACGAGCGGCAAATGGAAGGCCTACAAGCACTCCGGGAAGCCGACATCCTCTGTAAGGTTAACTCGGTACTGATTCCTGGCATCAACGATGAGCACATGCCGGAAGTGAACAAGGCCATTCGCGATCGCGGTGCCTTCCTGCACAACATCATGCCGCTGATTTCGGCTCCCGAGCATGGCACCTACTTCGGCTTGAACGGGCAGCGTGGTCCTAACCCCAAAGAGCTGAAGTCAGTACAAGATAAGTGCTCCGGCAACATGAAGATGATGCGCCACTGCCGCCAGTGCCGTGCTGATGCTGTCGGACTCCTAGGCGAAGACCGCAGCCAGGAATTTACGAAGACGAAATTCATGGAAATGGAGGCGGAATACAACCCCGAAACCCGCCGTAACGTTCGCCTGGGTATTCAGGAATTCAAAGAGAAAGTGGCCGCTGCGAAAGAACAAGTCGCACCGCAGGCAGAGGTGGCCACGCCCGATAGTCCCAAAGTCCTCGTTGCAGTCGCCAGCAAGGGCAGCGGGTTGGTAAATCAGCACTTTGGTCATGCCAAAGAATTCATGATTTACGAGGTTGATGCGACAACGGTGAGCTTCGTTAGCCACCGCAAAGTTGGCGACTACTGCCAAGGCGGTTATGGCGAAGACGCCATGCTCGCGGGCATCGTCGACACTATCTCGGATTGCGCCGCTGTCTTGGCGATGAAGATTGGGCCTTGTCCCCAGAAGCGATTGCAGGAAGCAGGGCTGAAAGTGGTAGAAGCCTACGACGTGATCGAGGCGGTTGCCCGTCAGTTCTACGACCTGAACTACTTGCCCGTACCAACCGAGATCGAAGCGAAAGCCAAGCAATTGGAAAGCCAAGC
>JBCBSL010000644.1:0-2274 GCA_039819145.1 Cyanobacteria bacterium J06638_22
ACTCCTGACAGCCTGGGGAACCCAATCAACAGCGGGTGCTGGTTCCTCATCCGGCTCGATCAGAGCGACTCGTGCCTGAAGCTGGGCTGCATGGCGAGCCATTTCGCGCCCCACAGCCGTGCCGCCCACAATCACCAAGTCATAGTCAACAGCCATGGGCGTCAGCAGGAAAAGACGACAGAACACGGCGCAGAGCCGTCAGCAAGCGCTGATTTTCCTCCAGCGTGCGAACTGCGACTCGGAAGTAGCGATCGCCCAACTCCGCAAAACTCATGCAATCGCGAATCAAAACCTGGTGTTCCTGCAACAGCCGTTGTTGCAGGGGTGGAACAGACACTTGTGCTCGCACGAGCAGAAAATTTGCGGCACTCACCAAAGGCTGTAGACCAGGAAGGTTGGCAAGCTCAGTCCAAAGGTGCGATCGCGCCTCCGGAAGCCACTCCCAGGTGCGTTGCTGAAAGGCGTGATCAGCCAGAGATGCGATCGCCGCAACCTCAGCCATACTATTCACGCTCCAGGGATCGCGCCACTGTTGCCAGCGCTGTAGAACATCGGGATGAGCGATCGCATAGCCTAGGCGCAGTCCCGGCAGACTGTAGAACTTGGTGAGCGATCGCACCACGACTAAATTGGGAAAATCTGGCACCCAATCCACCACACTCTCTGCCGGATCGGCTCCCAGGAAATCCATAAACGCTTCATCTACCACAACCAGTTGGTGGGTTTCCAGATAGGGACGAAGCGACTCCCGCGAGAATAGCCAACCCGTCGGGTTGTGGGGATTGTTGAGCAATAACCCGTGATGCTGCGATGGTGAAGGGGTGGGCAGCACTGGCAATGGCAGGGGCAGGTGAGGCGGAGGCTGAGTTAACGCCACTGGCACGCCTAGCCAGGTGCCGCCGAAGGTACGGAGCGCCCGGAAGTAGTCCCCAAATCCGGGCGTCAGAATGATGGTTTGGTCTAATGCTGAAAGGTCGCGCCCGGCCCAGGTCAGCAGCTCCGCCGCCCCATTCCCCGGCAAAATCCAGTCGGGATGAAGGCGATGGGCCTCTGCTAATGCCTGACGCAGGGCGCGATACTCTGGGTCCGGATAATGCCGCAACTGTTCCCAATTCGCTTGGATCGCGGCGATCGCTCCTGTTGGTGGCCCCAGAGGATTAATGCTGGCAGAAAAATCAGCCAGCAAAAAGGGGGAACAGCCAGCGAGCGAGGCCGCCCAGGTTAAATTCCCCCCATGCACGGGTTGCGCTGAATTCAAGTACCTTTGCACAGATCCGACAACTATTTCTCGGGAGCCACCATTTCCTTGAACTGCTTTCCAGCAGAAAAGCCAGGAACCATGGTTGCAGGGATTTCCATCGCTTCGCCAGTTTTGGGGTTGCGACCTTCGCGAGCTTTGCGATCGCGCCGATCAAACGACCCAAATCCAACCAGCGTCACTTTATCACCCTTAGCCACGACTTCCATGATGGACTCAATCGTTGCTGTCAGAACGGCATCGGCCACTTTCTTGGTCACGCTGGCACGCTCTGCCACCATATCAACCAATTCACCCTTGTTCATAAGACTCTCCTTTCCTTTTGTTTCTGATGTGTTAAGGGATTTGAAATACCGGTTCCTAGACCGATCGATTGACCTCTTGATTCAGGTTTTTTACCAGAATGGCTGAAACCCTTATGAGCCAAGATTTTCAATGCCTAATTCTAGTTGCTACTTACAAAATGTGGATCGCTAAAACCTTTAATTTATGTAGCTTTCCCGCTCATTTTGGGGCGTTGAGGGCGATCGCCCCAAAAGTTACCCCGATTTTCGAGGGATAAAGTGGATAAAAACAGGAAAATCAAGAGTTTTTTGGAATTTAGATCGAAAAACCTCCCAATTGCGCCAAAAAAATCTCGCAAACACGAAACAGCGAGTTTTTCTATCTGGCAAATTTGAATTGATTAGAATCCCTAATTTCTCGTGATTTTGGGGCTTATTCCGTTTCTATAGAAGGCTTACAGCGTCTATGGCTCAAGACTGACACAGAACTTTGTGCCCTAGCGAACAGTCAAGCACGGTCAACGCTCTGTCAACGCTCTCGCAATTGCTCCGATTTACGCTGATTTTCTTCACGCACGGTTACGGGTGCATCACGCTGTGAATTCAAGTCCGGTTAAATAGCCGCAAAACCCAACTATTGTTTGCGCCCGCTGCGTTGCAGCGGGCGCAAACAATAGAATGAGATAGGAACAGCACAACACTGAAATCCATTCACCAATTCGACTCGAGGTT
>JBCBSL010000645.1:0-2258 GCA_039819145.1 Cyanobacteria bacterium J06638_22
CTGGGATTTTGGGGATTTTATTTTCACACAAGTCCCTAAATACCGATTTCTTGGAGCTTGTTGTTTGCAGACTCCAGCATAGCTTGCGCTTCGTTATAGCTGGTGGTGCCTTGCTGGACTTTGTTCAGGTCGTTGATGATGGATTGCAGTTGGCTGGCTATCTGATTTGGGCTCAGGTTGTCCGACTGCGCTAGTAGGCGGCTGGTTTTCTCGTTAGCACTATCCATCGCTCTGACCGATTCTTGCTCCCGCACCACCCGTTCTTCGATGATGCCCAAGTTGGTTCTGTATTCAGCAAGCAGCTCCTGCGCCTGTCGATACCCTGGGTGATCTGGCGGGACTTGTTCCAGACGGGCGATCGCCTCTTCCCATAGATCTGCGATTCGGGCCCAGGTGGTTGCGGGGTGAGGTGCATTTTGTGCTTGCTCAGCAGCGCTCCTGGCAAAGGATTGGGATGCCTCAATGAGGGTATTTGTGCGATCGCCGCCTGCGATTGTTCCCGTCACCTCGCTATAGTCTCGCTCGTAGGCCGTCAGCTTAGTAACGGCCATGCGCCCAGCCAGGGTTTGAGGCGGCACTTCGCGGAGTTGATCCATGCCAGTCTGCCAACTGGCGATCGCCTGCTGCTGTTCCGCATTGGTCGCGGCATTTGTGTAGGCTTGCTTGGCCGCATCCACAGCCTGCGTTCCCGTATCAAGGAGGGTCAGCGCATTGCGCTCCTGAAACACCACCGCTTCGGTGCGCCCAATCAACCGCCGCGCCTGTTCATACTCATCAAAGGTAAAGCGCCAACTACAGCCAAATAGACCGCAATAGGCTTGAGGGTAGTAACCCAAGAACCAAACGGGGAGATCATCAAGGTGATCCTGCGCCTGCGTCACTCGTTCGGAACCCAACTCAATATCGGCAGCGCTCGTTGCACTATTCACCAACTGGTCTGCTTGCTCAACCAGAGCCACGGCACGACGATAATCGTGATCCATCTTCATGTAGCTGGGTAGCAGCACGATAGGCATGGTACGGGAAACAGGTTGGCGAATCATGGGATAGGGCAAATTGAGCAGCCATACAACCCCTGCGGTTGCAGCCATACCAATCAACGAAGCGCCCAAACAACCAAAATTTGGCACGATAGCAGGACGGTTGGCCTGCGCAGCCCGTTGGAGCACCCGCTCCGAAAAGTTTGGCAGCATGTCGGTCACTGCCGATCGCATCTCATTTATGGAAAGCGGCACACCATCTGCCTGACGAAAGCGATTCAGCCGTTCCAGAACAATATCAGCACGGATAGAATCGCCAGGATTTTGACACAAACGACGGACTTCAGCGGCCAGAATATCGTAGGCACGGGTGTTGAGTCGCGACATGAACCTCTCCACAACTAAGCGCTATTCGCTACTACGGTCAGTATTCCCCTCCTTCCGAGGAGAGTTGCCATACTTCACTTAGGATTCACCTAGATTGCGCAAAGTTTTATACACCGTCTGTCAACCGTTTTTAGACGCTTTTGGACACCCCAGAACTATTGGGATCAGACCAGAATAACGTGAATCCACTCATTTAGGCCCTCTCTAAAGATGGGCACTCTGAGCGTAGAACACGCATTTATGCACTTAGGAGTGACTCTTCATGTTGAATCGAACCATAAAAACTGCAATGCTGGCAGCTGGTGTTGTCGCGACAGTCATTGGTGGAAGCATCACACAGGCGATCGCCCAAAGCCGTGATCTATGGCTTTACGATGGTCAACAAGCTGATGTCAATGGTTTTTTCTTTGCTGGGGAAGCCATTTTTGCCTGGTGTGATCAAGATTGCTACGATCTCGATTTGATCTTGCTCGATGCGCAGGGCAATGTTGTCTCCCAGGATGTCGCACTCGATGCAGCACCCAGAGTAGTGGCGCCTTATGAGGGCAATTTCCGGGTACGCGTAACGATGCCAAATTGCAGTCATTCCGCAGGTTGTGCAGTTTGGGTTGATTCAGATGCCGGATTTTAAAAGGCGATCGCAAGCCTAAACTCCACGCATAGACTTGGGTTGACAGCCCCCCCAACCCAACTTTAAAGTCTCACTTTCCGAATATTCCAATATCTTCCGAATATTCAAATACCTAAAGTCCTTTCTGGGCATCCTTTATAAAGATCTTCTCCAAACAAACTGCTATTTCAACCTGCATCTTTATATTCATCTCTTTATTGCTTAGGGATCAGCCAGAAAATTAAATCCCAGAGAGAGGGGCGGCGGGCTTAGCCCGCCGC
>JBCBSL010000646.1:0-2248 GCA_039819145.1 Cyanobacteria bacterium J06638_22
GATGCAGACCCTTGCGGCACTGTTGCCGCTGCCGCCGGAGCAGATGTTTTTGGTGTTGATTGGTGCAGCGGTGGGGCTGCAAATTTTGTTGAGCCTCAGCAATTATGCCAATAATGTGTCGGCTGCGTCGTTATCAGCGAAGGCGCAACCCTATGTGACGGGCAAGGTGTTTGAGCGGACGATGACCTTTAGCTATGGCTGTGTCAGTCGCTATAAGGTGGGCGATTTGGTGCTGTTTGCTAATGATGCGGCGATCGCGGTCGATCGGCAGATCACTCAAATCAATAAAATTGCCATTAGCTTGTCGTTTGCAATCATGTATCTGGTGGTGATTGTGCGGCTTTCGGCGGTGTTGGCGTTGGCGGCGGCGGTGTTAACGCTGGCAGTTGCGTTTGTGCAATATAAGCTAATTCCACGGCTGCGGCGAGTGGCACGGCGGGTGACAGCTACGCAGGTTGAATCCGCGAAATATATTACGGAGAGTATTCAAGCCTTGCGACTGCTGCACACGTTTGGGATGCAGCGCCACGCGATAGAGAGCACGCATCACTTGTTAAGCAAGACTCAGGAACAGCTTCAAAAGCGGGCGTTTATTTTTTATGTGCCGGAGCCGATTATGGATACGGTGCCGATGATTGCGATCGGCGCGTTGGCGGTGACGGCGGTGATGGTGCAGGGCACGAATGCCAATATTTTGCCCGTGTTGCTGACGTTTTTGCTGGTGTTGCAGCGGCTTGCGTCTCGGCTAAAGGGAACAGTCAACACCATTACGCTGTTTGTAGACAACAGCGCTCGCATGTTTCGGCTTGAGACGATTTTGGATCGACGCGATAAGGAGTTTGAGCAGTCGGGAGATATATCGTTTACCGGATTGCAGGACGATATTGAGTTTCGGTCGGTCAGTCTGTCGTATCTGAATGACAATGCATTTGCGCTCAAAGATTTGACGTTTACGATTCCGCGCAACAAGGTGCTTGCGCTGGTGGGAGAGTCGGGGGCGGGCAAGTCGTCGATTGTGGATCTGTTGGTGGGGCTATATCGACCGACGGCAGGTGAGATTGGGGTGAATGGTAGACCGCTGAATGACTATCGCTTAGATGAGTGGCGACAGCAGATTGGGGTGGTGAGCCAGGATACGTTTATCTTTAATGACAGCATTTTGGAAAATTTGCGCTATGGTCGCCAGTCGGTCTCGCTGGATGAGGTGATGGAGGCGGCGCAGGCGGCGCAGGCGCATGAGTTTATTATGATGCTGCCGGATGAGTATGAGACGGTTGTGGGTGAGCGGGGCTATCGGCTGTCGGGAGGGCAGCGGCAGCGGCTGGCGTTGGCGCGGGCGCTGATTAAGCAGCCGGAGATTTTGGTGTTGGATGAGGCGACGAGTTCGCTCGATAGTGAGTCTGAGCGGTTGATTCAGCAGGCGTTAGAGCGGTTTCAACAAAATCGAACGGTGATTGTGGTGGCGCATCGGCTTTCGACGATTACGGGAGCGGATGAGATTTTGGTGTTGGATCGAGGGCAGATTGTGGAGCAAGGAAACCACTCGACTTTGTTGAAACAGAATGGTCAATATGCTCGGTATTGGGATTTGCAGAGTAGTACAGTCGCAGCTTAGAGGTTTGCGGTTCTGAACGCAGAGAATATGAATAAAGCGGAGCGTAGGGTGCTGTTAGGCGCAGCCGTAACGCAGGCTTTCATAAGGATTTGAGGCCAAATGTCTATAGATTTGCCGAAAGTTACGGTCGTCACCGTTGTTAGAAATGCTGAGTCGCTGATTGAAGAGACGATTCAAAGTACTCTTGCTCAGGACTATCCCAATGTTGAGTATGTCATTGTTGATGGTGATTCGAGTGATGGGACTAAGCAGATTATTCAAACCTATGGCGATCGCATTGATCGCTATGTGAGCGAGCCTGACCCAGGTATCTACGATGCGATGAATAAGGCGGCTCGATTAGCCTCTGGGGATTGGGTGATTTATATGAATGCTGGCGATCGCTTTTATTCGCCAAATTCTTTAAGTCAGCTTGAGTCAGCGCTCAGAAGCCATGCAGACGTTGTTTTTGCAGGAATAGCAGAGATTTTAGTTGATGAGTTAGAGACTCGCATTTATCAAAAGATGCCGCGTCCGATAGAAAATATCTGGTACCAGATGCCAACGTCTCATCAAGCGACTCTGGTTAGGCTCAAACACATACAGTCTTATCAATTTGATACTCGCTACCGCTGGTGCACCGATCATGACATG
>JBCBSL010000647.1:0-2213 GCA_039819145.1 Cyanobacteria bacterium J06638_22
CCATGAATCGTAAGAGAGCTAGCCTCAGTTACCCTGTCAAGCATACCCATTGATTTATAAACCTTCCTTGCCCTTGAATAGGCTTTATAAGTCTGTGTTAGGGCAGCGTTGTCGAAGTATCGAAATATCCCTCTCAGGCCCATCTTCTTAGCGAACGACTTTGGCCCGTAAATAGACAGCCATTCCCCTTTTAGAATCTCGCCTACCTCCCCTATTGACTTGTTCGTAACCCAGGGTGTGAAGTCTTCCCAAGCGCGCGCAAGCTGTATGTAGAAAGTCTCATCCGTTAAGGATGGCAGTTCAAGCTCGCTTGCATACCTCATAAAAAGAAGAAACTCCAGTGGCTGGTCAGTCGCGAACTCGGGAATAATCTGGGCCAGATTCGTAGGATTAAGTACAGTGCTGCTCACGGAGCCGTCGTAGTCCATCGCCTCATCCGTCTCACTACTCTCGGTCGTCGAGACTGTCTCAACTCGCGTCGTCTCCACCCGCCGATTAATAAGCTCAACATTGTCGATCTCTATCCTCAGGATGCGGTCAATCAGCCCGGGTAGCCCAAACTGATCGTTCCCGCCAGGAATCCCACGGCCGAATCCACCACCGAACACGCGCGGCCAAAAGATATCCTCCGACGATCCCAAACGCCGCTCTTCAAATATCGTAACGCTGATGCGTGTCGACGGTACACCGTAAGACGTCGATCCACCCGACGGCCCGCCGTTCGAGTCGTTCATGTTCAAACACACCGGCGACGCGGCGCAGATATCTCCAGCACTTGACGGCTGTCTTACGTAACCGCTCGGATCCGTGTAACTCATAGGACTGTTCATCACGTAGGCGTAGCGATTCCAGCTCTGGCTATACCCCGGTGACTGCACGATAGGGTCAGGACTCAGGAACCGTCCTATCTCCGGATCGTAAACCCGGCCGTTCATGTGGATCAGCCCTGTGCGGTCCAGCATCTCGTGATCCGTATAGCCGCGTTCGGCGGGTTCGTCACTGCCGTCGGCAATCGCCTTCTTCTCCGCCGCCGTCAGCTCGCGGCTCCAGTCGGTGGCGCGGCGACCGCCAAACGGATCGTAGCCACGCTGGTCGACCGCCGTGCCGGCGCTGCTGGACGTCACTTCGATAGAGCCCAGGTGATCCCGGTGCAGGTACTCGATCGCGTCGGTCGACACGTCGCTCCAGTTGGTGCGCCGTATGTGCATCGCCGACGAATCCACGCGCGTCTTCTCAATAGCCTTGTAGCTCGGATTGGAGCTGTCGGTGATCAGCTCCTCGAAGGCGCCCACGTAGAACGTGTGCTCCACACGCTGCGTGCCGCTGTCGTCCCAGCTTGTCTTCTTGTAAAAGCGCTGACCGTCGGGGCCGTAGGCAAACTCGTCTTTGTAGGTTGGCAGTCTAGGTTAGCGCTGCCTAACGTGCCTGTCCCTGTTGTTCCTGAGTAGAGCGTGCCCGATCCGAGTGTGCCTGTCCTAGAATCCGCTTGAGTCAACAGCTCGTACTGATTGTGCCTGTCTAAGTTGGCGTAGTTAGTTTCGCTCAACCGCAGGAACGATAAGGCAGCCAGTCCCACCGTAGACCGTTTGTCTTTCCTTGATTCTTGCCAGGACACTATCACGTGTTCTCTCCAAGTATGAAAGTGCTTCGTTCTTGAGCGAGCCATCCTGGACGTGAGCATAGAATCCACGCGTCTCTGGCAGCCCGGCGATGCAAAGCGTTTCGACGTAACGAATCGGAATTTTCTGCACCTCGAGGTTTGCTAAGTTCGCGATCGTCATTGTAACAAGGACATATCGAGACATCTTCTCAAGCGACTCTTGGTTCAACTCGCCTGATTGGTCGTTGCTAGACCAAACGTCCAACATTACCCTGGCAGCATCTAGCTGCACGGTTGCGATCCTCTGCGCTTCTTCCTTCTGCATTGATGATTCGTTTGCGCAGGCTACCGATTGCGCTAAGACGGCTAACGAAAAGGCTGTAACGATTCCATTTACAAACACACTCATTAAGAACTCCGAAAACTTAACAACCTAACGTACTGGAAAGGGTCCGCTAATCGTACCTGAACCCTCGTTCCTGGGATATGGCCTACCGTGAACTCTGTAAAAGCCACCTTCATTGATGATCTGCGGGCCATGAATCGTAAGAGAGCTAGCCTCAGTTACCCTGTCAAGCATACCCATTGATTTATAAACCTTCCTTGCCCTTGA
>JBCBSL010000648.1:0-2204 GCA_039819145.1 Cyanobacteria bacterium J06638_22
ATTAAATCTGAGAGAGCATTCCAAATACTAAAGCGGAGGCATTGAGGTCTAAGCGCTTAGTGGTTTTGTTTTGGTTCAGCGGAAACATGACACCTTGAATTTCCATTAAGCAAAAACGGTTCATGATACCAAAGCGGTCCTTCTTCGACGTTCACGGCGTGACTTGCGGGCCTGCTCGAGTTTTAGATCGCGAGCATGCCAAATAGCGTCTTCATTGCCCGCCAACTTTTCGGCCGGGGCAATGTAACCAATGGCGCTGTGCAATCGAACATGGTTGTAATGATTAACAAAGGCCGCCACCTCTTTCCTGGCTTCCTCTAACGAACTTAGGTTTTTCGGACGAATCGTGGTCACTTTGACCGTTTTGTGCCAAGCCTCGACTTTCCCATTGGATTGCGGATAGTAGGGCGAGGTACGAACATGGGTCATCCCCGAGATGCGAATGAATTCCTTGAAGCCTTTTGCGGTAAATTGAGGGCCGTTATCCGAGATGATTCTGGGCGTGGCATCTGGAAAACGTTCTCTGGCCCGTTGCAAGACGATTTCCACATCCTTTTCCTTCATCGATTCTCGAATCTCGTGGTGCACAATCGATCGACTGTACCCATCAAGGATCGAACACAAGTAGTAAAAAGTCCCGCAAATGTTGAGATACGCCAAGTCCACATGCCAGTGCTGATGAGGCTTTTGAGGTTGGTGAAAGCCCTCTCCTTTCCGGCTTGATTTCGGATGCCAACGGTCAAGCCGGCCCGCTCTCCTCAAAACCCGGTAAACGGTTGAAGGGCTGGCAGCCACGATATCCTCATCTAGCATCATGTAGGTCAAACGGCGGTAACCTTCCAATGGGTAACAATCATGGAAATGAATGATTTTCTGCTTTTCCCAGGGTTCCAACCAATGATCCCTTGGAATCCAAGCGTTGTGTCCATTTATCCTTCCATAGCGCTGTTTCCAGGCATAGTACTTGCCACGATGGATTCGCATCCAAGCCAGGAACCGGCATGCTGGAAGCTCCGTTTTCTTCGACCAATGGGTGACAAAATCAACGATTTCGTCCCGAAGATCATGGGGGACCCAGCGGCCGGTTAGAGATCCCCAAGTTCTTTTTTTAAGGCCACATACTCCTCTGAGATCTCTGCAATGACGTAGTCTTTCCGCGCTAATTTGGCTTTGAGGGATTGATTCTCAGCTTCCAAGTTTTTCGCCCTGGTGTTTGGCTCGTTTCTCTTGGATGGGCCAAAGGCGGCTTCCAGGTTGCCCATGACCAAGCTTTGCCATTGATAAAACATACTGGGTTGGATGCGGTATTCATCGCAAAGGTCGGAAACAGGGACCTTGTCTACAAGATGCCGGCGAACAATGGCTGCCTTGAGTTCTGGTGTAAATTTTCGGCGGGTTTTCTTCGACATTTTTAACTCCTTGATTATTCCTATATTGAATCATCGCGGAGTCACGTTTCAACTGAAGCAGCACACAGGTTATCGAGTGTTTTTTGCTACTGCGCGGAAAGATTATCCTCCTGCAGTTCTTTTAGACTTCTTCCGTTTTTGTCTTCCCAGGCATCGCGGCCGTTGCTCGATGCACCTAGCATCACACCGCTCGCGGTGGATGGGGACGTGAAAAAGTAATCCTGCGCCAGGCGCAATCGCTCGCCCTCCGGCAATAGAACCTCCTTGGCGACGAGGGTCTCCCGCAAACGGGAAACATACTTCGGTACCGAAGGGGTTTCCCTGCCTACCGCCAGAGAACCCGCGCGAACCAGAAAACCCTCCGGCAATTCCATGCCTTCCGCTTGAATCGCTTTGGCATTCAGGAACAGCCTAGTCCCTTTGCGCTTAACGGCCTTGGCCACCTCGAAACACGAGACGCCCATGAGCGGCAGGCACAGCAACATGCCTTCCAGAAATCCTTCCGCGTAGGCCACATCCGCCTCCGATAAAGGCGGTTTCTGGGGTGTTTGTTCGTTCACCAGTTCACAGCGTTTGGCTTTCGCCGCGATATCGTAGAGCCGGTGCTCCAAATACCCCACATGAGCCGTGTTGAGGTTCTGGTCTTTGCTGGTGAATAGCACGGCGTGTGTCCAAAAGTCTTTGTTCCGCACATGATGGTCCAATCGATTTGCCACAGCATCGCTCTTGCCGATATAGGCCCGCGGCAATTCGCCGCCCTCCCCCGGCGCCCAGAGCACATAGACCCCGGGCCGC
>JBCBSL010000649.1:0-2175 GCA_039819145.1 Cyanobacteria bacterium J06638_22
TCCATGGAAGCAGACATCGCAGAAGGGTTGGCTCCCGTTGTGCAACTGGTGTCCACGAACGAAGAGGTGATCAAACGTCGTTTGGCAGAGGTGCCGACTGAGGAGTGGAATGATCTCAACATCGACATCACGCCCCGCGAAAACATCATGACCTACCTGATTCATGCCTTCCCAATATTCCTTTATGAGGCATACACGACCGAAGATGGCGAGGTTCGCTCCACTCTAGTGAAAGATGCCAACGGCGGTCCCGTGATTTGCCGTGAAGCAGAAGCTCAGCGAGATGCACTCATTGGGAAAATCGCGGCACTGCCAGCGCTCCCTGGCGCACTTGAGCAAATCTTGCATCACTTTGGGCATGACCGCGTGGCCGAGGTGACGGGGCGATCGGTGCGGATTTTGAGTGACCCAGACGGGCGGGTCTATGTCGCTAAGCGTCCGGCGTCTGCGAACCTCTCGGAAACCCAGGCATTCATGGATGGAGCGAAGGACATCCTTGTCTTCAGCGGTGCCGGAAATACGGGGCGCTCCTACCATGCCGATTTGGACTGCCAGAACACACGACGGCGGGTGCATTATCTACTGGAGGCGGGATGGCTAGCCGATGGCGTGATTCAGGGACTGGGCCGTTCGCATCGCACGAACCAGGCAACAGCACCCATCTTTCGGCCTGTAATAACGGATGTGCGAGGTGAGCGCAGGTTCATCTCCACCATTGCACGACGGCTGGATGCGTTGGGAGCCTTGACCCGTGGGCAACGCCAAACCGGAGGACAGGGACTCTTTGATTCGAAAGATAACCTGGAGTCTATTTATGCCAAAGCCGCGCTAGATGAGTTATTCATGCTCCTCTACAGAGGGTCTGTCGGCTGTTGCTCCCTGGCGCAGTTTGAAGTGGCAACGGGGCTAACCCTCACAACCCAGGAGGGACAACTGCGAGAGGAGCTGCCAAGTATGCAGCAGTTCCTCAACCGCATCCTTGCCCTGCCGATTCAGCTCCAGAACGACCTCTTTGAGGTTTTCGAGATGCTGGTTGAAACGCGCGTTGAAGCGGCGATCGCCTCTGGAACGTTTGAGAGTGGCGTTGAGATGATTCAGGCAGAGAAACTAGAGGTGGTTGATCGCAAGGTGGTCTACACTCATACTTCTGGTAGCGGGACTTTCTGCGTGGAAGTTAGGCAAAGCTGGAGGACGGAGTTTCTGAGTGCTCCAGCCGCTCTGAAACTGCGAGCCAAGTGGGACGGGCGATTGATGATGAACCGGAAATCTGGGCGAGTGGCGGTAGTAGTGCCCACCTCATCCGATATGAGCGATTCCGGTGCGGTCATTCCGCGTGTGTCTCTCGTGCGTCCTGTCAGCCGCACAAAGATGACGGTTCCAGAGTTGGAAAGCAGTACGTGGGAAGAAGTCTCTCCGTCTAACTGGGAGCGTTGCTGGGAGACGGAAGTGAGCCAGATCCCGGAATACTCCACGGATCGGTTCTTCTTGATCTGTGGCCTTTTGCTGCCCATCTGGAAATCGCTCGATGCCGACAACATGCGGGTGTATCGTCTGCAAACCGATGCAGGAGAACGCCTTTTAGGACGGGTGATTGAGCCCCATAAGATGCAGGCTATTGCCAAGTCTTTGGGGGTTCATCAAGTGGAGCTATCCGCCGCCGAGATGTTTGAAGTTGTGCTGAAGCAGAAGCAGCATCTTCCATTGCCGGGAGGCTTGTCGCTGCGCTCATCCTTGCTGATGGATGAGCAGCGGTTGGAAGTCGCCGGGGTGATCTCTGATGGTTTGTGTGAGCAACTGAAGGCTGCAGGGTGCTTTACCGAGATCATCTCTTGGCGGCGACGGGTCTTCATCCCAACCGATGAGGCTCGTGGCCCAGGCGTCCTTGATGCCGTCGTAACGCTGCTGAGTTAGGCCAATGCATCAGCATATAGCAGTCATCCCCCTGGATGGCTGTTTTCTTTTGTGGCGATCGCTTGGGGTATTCATCACCCGAAGCGTTTGATTTTAGAATGAAGGAGTGATGCTGCTGCCTGAATCAATAAAGATAATGGGACAGGACAGATCTCCTTTATCCCCCAGAGTCGTCGGGTTCTGTTGCAAAAAGAAGACGAGGGTACACGAAATCCCTCTTCCTTATCTTTATCTAAGCAGCGATGCCGAAGATTTGGTGGATAA
>JBCBSL010000650.1:0-2169 GCA_039819145.1 Cyanobacteria bacterium J06638_22
GTGATTCGCCCAATACCGTTGGTCTCGCCAAGTGAAGGACTTGTTGGGATGGGATTTGCTAATCCAGCGTCTGAGTTTCCAAAAGATGTAGTATTCCAGCTTATAGAAAACCGCTGAGCTGACCACCCCACGATAGTAATTCGCCCATCCTCGAAGGATGGGATTGAGTACCTTGATTAGGCACATTGCATTGCTGCCGTGGAGTCGCTTGAAGGTGTGTCGTAATTTCTCTCGAAACGCGGATACCTTCTTACGAGCAGGTCTAATGAGCAATTTCCATCCTGTACGAGTAATACGACTTGGGTAGTGACGGATGTTAAATCCTAAGAAATCGAATCCTTCCGATAAATGAACTATCCGAGTTTTTTCTTCGGATAGTCGTAATCCTCGAACGCTGAGGAAGCGTTGAAGGTCGAGTTGGGTGGCCTCTGCTTCTGCTTTACTCTCGCAAAACACCACAAAGTCATCCGCATAGCGGACCATTAATCTCCGCACCCCTCGTTTCCGACAGCCATTAGTATCTCTGACAATCCCAAGGGCTGCTTCCATGCCATGTAACGCAATGTTGGCCAATAGCGGGGAGATAATTCCACCCTGAGGGGTTCCCGCTATGGTTGGATGCCAGATACCGTCTTCCATATACCCCGCCTTTAGCCACTGAGCTATTAGCGCTCGGGCAGGAAAATTCCCCACCTGAGTCAACAGATATGAATGGTTGATGGCATCGAAACACCCAGCAATGTCGGCATCTATCACCCACTTCTTGTGATTGGTTGGTCTTGCGATGACATAGATTCGAGCAATGGCATCATGCGCACTGCGACCGGGGCGAAAGCCATAGCTGGTTGGTTCAAATTGAGCTTCCCAGCAGGGTTCCAACGCCGCTTTGACCATCGCTTGTAAGCAGCGGTCGACGATACTTGGAATCCCCAATGGTCGATGTCTTCCATTGCTTTTCGGAATGTACACTCGTCTGGCGGGTAACGATTGCCAGGGTCGCCATTGCTTCAGCGCATCCACCAGAATGGCCTTGGCAGGTCCCGTTTTCACGAGCAGTTTGTCGACCCCAGGTGTTCGTTTACCGGCGTTGATTTGAGTCACCCGACGTACTGATAACAACACATTTGAGTAACTCTTCAGTAGGAGCCGTTGTAGGCCCCTGACCCGTTTCCAATCCAATCGTCGGGTTGCCTTGAAGATACGTTGTCTCAGATTCTTCACCACTCGACTCGCTTTGCGCCAGTTGACGCCCTGCCAGTCAGTCGTGCGCTGGGTTACGTTTACAAACTGGGTTTGCACCTAACTCTTCCCTCAGCGTTCAGTCTCTTTCTCAACAATTGTCCTGGAGATCACCTGTCCCACGTCTGCACCCTTTCAGGTTAGGCATATACCTTATCCGTCCCGTTATGATTTCCGGGTGCCTTTCGGCGGACGGCTTTCGCGTTTTGGGACATCCTGTGCCCGCTAGAGACTTCTGCCTTAGTTGCCCTCGGCTTACCCAACAATGACGGCATTGTCAGGACTCTATCGGGGTTTCCTCGTTCCGCACGAGGTGGAGATGTGGTTGCCTTAGGACTCCTCTTCACTCCGAGGGCGGGGTGTTCGCGATTGGTATTTAGACGCTACCAACCCCCAATTGCCCCATGATTCTCGTATCAGCCATTTCGAGAACTCTACATTAACGAAGCCTCATCAAGGATTCATTTGCATTGTCCTTAGCAACCTTGCCCTAGCCCTCTCACCTGATTTGGCTTCAGGTTTGTTGGACACTTAACCTTGTCTGCTGATACTGCCCTCCCATTTCTGGTTGAACATTCCAAGGCGGACATCCGCCTGAACACTGGCGGGAAGAGACTTTTGGGAGTCTCTTCAACTCCCCCGAACGACTTCGAGTCGCGCGCCTAACTATGCGTTATCTAGACTTGGTCTGGGTAACTCCCTTCCAGTCGGAGTTATCCAGAGAGTTTTAGCGTATCTTTACTGGTTCAATCCTCACAACTTGAGTATGCCAGTTGACTCATTTCCTTGCTCTGGCAGGTTCTAAAGCGGCCAATCTAGAATTTCAGCGATCTGATTGGCCAAGAGCATGGCCTTAAAGGGTTTAGTGATAATGGCTGTTACCCCCAGACTCAGAAACCTCTGCTGATCGGCTGTTTGGGTTTTGGCCGT
>JBCBSL010000651.1:0-2168 GCA_039819145.1 Cyanobacteria bacterium J06638_22
AAGCAAGTGAACATGTCATATTCAAGTAGTCTGAGCGATCGCGAATGGGAACTGATAGAACCTCTGTTACCAACGAAAAAAAGAACGTGCCCGCCGAAATGGAGTAAGCGCGCTATCCTTGATGGTATTTTCTATCGCCTAAAGAATGGTTGTAATTGGGTTGATTTGCCCAAAGACCTACCGCCCTATTCAACGGTATTTTGGCATTTCAAGCAATGGCGAGAGGACGGGGTGATGGAGGACATCCTGGCGATGCTGCATGGAGACGTTCGTGAGCACGTTAAAAAAAACTAGGGTGGCAAAGTGAGCTGGATAAATTTTTGCTCTAACTCAGCTAAAAAAGTCAGAGGAGCCCGTCGAAAGCGTCGCCGTTGTAGCCGCTGCTGTTGTTGGGTTTCAAGAAGCTGTTGCATCTGCTTCAAGCGGTCATAAGGAACCTCCGCTAACTGTGCAGCCGAGTAAGTACGCTGGCGGGTCGCCAATGCGGAGACCAATTGCACCCGCCCTCGAATCACTGAAGTAGCAGGAGCAACCTTGCGTCCCGTACATCGTCGTTGATGATGCCGCCATTGACCAAACGCGTGCTCTAGGTCGTTGTTGGTTCTAGGTAAGCCATCAATGTGATAACAATGAAATAGGCCAGGCCAGTAGCTCCGGGTGACCTTCAGGAGATGGTCAATGTCAGATTCCAATGCTCCTGTGGTGGCTTTCCAGCGACTGATGGCCCCGACTACCCCCTGGAGGCGCTGACGACCGTGTCCGCCGTCTAACTCCGCTTCATTTTTGAGAATTGCAGCGATCTGATGCACCCAATGAAAGGCGATGCGAATGGACGGCCAGAGTGACTTCGTTTGCGCTAAACCATTTGTAATGAGTTGATTTAGCTTTTTCAGCGGAGCGGGAAGCTCCCCCTTTTTTCCAGACCGTCAATACTCTGGCCAATCTGTGTCAGACGCTCATGTAATCGCAATCCTGCTGCCTCCAGTGGAGGACGACCATCATCGCTTAAGGCCGAGCGCACTGCTTGACAATAGCCATCAATCACCTCACCCATTTCAGTGCTATCGGTGTTTGAGCGCTCAATCGCTCGCACCCCTCTGAGCGGTTTCTTCAGTTCTTTCTTCGCGTGACGATCCGACTCATACACGTCCTTGGCGGCTTCGCGTAAATAGTGGAAGTGACATAAGCCATGGGCAACTCCGGGAAGGCTTGTGCGGACGGCCTTACGAATAGATTGCTGCCCATCACTGACGACCGCCGCAATCGGAACTCCAACTTGCTCTTCCACACGCGTGAGTAATTTTCCTAAATCCTCGTGAGTCGATGAGAGCAGACTTTCGGCTACTAGCATCTCTCCACTGATACACTCACGAATGGCCCACAGCACTTCGTGGCCAACAGTGGGTTGCAATCCATCAATCGCTAGAATCACCATCCCCTGTTCTTTGAAGCTCTCTTTGAGCCGGTCTTCTGTCATCAAACGAACGGCTAATAACTCGTCATAGCGCCGCAGCAGGTTTCCCACTGTCCGCTGACTCACACTGACTCCTCGCGCATTTAAATGCTGATGGATTTGAGCTAAACTCCGCTGCTCTTGGTAGCGCAAGGCACCCACTTCGCTCACCACATCTAATCCAACTTCCTGATGAGGGAGCGCCCATCGCCCTTCTCGCTCTGGGCGATACACCTGATGATAGCGCTCACACGCTCGATTGGGGCATCGTCGTAGATGCAGCCTCAACGCCACTACTCCCGCTAGCGTCCGCACACGGCGTGTATTGATGTAATCTGCCCTCAAGTGATGCCCACACCCTACACACTGGTGCACTATACAGTATAAATCTTTTGTTTCTATCGCTTCTGGTTGAGGCGTGCGTCGAACCATAGCGCCTAATTCTCCGAATCCTTGTATGCTCTTTTATTAAACTATCTTCTAGCTAACTTTGCTGTTCTAGTTTTTTTTACAGCCTCAGGATGACCCTTGTGCCCCGCGGTGACATAGACCTCATCAAATTCAACTTCATCTGAGAGCGTTACCTCAGGGGCCTTGTCCACGACTGCTTGCCGGAGTTCACTGGTCATCTTCTGAACATCATCTTTGTTCAAATTTAGTTCTTTTGAAATCTGTTGATTGGACAGATTAAGACCCATCAGATACAGGCATGCAA
>JBCBSL010000652.1:0-2164 GCA_039819145.1 Cyanobacteria bacterium J06638_22
AGGTGCTAACCCCTCACGCAGGGTGTAGATGCGCCCACCGACCCGATGTTGGGCTTCCAAAACGATCCTCATTGTGGGAGCCGGAATGGCGGGGCTGGTCGCGGGCGATTTACTGAAACGGGCCGGTCACAAAATTACGATTCTGGAAGCGCAACACCGGGTGGGGGGGCGCGTCTACACCCTGCGTGAGGGGTTAGCACCGGGGCTGAGAGCAGAAATTGGGGCGATGCGCATTCCCCAGAGTCATGACTTAACCATGACCTACATCAAACGCTTTCGCCTGAAAACGAAACCGTTCATCCTCAGCAACCCGAATGCTTACATTCACCTACAGGGCAAGCGAGTCCGTCGCAAGGAATTTGACCCGTCGAAGTTTGCCTTTGATGTGTAACAAGGCTCTTCAGTAGTAGGTTTTAGAAGAATCGGAATGAGAGGATTCGAACCTCCGACCCCTTCGTCCCGAACGAAGGAGACTGTACAGAATTTTGTGTAAGCGGTCTAAAATCCCGATCACTCAGGAGACCGCATCATGCCCAGGAAAAAGCCAGAACCGAACCGCGCCGATGAGCTCTTAGACGAGCTGTTATCAGATTGTCAAAGCCCAGAAGAAATTCTTGGCGAGTCCGGCTTACTGAAGCAGCTCACCAAGCGATTGGTCGAACGTGCTCTCGCTGGAGAACTCAACCATCATCTCCAAGAGCCCATTAGCAACGACAGTCGCAATAGTCGTAACGGCCACTCGTCGAAGACCGTGCAGTCCGAGCACGGGGAATTGGCGTTAGCGATTCCGCGCGATCGCCAAGGCACCTTTGAACCGGTCTTGGTGCCGAAGCACCAAAGACGACTAAGCGGTTTGGACGAGAAGATTCTGGCGCTCTATGCCCGTGGGATGAGTACCCGTGATATCTCGTTGCAACTGGAGGAACTCTACGGCGCTCACATCTCATCGGCCATCATTAGCGAGGTGACCGATACGGTCAGTAAGGACGTCAAAGCGTGGCAGTGTCGACCTCTAGATGAGCTGTATCCCATCGTTTATCTCGATGCGCTCTACGTCAATATTAAAGTCGCTGGACGGGTCAGCAAGCGTGCCGTCTATGTGGTGCTGGGCATCAATCGCGAGGGCAACAAAGACCTGCTCGGTCTCTGGATTGGGGAGGCTGAGGCTGAAGGGGCGAAATTCTGGCTCAAAGTCCTCACCGACCTCAAAAATCGCGGTTTGAAAGATATTCTGATTGCCTGCTGTGATGGCCTCAAAGGCTTTCCTCAAGCGATTGAGGCCGTATATTCCCAGACTCAAGTGCAACTCTGCATCGTCCATCTGATGCGCAACTCGCTGCGCTACGTGCCCTGGAAAGACGGCAAGGCCGTGGCGGCTGACCTCAAACCTATTTATCAGGCAACTACCTTGGAGGAAGCGGAAATGGCTTTAGAGGAGTTTGCCGCCCAGTGGGATGAGCAATATCCCGCCGTCAGCCAAATCTGGTTGCGCCACTGGGAAAATATCATCCCCCTCTTTGATTACCCGATGGACATCCGCCGCGTCATCTACACCACCAACGCGATTGAGTCGGTCAACCGCTCCTTACGCAAGGTGATTAAGACCAAAGCCGTATTCCCTGACGAGGACTCCGTGTTGAAGCTGATGTATCTCGCCATGAACAACATCTCAAAGCGATGGAATCGACCCATCAAAAACTGGAAAGCGGCTCTGTCACACTTTGCTATTCTGTTCCCAGAGCGCTTCAAACTTTGAACCGAATTCCGCTTACACAAAAATCAGAACACTCTCGCGCTTGAGTCTCAACCCTCAGCTCGGCCAGCTGATGTAGCGGCCACTTCGCTGCTAGACGCTGAGCCGCCTGTCGCGCATCGGCTTCACAAGCGAAAGTCTGTTGCTGAAGCTGACGGAGCTGCTGGCTGGCGCGTTGCTCCTGTTTCGCGAGCCGCTTGTCCAGTTGCTTGAGGTCGCTCTGACGGCGCTGCTCGCTACACACAACTATCCAGCGTTGGTTGATGCCGCCGTAGTCAAGCTCACGCTCAACAAAGCTGTAGCCTTCCAGCGCACTGCTGACAAAGGCATCCTCATCGAGTTCGTCGACCAGTTGACTAGCACTCTTCAACGTCAAAGGTACCCGACTCACCCACTTGAGCGGCTCTAATG
>JBCBSL010000653.1:0-2145 GCA_039819145.1 Cyanobacteria bacterium J06638_22
ATGAGAAGAAATAAGGCTTTGATATTCATGTATCTCTCCTTGCTCATGGCTGCGCGTGCAAAATGCAACTTAGAAACTGGTAATCATCGGGCATCAGTTTTGAAAGCATCTAGAAGATGTCCAATGACATGTATCTCGTAGTCTTTCGGTGCCGTACGCATTGCATGATTATGATCCGCTCCAGGAACCGTCCATATGGACTTTTGGTACGTTGGTAGACCACAAGCAGCAAGCATACGCTGACCCATAGTTACAGGTGTTGATGTATCACTTTCGCCATAAATCAACAGCAGGGATGAACTGTGCATGTGCTGAATTCGCTTTTCAGGAAGCATCTCATCTGCAAGTTCAGAGTTGAAAACAGGTAAGACAATTTTGAGTGCCCGTAACATACGATTGTAAGTCTTCAAAACTTTTCGGACACAAGAGGTGTTGAAATAAAGGAGACTTGGTGCACGTTTTTACCCCACAGCAGTCCGTTGTTGCAAGTAGTCTAATCGCCGCTGTTGTAGAGTGAGTTGCTTGATCTGTTGTCGCTGGGTGAGGATTTGCTCCTGCCGCCCGAAATAGACATCTGCCGGTGTGACATTTTCAAGTGATTCATGGTAGCGTTGCGTGTTGTAGTACCAGATAAAATCAGCAATCGCCTGTTGTAAATCAGTGGGGGTATAGTAGGTGTCCAACTTGACAATGGACTTCATCGAGCGATGGTAGCGTTCGATTTTGCCCTGTGTTTGCGGATGGTAGGGTGCGCCCCGCACATGATCCATTTTGTAGGTGTTCAAGAACTGCTTCAACGCATCAGAGATGAAGGCGGAGCCATTATCTGACAACAAGCGCGGACGATGTTTGACTTTGATATGCGTCAGGCGTGTCTTGGCAATCGCCAGCTGCAGTGTTTCCTCGACATCGCTACTGCCCATAGTCGGAGCCAGCCGCCAGGCCAGGATATACCGCGAATAGTCGTCCAAAATCGTACACAGATAGTAATATCCCCAATCAATGACTTTGAACTGGGTGAAGTCGGTTTGCCACATCTCATTGACCCGTTGGGTCTTGTGCTCAAATTCATCTTTGGCACTCACTAACTCGAATGCAGGACTGGTGACCAGGTCATAGCTTTTCAAGATACGATAGACGCTGGACTCGCTGATGAAATAGCCCTCAGTGTCAGTGATATGCCATGCTAATTGACGTGGCGACATCTCAGTGTGTTCCAGTGCGACATCAACCACATGCTCGCGAACCTGTTGCGGGATCTGGTTCCAGAATTGGCGACGTGTTGGCTGACGAGCTTCCAGTCCTTCGGGACCGTCTTCTTGATACCGACGATACCAGTCATAGAACGTACTCCGTGGCACATCCAACTCTTGCAGGGTTTGCTTGACCGATAGCTCAGAGTCTTGCACTAACTGGATGATTTCCAGCTTCTCGGCAGGTGAATAGCGGCTCATTCGTCCCACTCGCTCGCCGAACCGGTCAGACTTTTTTTCAACACACGCGTCTTGAGTACGAGTTCAGCCACCACCTGCTTCAACTGCTCATTCTCTGAGCGCAGATCAGCCACATCCGCGCGACTCGCTTCGCGTTTGGTGTCGCCTGCTAACCGTGACTTGCCTGCTTCCATGAAGTCCTTACTCCACTTGTAATACAGGCTTTGCGCAATTCCCTCACGACGACACAGTTCCGCGATGGTCTCGTCGCCACGCAACCCTTCGAGTACGATCCGGATCTTCTCCTCAGCACTATGCTTGCGTCTGGCCTTGCGCCGTATTGTCTTGATGGTCGCTTCTGCATCTGCTTTCTCGGTTACTTTCTTTCCCATTTCTGCTCTCCTTATGATCTACAATGGGTTGGAAAGTCTCCTCTATTTTATCCTACCAATCTGTCCGGATGGTTCTGAAACGAAACACCGACACCGCAGAAGCATACGTTTTACCTGCTACAAGGGTTGGTTTACCTGGAAGAAGACGGGGGTCGTTTGACGCGGCTGACGTGCTCCAGGCCGAACCGCAAGCGCACCGCCAATGGCGTTGCCTACTACTGCATTCCTAGCAGCGACATCAATTTTCCCTGTGCGCAGGTTAACAACCAACTGCCTGCCTTCCTCCATGACATTCAGGTGGAGCCAGATGTCGTGCCACG
>JBCBSL010000654.1:0-2142 GCA_039819145.1 Cyanobacteria bacterium J06638_22
GTGCTGTTGGTGTTATTTGCAGCTTATACCGAGTGAGCTTTTTTACGCTCCAGAGACCTTTTCAAACACGCTCTAAGTGGCTCACACTTCATGAATACTGACCTGTTCTACAACCAACTCCCAGTCCTCAGCAACTTCTGGGATATCGCAAATCCCGATCGCTTCGTCGCGATGCCCGATGACTGGTATATCCTCATCACCGACATTACCCACTCGACCCAAGCCGTTGAAGATGGCAAATATAAAACCGTCACGTTTCTGGGGGCGAGTTCCATCGTGGTCGTCCTAAACATAGCCGGGAAAGTTGACCTGCCGTTTGTCTTCGGGGGAGATGGCATGACTCTGTTGGTTCCCCCCTCCTTGGTGGGGGCAGCACGGGATGCTCTGCTAGGTTTGCAAGCTTTATCACAGAGTCGATTTGGCCTCAATTTGCGGGTAGGGGTCGTTCCCGTCGCAGATGTTGTGGGACAGGGCTATGAGGTGAAAGTAGCTAAAGTCGGCATATCAGAGCACTATGCCCAAGCCAACTTCCTGGGAAATGGTCTGACCTACGCGACGGACCTTGTGAAAGCAGATGGCCCAAATAACCCTTATCAAGTCGTGGGGCACAACCCACAGGAGCCCGACTTCTCCGGGCTGGAATGTCGATGGCAAGATATCCCTAGCATCGCTGGCCAAACCCTCAGTGTGATTGTCACCACAACAACCCTGTCCGACCAAAGCCATCAGCGCGTCTATGCTGGGGTCATGGAGGCTGTGACGCGAATTTACGGTAGCGATTCTGCCAACCCTCCTGTCAGTCTTGAGATGCTAAACCTTAGCTTCAGTCCCCAGCGATTGATGTTAGAGACTTTGCTAAAAGTGCGATCGCCCCATTGGTTCCACCGTCTTTTGTATCTCATCAGCATCTGGCTGCAAAATGCGGTTGGCTGGATGGTCATGATGACAGGTATGCTCATTCCCAATGCACCCTGGGGCAACTACAAAGCGGATTTAGTGGCGACCACCGACTATCGCAAGTTCGATGATATGTTGCGCATGGTGATCGCGAGTACCCCGTCTCAAACGCAGCAACTCGCTCAGTATTTGGAGCAAGAATTTCAAGCCGGACAGTTGGCCTACGGTGTGCATGTTGCCGATCGCGCATTGATGACCTGCCTGGTGTTTGAGCGCAGCGGGCGGCAGGTTCACTTTATCGACGGAGCCGATGGCGGCTACACCCTTGCGGCAAAAGCCTTAAAGCAACGCCTGCGCCAGCGGAAGTCGAAACTTGCCTCCTGACAGAAGAGTCCAGTCCTTGAAGGCTCAGGACAATTGCATGCATATCAGCTGGCAATCAGTTGGATGCACTGATTGCCCGAAGCTTTTGGCGATCGCGAATTGTAATGATTCCACCCCGCTGGTAGGTGACGACGGCTTGAAGTTGCTTGAACAACCGTACAGATTCCTCGTAAGTCACACCAATGCTGCGAGCAATTTGATAGTGATTCGCCCGCGATCGCACCTGCTCCCCCCCGTCTACAACCTCGATACCAGAGGAATCGGCAAGATATTCCAAATAGTTGACCAAGCGCACAACAGCCCGCTCTGAAACCAACCCATGAACCTGGTTGTGTAGCTGTTGTAGGCGCTGGTTCAAAACACCCAGTAAATGCAACGCTAACGCAGGGGTTTGCGAAAAGCCGTCCAGCAATACCTGCTGCTCCACCCTCAACACCGTGGCGGGTTCAATGGCAGTAGCAGTGGCTGGAGCTGTTCCAGTGCCAAAAATGGCTGGAGCGGCAAACAACTCTCCTGGCGGCAAGATGCGCAAAATCGTTTCTTTTCCAGAGGGCGCAATTTTGGCGATATGAAGGCGACCTGACACCAATACATGCAAACAAGCTGGCAACAAATCCCCTTCATGAAACACGATATCCCCTTGTGCATAAGACGTTAGCTGATTATGCAAGGCAAACGTCTCGAGCAAAGAGTCATCTAAGGAAGCAAACAATGACAGTTCCTTTAGCTGAGCGATATTAGCGGATTGAGCCACGACGAGGATAGGGAGTAATTGAGAAAAATCTTACTATAGGAATCCTATTTGATTGCTGAGAACTCTCCGTACAGGTGAAGTTTGGGAAAATCAAAGGTCGTGTTTTG
>JBCBSL010000655.1:0-2137 GCA_039819145.1 Cyanobacteria bacterium J06638_22
AAGTCTTGGGCCGCTTGGCCAAGTCGTCCAAAGCCTTCGGTGGCAAAGGGTGCAAACTGGAAGTCATGACGATCACCGATGGCGTCCCGATATTTCGCTCGCTTCCCGGCTTCAGCGTTGGCGGCCGCATAACCAGATTGACATGCGGCTCGGGCGAGGAGATGGGCCCGTAAGGGGGACTCCACCTTGACGTCGATGACGTACTGCTTACCTGTGCGGTGATGACGAACGACTATGTCGGGGCGGAGACGACTACCCTCAAAAAACCCATAGGGCTCGACCTGAACATCAGGAATGTGCCACCGGCGAAGGTGACGCGCGAGTTCATCACGAATGCGATTATGGCGCAGAGTCCAATTCCCGGCCGAGGTAGAGCAGTGAAAGAGACGCTGAGTCCCATCCGCCGCATGGGGCTTGGCACAGACGGTGCATTCAGGTGTAGTGCGGAGACCAGGTATCGGGAGGCCCAGAAGCAGGCGTAAACTGCAGCGAATTTCTTCAGTGGAAAGGAGCTCAGACCCCGTGCTAGGAAGGTCGCGAAGCCAGCCACCAGCGCCAGCACCAGAAGCGGATCGGACCCGAGCCCTGGTGCGGTCGTCGAGAGCAGAGTTATCCACGATATCCTCAAACGCTCTACGGTGACTCTCCTGAGAGAGTATTTGTTGTAGAGGACCTGCGAGCGGAGGGTTGGTGGAAGCAGGGGCGGCATCACCTGTGGGAAGCGCCGTAGACCAGAGAGCGATTTTTCGAATACGAGCAGAGGTGCGGGAGCTGAGGCGGGAAGTTGTCCATCGGCTAGCCAGGGAGAGCTGTTGTTCCAGTTGATCCATTGAGCTGGCAAGATCCTCGAGAAGATGTTCGGCACTGGGGTCGGCCCCGCGACACGCCGTACCCAGACGGCTCAGGAAGGCATTGCAAGTGAAATTATTCTGAAGCGTGCGGAGCCACGCGGCATAAAAAGCGATCGGGTGAATGCGAACGCGCGTAGCCAAACCAAGCCCTCCCCACTTGCCAGGTAAGCGAATTTGGGCTTTTACGGTATTCAACTCCTCCGGTGGGAGTCCTTGGAGTGTAAGCAGACTTCCGCACAGCGTATCCAACTCGTGCATGGTGATTGTGTCCGCCTCCGTGGCAAGAGGCGCGCCAAAAGGAAGAGCCAGGCACCGGAGATGATAGTCCAGCCGCGGACCAGCACAGTAGCGAAAGAGGGCCAGCTTCGTCTGCAACTCGCCTTCGGGGAGTTTCTGAATCCCTTTGACGAGCTTGGCGTGTGTGTTTTGCAGCTGGCGGCAGGCTCGGATGACAAAGGCCCGCGTGCCCACTGGGACAGAGTGTAGCATCACGCCTTGCCTCGTAACCTCAACTGCGGGAAAGTCATGGTTGACAAGCCGCGGCGAATCGATCCTATGGCCGAAGAGAACGCACTTATCCGGTTGCAATCGAGCGCCGAGCGAGCTCAAAACTCTTTGACTCCAGTGAAATGCCCCTTGAATGTCGTAGTAGGGGCCAACCAAGCTGATGTCGTCATGGAGCGCGAGCACCGTGATGTTGGGAAAGAGACTGCGCATCGCCATAAGATAGGGCGAAAGAGCCAGGGCGTGCAACACCGGTGCAAGAGGATCGCCTTGTTGAACACCAGTACGCGAGCGGAGGAAGAAGCGATCTCGCGTGGAGGAAGGGGAGCCTTCTTCGGGTAACCAGCCAAAGTGGTACGAACCATTTGCAGAATCAGGACCATACCCAAGCACATATAGTGGGAGCAACTCCGGAAAGCGCGCTTCGATGATGCGTTTTGCAAGCCGGCGATCGACGCGGTTGAAGGCGTTTTCCAGATCAAGTTTCAGAAGAATGTGAGCGGGTTCGTAATGTAGGTGAGCCTGGATTGTGTGAAGTACTGCTTCACTGCCCCCTGAAACTCCAACACCGAGCTGAGTAGGCAGCAGAAAATCGCGAGCGCGGGGCACGACGTGTTGTAGGACCCACTGCGAAGCAACCTTACGTAGCACCTCGGGAATAGCGATTGGGCGGAGGCGGGGTGAAGACGGCACCGACTCCGAGTTGGGGTTCTTAGCCAGAGGTACAAGGCGACTACTCCGTAGACTTTGAAGTAGGATCTCGGGCAACTTCTCAGGTTCCG
>JBCBSL010000656.1:0-2135 GCA_039819145.1 Cyanobacteria bacterium J06638_22
AGTCCCTGCCAATAGGATACAAGGCCCCTTCTTGAATGGGGAATTTAACGATCTTGGTGCAGGGACTGTGGTGGCACTGTTGTAGAGTTCATAACGATAATCCCCCACCCCGCCATCGGCCTGGGCATAGATTATCGCCGTGGTGTCGCCGTTACAGTTTATGAACGCCGCATTTTCGTCTACGTCCACGCTTACCGGAAGGATTTCATCTTCCTCAATTTCGTTGGACAGCACGGCGATACAACCATTTACGGCATCCCTTAGGTAGTAGCGATAGATACCGGCATCCAACATCCCGCTTGTGGGCAGGTCAACGCTGTTTCCGGTCATGGGGATAAAGGTTACATTATCGGCGCTATACTCATAAGAGCCGCTACCGCCACTTGCGCTAAGTTCAAATTCCACTCCTGTGTTACAGGTCAATGGGCTGGTACGGATCAATTGGGCAAAGACCTCGGAAGGGTTCTCTACTTCAATGATATCCGTTTCGTCATTGCAACCGGTGTCATCGGCAACCCTGATCCTATAGAATCCCGCACTAATTCCGTTTAGCGTCAAGGGGAAACCAGAGGCGACCGCAACGGGGGCCGAAGTCTGTGGATTGCTCCCGGCCAAATCGTCATACCGGATCAAGTTGTACTCATATACCGGGGCGGTAGGGCTGGTCCGTGGGCCCAGGGCAACGGTAAGGCTGCCATCAGTGCCGTTAAAACAGCTCACGTCCGTTTTGGTAATCGTGGCCACAATGTCGTCTGGACGGATCAAGGTGATATTGTCCGTAAAGACGCAGCCAAACGCATCGGTAACGGTTACGTTGAACGTACCGGCCGATAATCCATCAAAAATAAAGGCGGCCACCCTGTTTTCCGTAAAGTTCTGTGCGGGGGAGGTAACGGTAATATCATAAGGCCCTTCACCGCCTTGTGGGTCTACCAAAAGGCTTCCCTGGTCATTGGAGCAGCTTACGTTGGCCTGCTCGATAATGGTAGCGCTTATAGGCGCATCTGGTGCGGTAATGGTAAAGGTGTTGGAATCCTCTTCACAGAAAGGGGCCTGGGTCTCCGTGACACGCACATAGTACACGCCGGCAGGAAGCCCTGTTATAGCGGGCAAGGTGGTGGAGCCGTTACCGCTCCCCGCAAAACCGGCCACAGGATTATCATCGTTGTCAAATACCTGGTAATCGTAGTTGTCCGGATAGTTGTTCACCGTTACCTGTACACTACCGTCGTCGGTGCCATTGTTCAGACATTCTTCATCCGATAGTTTGGTGGCGATTACGGCTATGGCATCCGGAGTGGCTATGGTATGAACGGTGTTCAAAACACAACCCGTGTCCAAATTGGTAATGGTAATGGAATAATCCCCGGGAACATAGCTCGCCGTAGTAGGATCGTAGCCCACGACTAGATTGGAAAACTGTTGGGAATTGGCCGTACTGGTAAAGGTCTGGTTGTAGGTAACGTTTAGGCCGGTAACGGTGTACTCCATATTTGGGTTGGCCGATGAATCGCTAAAGGTTACGCCCACCGTAATAATGGCATCATCGCCGGGACTACAGCTAACTTCGGTATCCGTGGTCACCACGGGGTCGCTGATTCCCAAATAGGGATCAATAGTCGCCGTGGTGCTTCCGGAACATCCATTTTCATCATACACGTTTATGGTATAGGTTCCCCCGCGGCCATCGGTATCCACATAGGTCGGGTTGGTACCATCCTGTTCCAGGCCATCGTCCCTAATAAACTCAAAGCGGACAAAAGTTCCGGTTCCCCCGGAGGCCGTGTCAAAGGCAAGGCTGGCGTTGCCCCGGTTGTTGCCGGTACCACAAGCGTATTGCACTTCCAAAACGGGATCCACGGTAATGGCGGGCAGTTCCCTTATCTCCCGATCTATGGTAGAAGAACAATTGTTGGTCGTAGATCGGGCCGTAATCGTATAATCATGGCCGGCGACGGCGCCTTCTAGCCCGGTAAAGGTGGCGCTAAAATCCGTGCCGTTGGTAGGGGCAATGGGCCCAAAGGGCGCTCCGTCCCTAGCGGTGATGCTAAAGGTAATCGGCCCGATACCGTTATCGATGGCACTTACCGTAATGGAGCCGTCATTGGCATCCGGACAGGTCTCGTCCGTAAAGG
>JBCBSL010000657.1:0-2134 GCA_039819145.1 Cyanobacteria bacterium J06638_22
TGCTTATCTGCCTCAGATAGTTTTTGAGGAGCCATGCGCCCCACACCTCTCGGACATAAAAATCTGCCAACCTACGTTAGCCTATGCAAGTCACCAAACGCACCTGCGAACCGCGCCTTACCTAGCCTGATCAATCCTAGCGCACAACTTGCCTAGCTACGCCGCCGACTGCCTCGGCGAGAGCGACTGGATAGGTCGTACTCTAGCGCCGCCCCCATAACAAAGAGACAGGCACTAAACACCCAAAACACTTCAGGTAAGGCTCCGGTTTGATAGTTCTCGACGTAAGTGGTTGCCCACAGGAACCAGGTATCGGCGATATAGAAGCTAAAAGCCGCCGCCGCAATGAAGCGCCAGGATTGAGAGAAACGCCCTCCCCAAAACGCAATCAGCAACGAACTAGCAGCCATGACTAGCAGAATATCTCCCACCACATAAGCAATACCAATCGCTTCACCAAATGGTTCCAGTTTCTCATTCAATGTCGATGCCCAGCCTGGAATATTACCCTCCTCACTATCGGTAGCCGCCTCGGCATCAGTGTCTACCGCTCCATCAGCTGGGGCTGCGGGGACTTCGGCAGGGGTGGTAGTCGCATCGGTCGGGGCCGGAGAGACGTCGGTCGGGGTTTCAGGAACAGCCTCTATCGGGAGTGCTTCCTCTGGTAGTGCATTCTCTGGTGCAGGATTGGCCTCAACAGGAGGCGCGGAATCAGCAGGAAGAGCCACAGGGTCAGCGGGGGGATCCGCCACGGGGGCTTCCTGGACAATTTCTTGGGCGATCGCCACTTGTCCGACAAACCCCACCTCCGTGCTGGTTCCAAACTCGGTGTAAATGGCAAAGGATATAATCGTCCCCACCACACCCACACCAAATACAGCCAACCATTGGAAAGGGTTGAGATTGAGCTTACGCGATGTGATGGCCAGCATCATCCCAAAGCCGACCAGAATATACATCAGCAGGTAAAAGAAGTCCGCAGGCGAAACATCTGGCTCCTTTCGCCAAACAATTTCCCACCAAAATAGGATGAGGTTACCAAAGAAGTAAGAGAGCATTCCTAGGCCAATTAATAACCAAACCCCCCGACCGCTCACAATTTGTTGGCTGCGCCAGTTTCGAAAACAGAATACAGTAGCGGCAAGAAATGCAAAACTTTCTAAAAAATAGGTGAATATGGAGTACCATTCAGGGCGCCCCTGGCCGGGAAGTGGAACGCTGAATAAGAGAAAGAAGAGCAGCGAAAAAACGGCCCAGGCGATCGTGATGATCAGAATCACCTGGGTGGAGAGAAACGAGGACGCTTTCCTATTCACAACTCGGCTCCTTCAACACAGCGGCAGCATCATTACAGAAAATGGGCAAGCCATCCCACTTTTAACAGGTAGCAGGAGGGGTGGACGCCGAATCCGACAAACGCTGTCAATCAACGTTATCTCATAACCTAAAAGACAGTTGCAGGATTTGACAAACTTTTGCACCCGCCCCGGCTCTTAACTCCAACTTTGACCCGTCGGCGATTGATTAAGCCAGCTCATAAACTGCTGCCGATCACCCGCCGACATGTCTTGCAGGGCATCAAGAACACGGCTTGTAAAATTAGCATTCCCAAAATGTTGCTTGCCGAGTCGATAAAGCTCTTGAAGTAGGGTATTAATATGATGCTCTTGCCATGGGGGAGTATGGGATGAAGCCAGGGGATCGACCGTCAGCAACTGATCCACCGCTTCAGGGGTATCCGCTTGAGGGAATCGCCACTGCTGAAACATGCTGACAATTTCTTGCTGAAACAAATTCGCTTGTCGAGAACCCAGCAAATCTTCAATGTCAATATAGACCGCTTGCAGGAGCAACAGGCTAGCCTGGATAAAGGAAAGAGCCGCGGTGCCATCGTTCCCACCACCGTCTTTATCATCGCTGCCGAGTTGCTCCAGCCTTACCTTGCCCCAAACGCTAAAGCGTTCTGGCTCTTCCAGCAGTACGCAAGCTTTGCCACGGTTATCGGTCAAATCTCGCCAAAAGGCCTTGGCATCTTCTTCCTGAGCAGCACTGAAGACGCTAATCAGCCGGAAATGCTGTCCCTGATATTGCAGAATCGGAACCTTCTGTTCCTTCTTTGGGTGCTGGATACTGG
>JBCBSL010000658.1:0-2128 GCA_039819145.1 Cyanobacteria bacterium J06638_22
ACTTTTACCTGGCCCACGATGACTCGCTGCTCTTTGACCATACGGCCCATCTATTTTTCCAAAATCCTGAGGTGCCCTATGCCTTTCTTCGGGAACAGCCCTCTGAGGAATTCTTTGGGGAGGCGTTCTTAGATGCGATCGCCCTGGCGCATTTGATTAACCTGCCGGTAATTGATCGCGATCGCCCGGCCCTGGCGCTGGGTCATTTGCAGCAGGTGACGGCCTTGAGCCGCCAAACCTGGGATCTCTATCTTCAAGAGACTGACGATGACCACGAGTGGATTCCGAATCCTAACCAAACGGGGGTGATTCCAGGCATGCCGGTGACGCCAGAAATGATTGACCAGTGGTTCGCCTTTTTAGATGAAGCGGACGCCATTTTAGCGGGCGATCGGTTGCTGCCCTTTTGGCGCGGCACCGAGCCCGTGGGCTTGAACTTGCCGCGAATATTTACTGAGCCCCAAACCTTTGATGCCGTTCGCTGGGCGCAAGGGACGGCCGCTGCCCCCTATTTAGAGACTGGGACGCTCACCAACCCCGATTTTTGGTGGCAGCTGATGGCCGCCTTTGACGGCCGTTTCCTCTTCTTTGCTCTTTGGTTTAATTAGCCCAAAGAGTCTGCATCTACTCTGCCATTCAGAAAAACAATTTCCGTGATCTATTTGTTGATAACTTCAAATTAAACAGGACTTACGCATTGACAAATTCACCCGTATCAGAACTCAAGGCGTCTTTCCCGTCAAAGGAGCTTGGAGGATGAACTCTCGAGCGACGTGTTGATACAGATGCCGTTGAAGTTCATACCAGTTGCCTAACTGCTGGTGCCAAACTTGTAACTCCAGCTCGACAAAGGCCCGTAGGGCGCAGAAGATGTGGGTGTGAATCGCTTCCTTTAAGCGGACTCGAAAGCGTTTTAGGGCACACAACTGTTTTCCGGCTCGATGAAAACACTCAATCCCCCAGTGCAGGGTA
This sequence comes from Cyanobacteria bacterium J06638_22, assembly GCA_039819145.1. Lineage (GTDB taxonomy): Bacteria > Cyanobacteriota > Cyanobacteriia > Elainellales > Elainellaceae > Vacuolonema. The sequence goes on from JBCBSL010000658.1 coordinate 973, forward strand.
TGCAACGCCTCGAAGTCGGCCGCTGCTGTACTGGCCAAAGCGTCAGGGTCAGGCAAGTACAAGGTATAGTACCGACACGATTCGTTTTTGAAGCGCTGGCAAAAGACCTTGACTGGCCCGACTCCTTTAAGATAGACCAAGAGCCCAGAGGGGGGAATCGTCAGGCTGTCGACTCGTTGATAGGGCTGATGGAGCGTCAAACGGACCAATCGATTCTTGGCGACGCCCACTAAAAACCCCGTCTGGTCGTCTTTGAGCACATTGAGGTTGGCTTTAGCGGCATACCAGGTATCACTGGTGACGGCTCGAGGGCGTAGCCCCCACTGCCTGACTTCTTGCCACATCTCTTGGAAATACTGATTTTTGGTTTTGCCCTCCGCTTTGTCATAGAGGCGATAGTTGATGGGGACTTGTAAACCGTTGGGACTGGTGTAGTAGAGCGTGACTAGCGAGAGTCCCAGCACCGGCTTGGCCGCTTTGCTGCTCCAGAAATAGCCCAATAGAGCCGTGGCTTCTCGCTGCGAGTAGGGTTTCTCCAGGACCGTATCGTCGACGCTCAAGACACCACCGACGAGTTCCAGCCAACCCTGATGGAGCAGTTCATCGAAGAGGTCTTTAGGAACATAGCGTTCGCGGCACAGGAACCGATTGATGCTGTCATGGGATACCGTTTTGAGAATCTCAGCCAGTTCGCAACAGCCTGCGCCTTGCGGTTGGGCTAGCAGATAGCGGACGTAGAGGTCGATTGTGCAGTGAGCGGTTGAGGGTTTCGTGGCGATGCGCAAGGATGGTCCAATGAAACATCTTGTTTCTTCAACTCACAGAATCACTCAACTGTCAATGCGTAAGTCCTGATTTTCATTCTTGAAGGAGCGCTGCAGCGTGATGAGCAATGGGTCTGATCCATCCGCAGAGTGGTCTCAAGAGTTGCGCCAGTCATCAGTGCCAGAAGTCTGCTTCCCCTGGGGCTGTTGCCACCTTGCACCCTCATACGAATTCTCAGTGATGGGGCCATCGATGCCATCTTGGGAACGCAGGGGGCCAAGAGGCAGGGGAGCTAGATTTGTAGTCTTGTTTTAGAGAATCGGTATAAACCGTGAGCCTTAACCTGAGTCACTGCTAATAGTGGGTGCATTGGCACCACACTCTACTCGGT
>JBCBSL010000659.1:0-2125 GCA_039819145.1 Cyanobacteria bacterium J06638_22
ATTCGCATGGCTCAGCCTCTTGAATGCTAAGGGTCTCTCATGATAACTGGTACCTTATCTGTGAGCGCCTCCCTAAGTACGCCAGGACGAACCGCAAGACTTGTCTCAGCTTTGGGTGAATGCGTTGATGATGAGGCCGCGACGCGACCCCATCATCAACCAACTAGGTAAGTTCTTTGTGTCTGACTTAGGACAAGAACACCCTCCCAGACGATGATGCGATGCCCGCTACTCCGGAAATCTTGGTTAAAGATTTGTAGCTAAACTCCCTGCCCCCAATACGTGATGGAGTAGACTAGCCCTCTCCAAAGCCAGCGATGATGGATTTCCCTAGAAACCCTGGTTGTGTCTAATCAGCGCAGGCTTTGAGCAATATGGCATCTATCCGAATCATGGGATATACGGACATCATCACTGGGTGATTCTTCTGAACCTGCACATCGATTTTTTGATCCTTATTTCTGTGGCACTGCTGTGTGAGCATTAGACCACAAGCGTTATACAGGTTCATAAGTCGGTCGTCCTAAGATGTTCCCTGAATTATTCTTTCCCCTTTTTTAGATACTCTTTTTTCAGAGGTTTTTATTAACTTCGATGGATGCTTCAATTTTGCTCGTTGGTAGCCGTTCCTTTATCGAAACGTTTACGGGGTTTATTCGACAGCTTTCGACGTTTGTGGTTGAGGGAGTATCTGATCCTCGTGAAGCCATGTCTATCGTGCAGGCGCAGCAGCCGGATGTGCTTGTATTGCAAGCACGGCAACCCGGAAGTTTGGATTTGTGCCGACAGATTAAATCCCAAAACCATTTGGCTTGGATCTACTGCATCACGATCGCGTCGGCGTCAGAATCGGGTGCCCATCACCCAGAGATGGCGGCAGATGCCATGCAATGGGAAATCCAGGCATTGGAGATGGGAACCGACGCCTACCTGACGCTTGATTTTCAGCATATTGGCAATCGCCTTGTAGAGCCGATAAGTCCAGACGCGTTCCTCCCGGAACAACTAACCCAAAAGCGTTTGCAGACCTACTTAAATATTGGTGTAAGGCAGGTTCGTAACCATCGGGAGCTGATGCGCACCAATGATATCTTGTCGGCGATCGCCCTCGTCGATCCGCTCACCGAGTTGAATAACCGTCGTGCCTTTGAATGGGAATTACCGCGCCAGATCCAAAATAGCCAGACCCGCGATACTCCCATCAGCTTGATCATGATGGATGTGGATTTTTTCAAGCACATCAACGATACCTATGGGCATCGGGTGGGCGATCGCGTCCTCCAACTAATTTCTGCCCGCCTCCGCCACAACCTGCGCTTCTACGACACTCCCTTTCGCTATGGGGGAGAAGAATTTGTCATTCTCCTCAGTGATACGGATCTGGATGAGGCAACAATCATTGCCAACCGCCTGCGCATGCTCATTGGCAGTCAACCGTTCATGATCAATGAATCCCTTGAGCTAAGCATTACGATCAGTGCGGGGGTGGGGAGCCTTGCCGCTATCGATGACTCGAAAGGCATTAGCCTGTTGGAGCGGGCTGATCATAATCTGCTGCGGGCAAAATCGCAGGGAAGAAACCGGGTTGTTGTCAGCACCGCCGAGAGATCGCCAGTTCCACCGCTTCCCAGACCAACGCCATCTCCCTAATCTTTTCCTTATAAGACTTACGCATTGGACACGAAAAACCAAAGGAGTGTGATGATTTTTGGGGGGCTCTACCCCCCAAAAATCATCACACTGCGTAAGCCCTGCCTTATTAATGTGGAAATGGCAGTGGTTAAGGGACTTGCTGCTCTGGCCACGGGCACAACAAAATCAGCGAAATGCGTAAGCCCTGTCTATATACTTTATAGGGAGGGCGTTTTTTTGCCTCCGCTACTCGCTTGGAGCGAAATTGTTTGGATGAAATCGACCGTATGACACATAGATATAGCGGTGTGCAAATGCGTCAAGCACAGAAATGGTTGTGTGTGGGCGCGGCGCGCCCACACACAACCGGACTTAACTCATGCGCATAGCGCGATAAGAGGGAAACGATGACGGAAGGAGAGTTTCTGAACATTTCATCGGATTCATCTTCCCAAGGGGGGGCACCGTCACTTCGTCAGATGCTCCCCCTTGG
>JBCBSL010000660.1:0-2119 GCA_039819145.1 Cyanobacteria bacterium J06638_22
ACCTCGGGCTGCTCGTAGCGCACAGTGGTAAAGTCGCCCACCTCCCAGCCCAACATCGTTGCCGATCGCCAGGCATAGTACGACTCGGGGTAGCGCTGTAATACCGCCTTGAAACGGGCTTGCGCCGCAGCTTCATCCCCCTGCTCCAATGCCCACTTCCCTAACCAGTACATGGCTTCGGGAGCTTCTTCGCTCGTGGGATTTTGCTCGATAACGTCCGTCGCCCAGGCTTGCGCCGCCGCTAGCTCCATGCTGCGTTCTGCCAAGCCCCAACGCAGCTCAGCAGCGGCAGTGGAGTCGCTATAGTCCGTTAGCAGGATCTGCCGTGCTTGGGACGCCGCGTCGGGGCTACTCAATTGGTCGAGCAATTCCGACTTCTTCAACAACGCCTCGCCAGCGCGATCGGGAAAGCGTTGGATGACTTGATCTAGATAAAGTAACCCTGATTCTGGGGGACGGGCCAAATCCGCCATTCGCAGCATCGCCGTTGCCGTTTCGGGGGCGTCGGGAAACGCTTCAATTGTTTGCTGATAGGAGGTCAGGGCATCCTCACGGCGATCGCCAATATGGGCTCCTCGTCCCGCACGATATAGATTCACCGCTGTCGGCGTCGCGTTGGCATAGGCCTTGCCTGCATCGTCGTAGCGCAAATTTTCCCAATAGGCAAAGGCGATCGCGTCCCAATCCTCTGAAGTTAGCTGGGCCGCATATTCCGCCACCAACCGATCCAACACACCTGTGACATCGGGCAAATCTATCCCATGCCGCGCCAGCAATAGCAACAATTCCGGCTGGTCAGGATTTTCCACCAACTTGTTCAGCACAATCTGCAGGGTGCGGGGGTGGGCGGGAAAGCGGACGATCGCCTCCTGCAATAGCGTTTCATTCTCTGCCCCTAGTGCTTCCATCGCCTCAACGGTCATGGGGCTTTCGGGAAACTCATCCAACAATTGCTGCCAGGTCACCGTTGCCGCTTCCGCATCCCCCGTCGCCGCCTGCGCCTGCGCGCGCCGCGCCAGAATCGCCGGAGCCAACACGGGATAATCCTCTTCCAACCCGTCGAGATAGGGCAACGCCGAGCCACCCCGCCCCTGGCTAATCAGGTCCGCAGCCAGCAGGTATCGTGCCCGTGCCTGTTCTAGAGAACTGCGCTCCGATGCGATCGCCTCCAACGCCTCAAACCGCTCCGCTGGCGCCAAGTTAACGAGCGGCACGACCCGAGATTCTTCATCTGTTATTTCTAAGGCCAGTTCTTCGGTCACGACAGGGTTGACATTGGCCGCAGGGGAAAAGCCGCGAAACGCACCTCCCAAGGTGACGATTGCCCCCAGCGCTAACACAGACGCCCCCGCTGCTCCGACCAAAATCCATTGCTTTCGCCCTACCTGCGCCATGAGCCGACTTATCCCCGTCCAAAAACAGCAACATCAGCAATACACTAACGCAGAAGTTCCCCACCCGGACGGATATCAAAAGGATTGTGTGAATCGTTGCGGAGTACAGGGCAAAAAACAGTGCGATCGCCCCCTCAAGAGCGATCGCACTACTATCGGATTTATGGAGATTTATCCCGCAAAAAGCGTTAGGAGTCTTCCATGCCTTCGAGATTGAACAGGAACGGCACGCTGCCACCTTCCTGACCCATGACTAGAACTTTGGGCATTTGCGCGCCCCCTTCTCGCCAAGCTGCGATCGCCTCTTTCTGGAGCACTAGCTCACCTCCAGCAGCTTTTAGCGTTTCGGCCAGCAACCGTTGGGCTTCGGCTTTACCCTGAGCCCGGTTGATTTCTGCCTGGGCTTCCTGTTGAGCTTCCTGAGCTACAAACACCGCTCGGCGTGCCCGCTGTTCAGCAATCTGCTTCTCTTCCACAGCGCGAGCAAACTCCGTCGAGAACTGGAGGTCAACCACACTGGTATCCAGGATGGTGATGCCATATTTTTCCAGACGTTTTTGCAGGGCAATGTCAAAGTCGCGCTTTAGCAAGTCCCGCTGCGTAATGGATTCTTCAGCGGTGCGGAGCGCTGCCGCAATTTTGAAGGCCTCCTGGGTTTGGGGAGCCACGATTTTGGTCACGACATTTTCCAGCGTGCCCTGCTCTCGTCGAATACTCACCACTCG
>JBCBSL010000661.1:0-2101 GCA_039819145.1 Cyanobacteria bacterium J06638_22
AATGTTGCATTTCTCCAGCAACAACTTTTTCAGGAGGCCTTAAGTAAGAAAGGACAGAAAGAATCATGGATATTTCGAGATATAAACAGAGTTAAGTTCTATGTATGGCAAGAAGGTCGCTCAATTTACAAAAAGGAACATGGTTGATTGATTCAAGTCCGCCCTACTTAAGGCCTCCTGAAAAAGTTGTTGCTGGAGAAATGCAACATTAAGCAACACGATAGAGCCTCCTTGGGGAAAATGAAACGCTCCGATAGAGCAGGGCATCAGGCTTCAATCGGAAAACGCTCCCCCATATCGAGGCGATGAGCAGTGCCAAGGCGATAAGGATGGGATTGAGTCGCGACAAAAAGACACAGAAAAATCGCTTCAACAGGCGGAGAGCCCGCACCAAGTTGAGCACTAAAACCGTAATCGCAATGGAGGTTTGAGCTGTTTCTGAGAGCTTCGCCGTGACCCGTGCCAGACCAAATCGACGCTTGGCCTGACCAAACTTCCCTTCAATGGCGACCCGAATCGCCTCGTCATCCCGTGCCTGGCGCTTCAGTTGTGCTTGCACCTCTGGGTCTTGAGCAGGTTTGCCTAACGGTGGGCCACTCAAGCGAATGCCTCGCTCCTTGCACCAGCGCAAGTTGTCTCGGGTGCGATAAATTTGGTCGGCATGAATCGAAGCTGGATACTGGCCAAAGCGACGTCGATAGGATTCTGCCTGTTGCTGCAAATGAGTCGATTCATTGAAGGCCTCCCAGCTCAGCTTATCCAAGAACGTCCATCCATCCGCACAACTCACCGATAGTTTTGCCCCAAACTCTACCGGTGTCCGTGCTTTGCCACGCACTATCGGACGGACATGGGGCTGATGCAGGCTGACAATGCGGTGCTCAATCTGACGCTGCTTGTTGCCATACATCTGCTGTTGCTGTCGATACACTTCATGAATCACCAACATCATGCGATAGTGAGCCGCACTCAACTGACTCAACGCTGCGCCCTCATCCATCAATCGCTGCAGATGCCGAAGGTTACGCCCGAGATATCTCAGTTGTTGGCCAATGCCTTTTCGAATCAATCGTCGAGACGGTCGCTTTTTTCGAACAATCGCCACATATCGTCGTCGAGCCACCTGCCGATACGTTCGAGGCTTGCTCAACAGCTTGGATTTGAGAGTGTCATAGAGTTCATCAATCAGACGCTCACTCCACGCTCTCGCGTCATTGAGCAGACTCAAATCTGTGGGATAGCGAATATCCGCTGGGGCACAGGTCGCATCTAACAGTAACTGGCCTGAATTGCCCGGTGGCTCATCGTCTCTATCATCGCTCTCGTCTGATTCCCCCTCCACGCTCAATGCATTGGGATTGGCTTCAGTAGGCTCCGTTTCCGCCGCTTCCCGTCTCGCATTGACCAATGACGCATTGATGTCTACCACCAGGCTCATGTCGATGCGTTTGCGGAAGTGCACCATCATCGAGGCATCAAATGGGGCTTGCTCGCAATACCCACTCATCCCCACAAAATATTGCAGATAGGGATTCTCCGAGAGTTGTTCGATGGTTTCTTCATCACTGATGCCCAGAAACTCTTTGATAATCAAGCTGCCCAATGCCATGCGAAATGGTTTTGCCGGTGCTCCCATCCTCTGTGAAAATTGCTCCGCATACGCTGCTTCGAATTCTTCCCATGGAATCATGCTCGCAAGGAGCACCCATCGATTATCGGCACGTAATTTACCTCCGAAGGGTAGATAGAAATTTTCAAAGGATAGTTGCCCTGGACTCGGTACTCGATACATTTCGCAATAATTTTAGGTGCATGGATTTCTGCTAGTTTCCTCCATATGCCTTGCATCGTTCAACTCGAATGTTCTTAATTTTTTCGGTCATTCTCGGATTTTTGCCTTTTTCAGCAAGCTTTAATTACGTCCAGGTACTGATTCGTATCCAAACTCATGTGTCTACAGCGATACATGAACTAGATTTGGCAAACTTCTTACAATTGCAACAAAGAAATAAGGGTTTGGGGCGCGTTACGTGCCCCAAACCCTAGTTCCTCTATACCCTTTGCCAAGTCGTGACATGAACTAGACTTAGTTGCAATCATT
>JBCBSL010000662.1:0-2108 GCA_039819145.1 Cyanobacteria bacterium J06638_22
TGTGGGGCGCGTTGCGCCCCACACAACCATTTCTGTACTTGACGAGGTTGCACACCGCTACAGTCAAGCGCAAACCTAGCAGGAGGCCGATTAGTCTTCAGTGCCGCAAACGGTGACGAACTCGCGCACGAGATCGCTCACGGGCAGGATTAGGGACGGACGGCTCTCAACCGCAACACCAAAGCGATCTGCTACCGCCACCTCAGGCCAAATTGGATCAGCCATAGGCAGGCGCGCAACCATTTGGGGCAACACATCGCTCTCGAACTGCCAGTGACTCGTCGCACTAGCCGTCTCGGTATAGAGGAAAAGCTGTAGCTGTTCGCTCGACCCGATCAAACCAGCACGGTATAGGACAATCGTACTGGTTTGGCGATCGCACACCATCGAAAACCGAGGTTCCGACTGAGCTTCCCCAAAGTGAATCCCCCCTCTGGCACTTTGCCAAATCCCAGGGGTCAGGGGTTGCGCAGCCAGGTCATTCCCCAAACCCACGATGCCGTCTCCAGCCTCTTCATGGGTATCGCTCGGCCCAACGGGACTCTCCGCAACCTCCTCGGGCAGCTCGTCTGGTTCAATAGTTCCAACGTTGGGATTTCCGGCGATCGCGGCATCACCGCTAGGCAGGTCTGAAAGGTTGGTGGCCGTGTCGGGTAATGCGGTACCAGAATCGGCGATCGGTGGACTATCAATGCATCCAGCAACAAGCAAGGTCGAGACAACCACGGTGAACAAGTAAGACTTAGACATAGTCATTGAGGCGATGCAAGCCACAGGAATTGGACCAGCATTCCTTCAGACGTTGCAGCCCATTCCCGAGTTCCAACAGGCTATTTCTCAGCCATGTAATATCAAGTCCGGTTGAAGAACCCAAATAACGTTGCTCAATCATGCCGCCAGTCTATCAAACCGCAACGTCTCGTCCGATTAAATGGTCGATTGCATGGAAGGGTAGCAGATTGAAGTGACGTCACAGCCACCATCTCCACCATCCGAACCCTCGCGATCGCCTCCGGCTGACATCGATTTATGCTGCGCGAATTTATGCTGCGTGATAGCCACCATCAACATACAAAACTTCACCCGTAATGTAGGAGGAGGCGTCACTGGCTAGAAACAAATAGGCTCCTACAAACTCATCAACCTTCCCCCGCCGTCCCATTGGCGTAAACGTTGCAACACGCTTCTGGTAAGGATCGTCCGGGTCAAAATCGACAGTCGCCATAATGTTTTCGATGTAGCCAGGCGCCACACCATTGACGCGCACGCCCTGCTGCGCCCATTCAACACCCATCGTCCGCACGAGCTGATTGATGCCACCTTTAGACGCCGCATAGGGCACTAATCCAGGGATACCTGCACTGCCAGCGATCGACGAGGTCATAATGATGCTGCCTTGCCCAGCACTCAGCATATGTTGCGCAGCAAACTGAGCGCAGAAGTAATAGCCACGAAGGTTAATGTCGAGAATCTTGTCCCATTCATCTGCTTCATACTGCTCAGCGGGCTTGATGATATCGGTTCCTGCATTGCAAATCATGACATCGAGCGTTCCGTAAAACTCAAGCGCTTTTTCGACAAACTGCTGGCAGTCAGACCGATTCCGCACATCTAAAACAACGGATTCAACGGATAGATTCTGAGCTGCAAACTCTTGCTTTGTACTTGCTAGCTCCTCACTATCCCAGGAGGAAATCAGCACATTTGCGCCACGTTCTGCAAACCCAAGGGCGATCGCCTTCCCCAACCCACGACTTGAACCACTGATACAAACAACTTTGTTTTCAACACTAAACAGATCTTTCACCATCCCTCATCTAATCCGTATCTCAATACAGGACTCCTTTTGGTCATTTCACCAGGCTATCTCATCCTCAAACCTCCAGCGCTAAAAGGACTTACGCAGTTTGATGATTTTTGGAACCACACCACTGGCAGGTCGCCCACATTCTGGAGGGAATCCGCCAAGCAGATGCCAGCACTAGATTGCTAACGGGTGGCGGAGACTATAAAGCCTTGTCGGGTAGGGATTTCAATGATTTTGGCGCGAATCAACCGAAATCCTGACTGAGTGGGGCTTCTATCCGTCTATCACCTCTTTAGGAGCC
>JBCBSL010000663.1:0-2106 GCA_039819145.1 Cyanobacteria bacterium J06638_22
CGACCAGCGAGCAGCTTCACGGATGATGTCGCCACCTTCACGCATCAGGTCACGACCTTCGTTACGAGCTTGGATACAAGCTTCCAGAGCCACCCGGTTGGCAGTTGCACCCGGCGCATTACCCCAAGGGTGACCCAGCGTACCCCCACCAAACTGCAGTACAGACTCATCGCCGAAGATATCAACCAGCGCAGGCATGTGCCAAACGTGGATACCACCCGAAGCTACAGCCATTACACCCGGCATGGAGGCCCAATCTTGGGTGAAGTAGATACCGCGAGAAGGGTCGCGCTCGATGTAGTTTTCGCGGAGCAGGTCGATGAAGCCCAACGTGATAGCTTTGTCGCCTTCCAGTTTGCCCACAACGGTTCCGGTGTGAATGTGGTCACCCCCCGACAACCGCAAGCACTTGGCCAGAACGCGGAAGTGCATCCCGTGATTCTTCTGACGGTCGATGACCGCGTGCATAGCTCGGTGGATGTGGAGCAGCAAGCCATTGTCGCGGCACCAGTGAGATAGCGTCGTGTTGGCGGTAAAGCCAGCGGTCAAGAAGTCATGCATGACGATGGGCATTTCTAGCTCTTTGGCGTACTCTGCCCGCTTCAGCATTTCCTCAACCGTTGCGGCGGTGCAATTCAGGTAGTGGCCTTTGATTTCGCCCGTTTCTGCCTGAGACTTATGGATTGCATCGGCCACAAAGGTGAAGCGATCGCGCCACCGTTGGAACGGCTGAGAGTTGATGTTTTCGTCGTCTTTGGTGAAGTCCAAACCACCACGCAGACACTCATAAACAGCCCGACCGTAGTTTTTCGCTGATAGACCGAGCTTAGGCTTAATGGTGCAACCCAACAGCGGACGACCATACTTGTTCAACTTGTCGCGCTCAACGGTAATCCCGTGAGGAGGCCCTTGGAACGTCTTCAGGTAAGCAACAGGAATACGTAAGTCTTCCAGTCGCAGCGCTTTCAGGGCTTTGAAACCAAACACGTTACCCACAATAGAGGTAAGCATGTTGGTCACAGACCCTTCTTCAAACAAATCCAGCGGATACGCAATGTAGGCAATGTACTGGTTGTCTTCGCCGCGTACTGGCTCTAGGTCATAGCAACGACCTTTGTAGCGATCGAGGTCAGTCAACAGGTCAGTCCACACGGTTGTCCAGGTTCCGGTGGATGATTCTGCGGCAACCGCTGCGCCTGCTTCCTCTGGAGGGACCCCTGGCTGGGGAGTCATCCGGAACGCCGCAAGAATATCGGTATCTTTAGGTGTGTAGTCGGGCGTGTAGTAAGTCAGGCGGTAATCCTTAACCCCAGCCTGATACCCACTACCCGCCTGGGTTTTTGTTTGCGAATAAGACATCGTTTCCCTTCCTGTGAACTGCAATAGACATGCAAAAACCACTGTGCATTGCGCCGCAACACACATTAAACAGACCTACCGATGTGAAGACAGATTTCACACCCTGATAGGCATTGATATGCAACTAATCACGAATCGCTGAAGCTTGGAATCAGGGTACTTGTTCAAATGGCAACTGAAGCGCAGCTAACAGACTGAACGGACTGCCAGAACGCAATGACTATGTTCGGTTTACCCTGCTTCTTTATGCCCCGTTTGATCGGTTCAACACAAAATATATCAGCTATCCAATAAGCTTAACGTTGAATCTTCTTTGATTGTTGATAAGCAAAATTTATCTTTTCTTAAGGTATGTAAATTCGCCTTTGTCAATGTTCGTGGGAACGACCATTTTGTAAATAATCATGTTGAAGCCTTCCTGAAAAGCGCAACTTATGAACTAAGGTCAAAAACTGCGAAAACGCTGACCAGTCCTGGCCAAACACATCGATAAACTTATCGCCTCATGTCGCATTCCTGAATTGCAGTGCGCAACAATCTTCAGTAAACAAACAAGAAGAAATCTAAAGCGAGGGGTGCGAATTCGGCTGCATGGAAACCGTAATAATCCCAGCGCAAAGAGAAAGATGAATAAACCAATATCAGTTTAAAGGTGATTTATTCAATCACGTTTCCATGTTTTAACTGAAAACTATTTAATCTGCCGTGGTACGGATTCCCACCCTCGATCACTACAACTTTGGCTCC
>JBCBSL010000664.1:0-2106 GCA_039819145.1 Cyanobacteria bacterium J06638_22
AATAACGCCGTGAACATTGCCCTGAGCCTGCCCCTCGCCCTGGCTGGGGTGGTAGAAGCGGCTCTGGGACTACAGGTGGTGCTGCTGATGTTGGGCGTTGTGGCGATCGCAAGCGGCCTTTTCGCTGGGAACCTGACCCGTCGCGATGGGTAACATCCCAAACTCGAAGGTCTGGGGATGCAGAATCCAAGGATGATTTTTTTCTGAGGAGGATCGCGGTGTGCCCCTCCTCAGAAAAAATCATCCCCTCAATCAACAATGCGGAAGGTCTTAAGAAATGAAATAATGATTAACTTGTATCAGCAGAATCACTGTCGCATCTCACGTCGCGAATGCATATCGCTTGGCTCGGTAAGAAGTCGCCCTTTTGCGGCAACGTCACGTATGGTCGTGAAATCACAAATGCCTTACTCGAACGGGGCTATCGAGTTAGCTTTTTTCATTTCGACCAGGACCACCCGCACCAAAGCCAAGTTTCGGATTGCGAAGAAGTCTCGCTACCTTGCATCTTCCACTCGCAGATTTATACCATCCCGTCCCCTAAGTCGAGCAAGGTACTGACAGATGCCCTCAAGCGGTTGAAGCCCGATCTCGTCCATGCCTCTTTGACCCTGTCACCAATGGACTTCGTCCTGCCAGAAATTTGCGAAGAGTTGAAGATTCCCCTGATCGCGACCTTTCACCCCCCCTTTGATCACAAACTCAGAAATTTCACCTCTGGTACACAACACCTCACCTATCAGGTGTACGCCCCGTTTCTTGCGCATTATCACCGCGTCATTATTTTTTCTCATCTGCAACGAGAGTTGCTGACCCGGCTAGGTGTTCCTGAGGACAAGGTTGTCGTCATTCCCAATGGGGTCGATCCACAGAAATATTCCCCCGGCACCGCGTTAGTTAAACAAGAGCTGGAGGCGGAGCGGCTCTTTATCTATCAAGGGCGGATCGCGCCTGAAAAAAATATCGAGGCACTGCTCAAAGCTTGGAAACGCACCAAGATGGGCAATCGCGCGAAACTGGCGATCGTCGGTAACGGACCCCTCCTCTCGACTCTCAGACCCGCTTATGGTGCTGATCAGGGTGTTCTATGGATGGGATTTGTGGCTGAAGAGCATCGCCGCATCGACCTGCTACGCAGCGCAGATATTTTCATCCTCCCTTCCTTGGTCGAAGGGCTATCGCTGTCGCTATTGGAAGCCATGGCTTGCGGAGTGGCTTGCCTTGCAACCGATGCAGGGGCCGATGGCGAAGTGCTCGACAATGGCGCAGGCATCGTCCTTGAAACCCATCGGGTTTATTCCCAGCTCCAAACCCTCCTTCCCATCCTTCACGAGCATCCCGAAATCTCGATGATGCTTGGCCTCAAAGCCCGACAGCGGGTTCTAGAACGTTACACCCTAAGCCATAACATTACGCACCTCGAACAGCTCTATCGCGAGGTGTTGGAGGAAGCGCATCCTTACATCCCAACCCTTTCGCCTGTGGGTTCATCCGAGCCTCCAACGCTACCCCCCTCTTAGCATCGCGAATAAATTAACCTGCCCTATTTTTTTGAGGGACGTGCGGTTGCACCGCACGTCCCTCAAAAAAATAGGGCACTGCTGGTTCCAAAGCCTTAGGGCAAGGCTTTGCTGCCCGGACTTAGCAATAGCCGGAATTGTCAGGATCAATGGGACGTTGGAATTGCGCTCAATCCTTCAAGAGAATTCCAGAACAAATTCCACGACTTGAAATCAGAGTGCTATGATTGGAAAGCGCCATTTTTGCTCGGCATGATGGATGCCCGATTTTCTCGCTTAGAGAACCAGGGCTAACCCCTGCGGATGCGGCTTTCCTGCATCGTTTTAACGATACGGGATGAGCGATCGCTCCGAGTTATCCATTATCACGGGCAGGATGTTTGCTTGGTATTCTCCAAATATCACATCCTCTCAGTGGGGGAACGTGGAGCTGTGGCTGAAATCGAAAAAACCAAAGCGAAAGAAGTAAAGAAGACGACTGACGCGAAGGCATCTGATGAAACGTCGGGGTTTAATATCGCCGAGTTTTTCAAAGGCTCTCGCGAAGAACTGGCAAAAGTTGTTTGGCCCAGTCGCCAGCAGCTTG
>JBCBSL010000665.1:0-2105 GCA_039819145.1 Cyanobacteria bacterium J06638_22
GTCACATTATCGACAATGTGACTTGCTGCAATGACATGACTTGGCAAACCCCTTTTCTTAGTAAACTTTGCCATCCAGGGGCAATGAAATTGCCAGTCTTCGTACTAGGAGATGTATCACTGCCCGGTAAATAAACGTCTTGGAGGTCTTGGATATTTTTTCGTCATCTCGCGTCAACCGGCGACGGATCATCAACCAGCCGAACACTGCGATCGCACCTTTAGGGGAGGCGATCGCCAAGAAATAGCTCAGGCTATCACCCATCTTTACTCAGCAGGGCAACCAATTTGGTTTTAGTGAGTTTGGAATAACCCGATATTCCCCTTTTTTTGGCCATTGTCTTTATTGGACTTTGGACAAACGACATCGGCCCACCACCCTAAAAATGGTGTGCTGGGTGCTCCCTGAGAGCCAATCGGGCCATTTTATGCGGCCTTTTTCTGCTGGGCGGCGCGAGATTGGCTCTTCTTGATCACAGGTTGCCGGGGGCGACGAGTCTGAGATTGGCCCGGTTGCCGTCCAGGGGATATCCCTCGGGGTTTGGCATCAGCAGCGGGGGTTCCCACTAGGCGAATAATTCGATTCCAGTCCTGCTGGACTTTTGAGGGGGGAATCCGAGAATCAGGTTGACGCTTGTGGGAGGATTCCCACGGTTTCGGCATGGCCACACTTATCGGTTGGGCCACCCATAATTGGACATAGGCGAGCATCACTAGTCTCAACCAGTCTTGTTCATGTTCGACCTCTGGGGTTTGAAAGGCATTGAGCAAGAGGTTGCGCTTGAGAAACCGGAAGGTATGTTCGATATCGAACCGCTGACGATAGGCCCGGTAGGCTTGCAGGAGGCAGATCTGAACGCGGCAGTGGCCGATGACAATCAACCACATCACCTGACCAATGCGCTGTCCTTGAGCATTGCGGCGTTCCACCCGAATCAGCGTGAAGGGATGCTGATGCATCGGATGCGCTTTCGCCCCTCGCATCAGCATATTCGACCAGCTCTGAAGGTGAACGTGAATCGGTCCCTGTTTGCCAGGTTCAGTGATCTCAATGGAAACATCGGCAGGATGCCAGGTGTCGGGATCGTTGAGCGCAAAGCGCGCTCCATACCATCGGGGATGGCCTTTGGTCTTGGTGTCGCTTGGGGGAGGGGACTGATAGAACACCCGATTCGAGCGTGAGCGTGCGACAGTGACCAACGATGTGTGCTGTTGAATTGGTTGGAGAAATCCTTTGACCCCATACGCACTATCGACCACGAGCACACTCAACGACTCATGCCAGTTCCCTCCCTCAGAATCCATGATGGCCTCCACTTGCTCCACCCCAATCTGGAGGGCACGCTTATCGGTGGGCACCCGCTTGATATCCAACGGAATCGTCCATCTCGCATCTTGCTCATCTCGCTCTGGCAGGATGGCCCCCATCGAATAGCTATGCCCGATTGTCACGGGCGTTTGGCCGTTCACGGCAGTGGGACGATGCACCATACTGCGATCCTCCAGGGTGTGGGCATAGACCCGTTCAAGGCTACTGCAATCGATGCAAAATAGACGGTAGGGCTGCTTCTCTGGAGAGGGAATCACCGTCGAAATGACCGCGATGGTAGGCTGATGGCCTTCAATCTTATCTGCTGCCGCCAAGGCAGCATCAATCGCTTTGAATACACTATGGTGTCCTCGACGAAATAATGGGTTGAGACTGAGCTCCACCACGCTTCGAGCCGACTGGTTACTGCATAAGGCATCGAGCAAATCCATTGCACTATCGGCGCGATGGGTAAATTGGTTATAGATCGCGTTTCTGAACTGGTAGAGTTCGCTTTCAGTGTTGATAACAGGCATACTGGTTAAGGGGTAGATACTTTTTCAAATCATCCCCCCTTTCTTGCCTTCCAACCACTGCCGACGCTCTTCACTTTGTCCAAAGTCCAATACTTACCTGTTGCCAACTGAGAGTTACTATGCCTGAGAAGGTTATCTTTACGCTGATGCGCTTTCATGTGACTTTGAATATACCTATTGTCTTATTCCGCTAGTCCAATGACCCTTTCTGACAGCCGCAATTTCTGGGGCTATGGTTCCAACCCGCCCCATGCCCAGTGG
>JBCBSL010000666.1:0-2101 GCA_039819145.1 Cyanobacteria bacterium J06638_22
CATTTCTCCCGACTGCCCACTTCGCACGCCGCAACCACGGCGTCCCGCACCCCCGGAGCCTGGCATAGAGCAGCTTCAATGTCTCCCGGCTCCATGCGAATACCCCGCAGCTTGATCTGAAAATCGGAACGTCCCAGAATTTCCAGATTGCCATTGGTATCGAAGCGCCCCAGATCCCCTGTGCGGTAAAGCCGTTGCCCATCCAGGGTGACGAACTTCTCCTGGGTTAGCTCGTCGCGGTTCAGATAGCCTTGGGTAATCCCCGCCCCACCAAAATAAATTTCGCCAACAATCCCAATGGGAACCCGATTTTGCTGAGGGTCGTAGAGCTGTACGGAGACGTTGGTGAAGGGTTTGCCGACGCGGGTTTCTGTGATGGGCGGTTCTGTGGGAACGGGATAGGTGCAGCCCATGCAACTAATTTCGCTGCATCCATAAATGACATAGAGTTCTGCATGGGGGAATAGGGTGCGCAGCTTGTCTAGCAAATCCGCAGGCACCATATCGCCACCGAAGGAGAGGTGTCGCAAGCCCTGTAAGGTTTGCAGATCAACCCTCTGTTCCTGGATGTAGGCCAGTAACTTCCGCATCAGGCTGGGAGAGATATGGATGACGGTGATGTCTTGCAGGGTCTGCACCAGTCGCTTAAAGTCGAGAACATGGTCTCGCTCCAGGATGATGAGCCGTCCCCCAGCTACCAGAGGAGAGAACAGCTCAAACATGGTGATACTAAAGGAAAAGCGAGCCATTGCAGGCATCACATCATTGGCATTGAAGCCATATTTCTCCTGAGCGACCCAGATGTAGTTGAGCAGGTTGCGATGGCTAACCATCACTCCCTTGGGCTTCCCTGTAGTACCCGAGGTGTAGATGATGTAGGCAATCTGATCCAGATCAAGCGGGAGATTGGGGTTATGGGTGGGTTGCGATCGCACCGTCTCCCAATCTCGATCCAGACAGAAGGTTTGGGGGGCGATGGCCGGAACCACCGAAACCAGATGGGACTGGGTCAACAAAAGAGGAGGCTGGGTGTCCTCTAGAATAGCGGACAGCCGTTCCTTGGGGTGACTGGGATCCAAGGGGACGTAAGTGCCCCCTGCCTTGAAAATAGCCAGCACCGCCACCAAGACTTCCAGGCAGGGTTTCAGGCAGGATGCAACCCGCACCCCTGGACAGACACCCATTTGGATCAGGTAATGCGCCAGTTGGTTGGCGCGCTGGTTTAAGTCGCCATAGGATAGGTGTTGCTCCTTAAAACTGAGGGCGATCGCCATTGGTCGTTCTACTGCATGGGACTCAATGGCGGTAAAGATAGGCTGTTGAGGAAACTCGAAGGAGAGGCTCTCCCAGTCAGCCAGTTGTTGTTCTTCCGCTAGAGTCAGCAGAGGGAGAGAGGCAATGGGCGCGTTGAGATGGGCGATCGCCTCTTCCGCCAGACGAACCAGGTGCCCGGACATCCGCTCGATGGTTTCCGGTCGAAATAAGCAGGTATTGTATTCCAGAATGCCATGCAACTCAGAACCAGACTGCATGACATAAAGGTGGAGATCAGGGGATTGGGCATCCGCAGGCAGATTTGGATGGGCTGCCATTGTGCTGAGAAAGTCTTTGTCCTCAAACAGAAACGTAAAGGCAACGGAAGCAGGTGCTCCAGGCGATCGGGTTTGTTTCAACACCGTGGCAAGGTGATCAATCAAAGCTTGGGTTGAAACGGATGGAGCCAAGTCCATAGCGATCGCCGATGGTCTTCTGTCATCTCCCGCAGCATTGGAAAAGGTTACATCTAAATCGATCGTTCCTTGTTGGGTATATCGGGAGAGCACGCCCAGAAAGATAGCTAATCCAAAGGTTCCAGGATGTCCAGAGTCCAGGTCAGGCAAAAATCCGGATGCCAGTGGGAGCATTGCAGGGTAAGTAAAGACCCGGTAGCCAGACTGATAGGGAGTAGATGGCGTTTTGAGAAAGTCCCAAGGGAGCGGCATCGCTGTCCGCACAGCTTCAACAGGCTCGTCAGCTGAGGAAACCGGAAGTGATTCAAATGCGCGATCATCATCCGTCGTAGGATTCAACGCATCCGCGATCGCCAGAGCTTGCTCAAAAC
>JBCBSL010000667.1:0-2100 GCA_039819145.1 Cyanobacteria bacterium J06638_22
CCCTTATGGGCTGGGCTACACACGTGCTACAATGGCGGTGACAGTGGGCAGCGAACCCGCGAGGGTGAGCTAATCTCCAAAAGCCGTCTCAGTTCGGATTGTTCTCTGCAACTCGAGAGCATGAAGTCGGAATCGCTAGTAATCGCGGATCAGCATGCCGCGGTGAATACGTTCCCAGGCCTTGTACACACCGCCCGTCACACCATGGGAGTTGGATTGACCCGAAGGTGGTGAGCTAACCAGTTTACTGGAGGCAGCCAACCACGGTCGGTTCAGCGACTGGGGTGAAGTCGTAACAAGGTAGCCGTAGGGGAACCTGCGGCTGGATCACCTCCTTTCTAAGGATATTGGCGGAAAGCGCCGGTCGCTTGCGATCGGAATGCTTCCTCCGTTCCAAAGAAACATGCCGCCGTCCTCATGTCCCTTCATTTCTGGAAATTGCCGAAGCTGCTTTGCAGCGCCGGCAAATGCCTGAGCTGGCCTTACCGCCGACTGCGGCCCTTGTGGCCGGTTGCGGCATCATGGGCCTGTAGCTCAGTTGGTTAGAGCGCACCCCTGATAAGGGTGAGGTCAGAAGTTCAAATCTTCTCAGGCCCACCATTATTTTGACCTGGTTCAAGGGGCCTTAGCTCAGCTGGGAGAGCACCTGCTTTGCAAGCAGGGGGTCATCGGTTCGATCCCGATAGGCTCCACCAGTCAAGACTTTCCAGATTTGAAGACATGAAATCCGCTTCGGCGGTACTGGCGGGAATTGCCCGCCTCTTTGACATCGTAAATGGGTTTAGAAATCGATGCCGCGGTAGCATCGTTCCAGAGTTGATATGCCGGAACACACAAGATGTTACTGCAATAACCATCCTCGTATCCCGGGGATGGTCGAATAAAGGCTGAGATTAATTATTATCCGCATCACTTGGCATTGCCGCTTGAAGGCTGCTGATCTCACTTGGTCAGCAGTTCGGCATTGTCGTTGGTGGTGTGGACTCTCAAGTGTAAGGTAAGAGCATTTGGTGGATGCCTTGGCATGCACAGGCGATGAAGGACGTGGCACGCTGCGATAAGCGTGGGGGAGATGTGAGCAATCTTTGATCCCACGATGTCCGAATGGGGAAACCCATCTTCACCATTTCTTTTCGCTCCTGTTTATCAGGGTCGGAAAGAGGTGGATAAGATATCACCTTAGTGAATTTATAGCTTTGGTGAAGCGAACCCGGCGAACTGAAACATCTCAGTAACCGGAGGAAAAGAAATCAACCGAGATTCCGTTAGTAGTGGCGAGCGAACGCGGATTAGGCCTATTAAGGAAGTGGCGAAAACAGAACATTCTGGAAAGTTTGGCCATAGCGGGTGACAGCCCCGTATGTGAAAACAAAGCTTCTGAATCGAGTAGGGCGGGACACGTGAAATCCTGTTCGAACATGGGGGGACCACCCTCCAAGCCTAAATACTCGTGCATGACCGATAGCGAACAAGTACCGTGAGGGAAAGGTGAAAAGCACCCCGATGAGGGGAGTGAAACAGTACCTGAAACCGAATGCTTACAATCAGTTGGAGCCCCTCGGGGTGACAGCGTACCTTTTGTATAATGGGTCAGTGACTTAATGTATCGAGCAAGCTTAAGCCGTTAGGTGGAGGCGAAGCGAAAGCGAGTGTGAATAGCGCGACTGAGTTCGATGCATTAGACCCGAACCCCGGCGATCTAGGCATGGCCAGGTTGAAGGTGCAGTAACATGCACTGGAGGACCGAACCGTATAATGTTGAAAAATTATCGGATGAGCTGTGTTTAGGGGTGAAAGGCCAATCAAGCCGGGAAATAGCTGGTTCTCCGCGAAAACTATTTAGGTAGTGCCTCGGATGAATATCTTGGGGGGTAGAGCACTGGATGGGCTAGGGGGCCGCGAGGTCTACCAAACCTAACCAAACTCCGAATACCCAAGAATACTATCCGGGAGACAGACGGCGGGTGCTAAGGTCCGTCGTCGAAAGGGAAACAGCCCTAACCTACAGCTAAGGTCCCCAAATCATATCTAAGTGTGAAAGCATGTGGGAACCCCAAAACAACCAGGAGGTTGGCTTAGAAGCAGCCATCCTTTAAAGAA
>JBCBSL010000668.1:0-2088 GCA_039819145.1 Cyanobacteria bacterium J06638_22
AGCTATTTCTGCTGGGGTGCCTAGCACCAAGTCTTTCCAGGCGATCGCTTGCGTCAGGGCGATCGCCTTTCTTGTGAGTAATTCGAGGTATTGAGATGACCACCGCCACAATCACAACAGCGACAGTAAAATATGCGGCCAGCAACCCCAAAGACTACGGCAATGGCCCCCGTATCAACGTATTGACCACCCTGGCCAGTGGTGAAGAAGTGAAGCTGTGGGGTAATGCCGGCGATCAAGCGTTGCTAGCCCTGAGGAAAAAACAGTCGGTACAGCTCCTGTTTGACGGCAAGGGTTACAAGTTGCTGGAGAGCACGCCCACAGCACCCCAGTCCGCCCCTGGCCACAGCGCCCCTGAAGATAGCGAGGCAGTATTCGACGAAGCTCTGAAGCGGGCCTCGCGCCGCATCTGTAAGGCCATCCGCAATGCCAAGGTCGTGGCAGAGCGCGAATACGGCATCACCGAGGGCATGGTGCAGGCCGATATCGCCGCCGCCGCGATCGTCAAGGAAACCGCCGCCGCCCTGCTGATTGAGGCGGGCAAGATTTCGAGGTAGGCAGCCAGGGCGCATTTACTGACCCACCTACGACACATTTGGAGTAATAGCATGAAATTTTCTTTAGACAACGCAGTCAAAAATCTTGTAGCTAGCGTTCAAAGCTACGAATCTGACACCTTCTCCGCTTCTGCAGAAGGAATCGGTCAAGCGGAAGCCGAGCAGATTGCAGCAGAGGTTATTTACTCTCTGTTGTTTGAGAGAGACGGTTGCCCCATCCAAGTGGATGGGGGTGTATTAAGCGAAATTTGGACAGGCATTTGCAATTGCTATGAAGGGGGTCACGAGGCCTACATAGCCGAGATGACGGCTATTGCAGATGAAGTGATTGACGCTGCAGACCGGGGTTTTTAATAGGCCCACTAGGGGAGAGAGGCTAGGGCGCATCTACCCGACCACCAATGTTTTGAGGATTGAACAATGACAACCCTGGAAAACAAAGTAACCGATATCAAGCAGCTCGACGATGTGTTGCGAGAGCGGCTTGACGCCTTGTGCGAAAAACTTACGGAGGCGGAAAGAGAGCGCTACGACAACTGGATCATTGATGACGCCGGATGCAACTTGGTGGCCTTCATGGAGGATGAGTGGTTTGATAATCGAGCAGGTCTGGATACGCTTTGCTGGGCTATCGAGGGTGTTCTCGATATGAAATACGAACTTAAAGAACTTCGGAAATTAGCCGACATTGGCCGTGCGACTCAAACGCTGATCAATCAATTCCGCGCCGACACTTGCTGAGTGTGCATCCGCACCATTGCATTGACCCTATTCCGAAGACTCCGGATACACGAAACCCCCTGGCCAAATCGGCGAGGGGTTATTTTTTGGGTGATTTTAGCATGGCCATCTTCCATGCCCATGCCGAATCGCGCATTGGTGGCGTTACAGCATAGCTACCCTCAGGAGCAAGGACGACACCACAGTAGACCCCGTCCTTACTCAGTAGTGCCGGGGTGGGGTGAAAGACCAGAAGGTCAAGATCGGTGTCTTTGGCCAGCTCCGACCATTGATTGTTTAGAAATAACTGCATTATTCAATCTCCCGCGATCGCGCCCGCCATTTAGATACTCAAAAACGAGTAGCCGCTTCTTGTAAACCCCGCCCCCTGGCTACCGCTGGGGGTTTTGTTTTTGGGCGATCTCATCTCTGGCCCTTGTCACTAGGCTCTTGAAGCTAGGGCTGCGATGGTACTCCTCAATGTGCTGCCGGATCATCGTGGCCAGTGGAATATTGAGCCAATCGGCCACGAGCTGAAACTCTTCCATTGCCTTGTCTGACAGAGTAAGCCGGACTTCGTTTTGTGCCATCTGTGGAGCCATAGCGAAACTGACCTATTTTCTAATACCCATCAATAATACGCCACACATACATTAATCCTCATGATTTATGTTGTATTTATGGATGGGCGGTGTTAACTTAGTTCGCATGATCTGAAATGCAAGGCTATGCAATCCGAATGCAATCCATTTGCAACCGAGCTGACTTACACCAGGGCCGTTGCCATAGGCCAGCTCTCGCGTATTCGGTG
>JBCBSL010000669.1:0-2088 GCA_039819145.1 Cyanobacteria bacterium J06638_22
GTTCCGAGAGCAGGTGAGCGACTATTGCGATGAGGTGCTGATCAGTGACGACAATGCGGCCATTGCCACGGCGATCGCCCGCCTTGAACCCGCCGCGATCTTCGGCACCCAAATGGAACGCCATGTGGGCAAACGGCTAGACATCCCCTGCGGCGTCATCGCCGCCCCTATCCATATCCAAAACTTCCCTGTCGGCTACACCCCATTTGTCGGCTACGAAGGCGCGAACCAAATCGTCGATCTGGTCTACAACTCCTTCACCCTCGGCATGGAAGACCACCTGCTAGAAATCTTCGGCGGTCACGACACGAAAGAAGCCATCACTCGGGAAATCACCACAGATTCTGACCTCAATTGGAGCAAAGATGGTCTGACCGAACTCAACAAAATTCCTGGATTTGTGCGGGGTAAAGTGAAGCGCAATGTGGAAAAATTCGCGCGCGATCGCCAAATCACCACCATCACAGCGGAAGTCCTCTACGCCGCTAAGGAAGCGGTGGGCGCATAATGGAGCTATGAGAACAGATCTGCGACTTCTTAAAGACGTCGCAGATCGAAGCCTTACAGATAACCTCAAGGTATGTCTCTGTTAACCCTCGATCTCAGCCCAATTCTGCACCTAACCCATGAGCAATTCACACGGATTGCCTTGGCGAACCCAGATTTGCGTCTGGAATTGACGGCAGACGGAGCGCTAGAAATTATGCCACCCACAGGGGGAAATACCGGTCGCCGCAATAGCAAGTTGACCTATCAGGTGGAAGCCTGGAACCAAATCGATCAACTGGGAGAAGTGTTCGATTCTTCAACGGTGTTTCGATTGCCCAATGGGGCAGAGCGATCGCCCGATGTCGCTTGGGTAGAACGTACTCGCTGGGATGTCCTCACCCCAGAAGAGCAAGATACCTTTCCACCCCTGTGTCCCGATTTTGTTATCGAACTCCGCCCCAAAACCGACACCCTAAGCAAACTCCAGGCCAAGATGCAAGAATACCTCGCTAACGGTTGCCGCCTGGGTTGGCTTATCGACATCCAAAACCAAACCCTGGAAATCTATCGCCCTAAACAGGCTCCCCAAATCCTGAATTCCCCTGCCAAGGTTTCGGATGAAGCGATTCTTCCTGGCTTCGTGCTGAATTTACAAGCCATCTGGACAGTCTAGCCTTTAAATCTGCGACTTCTCACAGAAATCATAGAAGTCCAATGCCTTATGAACCTCGTCCAATTCTGAACCAACAATCATGCGGGAAGCTTGCCCTGGTTCCGCAACTGTTGATGCGTTTGGCGATCCGATTCCAAATCGGTCTCGTCGTAGTGCAAATCAATTCCTTTCTGCTTGAGGAATTCCTCCACTTCCATACGAGTCGCCATGCCTAAAATCTGTCGGACTTTCCCTGCACTAATCACCTCATCTCGATACGCCTGCACCACAACTATTTCTAGTATTTGCTGCTCCAGATTGCCCCACTTCGCAGTCAAATCCTTGATGACGTTATCCGGTAATGGAAGTTCGACCTGCATGGCTCGTTCCTGCACTTGCAATCGGGCTCGAATATTGATTCTCATTGTAGCCGTTCAGTCTAATGACGATTGGAACGGACAAAGCTGGAGCAACGGGCATAACTTACTACAGAAAGCGGCGCAGGAAGCGTTTCAGTCCGGATTTGAGGCGACGGATGAAGAGGAGGATGCGTTGCCGGAATAGCAGCGGGGCAGGTCGGAGGACGATAGCATCTTGCTTCTGGATAATGCGGGTTTGTCGCTCGATGTCGACCACTTCGTAGAGGGTGTATTGCCCGCTTTTGCCGGGGATGTCGAGCTTGCATTGGCGATCGACGCTGACTGCTTGCCAAATCTGCGTGTAGGCTTCTTCAGAAATGAGGATCTTTGCGCCTACGCGTTTAGTGGCCGCTTCGATGCGGCTGGCATAGTTGACCGCATCGCCGATCGCCGTCATCCGTCTGTCCTTGGGCGAGGAGCCGACCGAGCCCACCACCACTTGGCCAAAGTGGATGCCGATCCCCACCTGCAAATGCCGTCGATAGAGGCTATCGAGATAACCATTGAATAGTGGCATTGCCTCCTGCA
>JBCBSL010000670.1:0-2080 GCA_039819145.1 Cyanobacteria bacterium J06638_22
AATGTTGATCGTGGCGATATTTAGGTGTTGCTGGGCCATCAATTCTGCTATTTTGCTTGTGATGTAGCCCTTCCCCGAACCATCAATTCCTGAAATAGCCACCAGTAGAGCTTTTTGCTCCGTCAACACGGTGTGTTGATGGCTTATCATTTCAGATGCTTGGCCAATATCGATTGGGAGATTCAACATTCAATTCTGCTCAGCCTTCTTCGCCACAATGAACACGATTTTCGCGTTACCGATTGGCGATTGGTAATCACCCGCTTGCCATTGATAGTTAATCGCAAAGCTTGCATCCGTCAAACTTTTCGCTAAGTCTTTTACTGTAAAGACCTTGACTAACGGAAAAAGTCCTAGGGCTTTACCAATGGGGGCAATCAGTTTGAACCATGCCATTGTATCCCCCAGGCAGATGGTACTGGTGATGAAACATCCACCCGGTTGGAGCATGGTGTGGACCTTGGCGATCGCCGCTTCTTTATTTTTGAGCAGGTGTAACACATTTAATCCCAGCACCGCATCGTAGGGTTTGTTAGGGACACTAAGGGATGTGCATTTAAATAACCCCCCTACTTGAGTTAACCTGATGAAGCTGAGTCATGTGTCAGGTCTGCCGATGCTAACAGATCAAATTAAGAAAACATTGAAGGATGCGGCCCGCAAGTTAACGGGTGAGAAGAAACGAGCGTTTACTGCCCAAGTGACCCGAGACTATTTTGATGGTTCAGCCCGGAAAGCTGAGCGATTCATGGGGTGGGACCGTTTTAGTATTCAGCGAGGGTTGGATACGATTGAAAGTGGTGTTCCGTATGAGGATAACTACCGTCTCCGAGGTCGCAAGAAGTCTGAGGACATTCTGCCAAACCTTGCCCCAGACATTCGAGCGCTTGTGGATGGACACGCGCAAGCCGATCCCAAATTTCAAAGCACCTTTCAGTATCTGCGCGTGAGTGCCCAAGCTGTGCGAGATGCGCTGATTGAGCAGAAGGGATATAGCGATGAGGAGTTGCCCTCACGGCAGGCGATCGGTCGGTTATTGAATCGATTGGGCTATCGTCTTCGTAAACGCTCAAAACCAAGCCACTAAAGAAAATTCCAGAGACCGATGCCATTTTTGAGCATGTGGCAGAGGCCAATGCGGCGGCCGATGCGGACCCAAGCATCCTGAGACTCTCGATCGATTCGAAGGCAAAAGTAAAGCTGGGCAACCTCTCGCGCGGCGGCAAAGACCGTCGACAGCAGGCTCCCCAAGCGGATGACCACGACACCGACTGGCACCAGGTGGTGGTGCCCTTTGGCATCCTCAATTTACACACCAGTGCCTTAGCGATGTATGTCGGTGAGTCGGCTGAAACCTCTGACTTTATTGTCGATTGCTTGGAGCACTGGTGGACGCTGAATCAGCCTCTCTATCAAGACATTAAGACCTTGGCCATTGACCTGGATGGGGGTGGGGCAACGCGCTCGAACCGCACTCAATTTATCAAGCGCATGGTGGAGTTCTCTCGTCACAGTGGCCTGACGATCCAATTGATTTATTATCCTCCCTACCACAGCAAGTACAATCCGATTGAGCGGTGTTGGGCGGCATTGGAACAGTTTTGGAATGGCGCGATACTGGACTCAGTTGGAACGCTCCTCCACTGGGCGAGCAAGCTGAGCTGGAAAGGCGTGAAGACCACTGTCCATCATGTTACGCAAGAATATGAGAAGGGAGTTTGCGTGGATGCAAAAACCTTAGCCCTGTATCGAGTCGATTGGCACCCATCTGAAGACCTCCCTAAATGGGCTATTGATATCAGCCCTGTATTTGGGGGGCTTATTTAGGTGCAAATCCCTAATCGCTTTAACAACAATCGCATAAAACAAAGGTCTATCTTGGCTTTCGCGTGATCTAAGTTGCGCTCAAAGTTCTTGACTAAACTCTTGCAGCGCTCCATCCACGCATTGGAGCGTTCAATCACCCAGCGAGTCTTGACGACGACAAATCCGGACTTGCCCTCTGCCTGCTTCTGCGCTTTAGATGGCTTGGCTGAACGTTCAATTCGGATCTTGCGCATAATCCCTGGATAAACGGCTT
>JBCBSL010000671.1:0-2071 GCA_039819145.1 Cyanobacteria bacterium J06638_22
ATCACCTGGCCGCGTCGTCCGCTCACCAAGCGCAACACCTTTGAAGTGGCGTCGTTGGGCACAGAAATCGTCACCGACAGAATCGGTTCTAGCAATTGGGGACCCGCTTTCTGCATCCCTTCCTGCATCGCAATCCGAGCCGCCATCTTGAAGGCTTGCTCAGAGCTATCGACCGAGTGATACGAGCCATCTTGCAGCGTCACCGCCACATCCACGACGGGGAAGCCCAGCGGGCCATGCACCAAATATTCCCGCACGCCTGTTTCGACACCGGGAATGTATTGCCGGGGCACAACGCCCCCAACGATATGCTCATTAAAGGTAAAGCCATCGCCCCTGGGCAGTGGTTGAATGTCTAAATACACATCTCCAAACTGCCCATGGCCGCCTGTTTGGTGCTTGTAGCGTCCGTGGATCTTGGTGACGCCCTTGCGAATGGTTTCTTTGTAAGGAACCTGGGGGGCATGGGTGCTCATGGGTAGCTTGTATTTACGCTCTAGGCGATCGAGTGCCACTTGCAAGTGGATGTCGCCCTGCCCCCATAGAATGACTTCGTGGGTGTCCCCATGCTGTTCCCAGAACAGCGCTGGATCTTCTTCCAAGAGCTTCGTTAGGGCGGTGGTGAGTTTCACCTCGTCTTTGCGATCCTTAGGAGCGATCGCCAGCGCATAGACCGGTGAGAGCACTTGCGCTTTGGGCATCAACTCGCGCATCTCGGCATCTAGGGAGAGGGTGTCGCCCGTGGCTGCTTCATCCATTCTTGCGAGGGCAACGATGTCGCCTGCGATCGCTGTGTTGAGCGATTCCTGCTGCTGCCCCGTCAAGCGGTACATGCCGCCCATGCGGATGTTGTTGAGGCTCATGCCATCAGTCAGCGTACCACTCCAAATCCGCACCAGCGATAGCTTGCCGCCCTGGGGCGAATAGTAGGTCTTCAGTACTTGGGCGATGGGCTGGTCATCGGCTGCATCCAAGCCCCGCCGTTCGGCTGTGGTTTCAGGCTCCGGTGCTTCCCGCTTCAGGGCCTCGAATAGAGGGCGTACCCCAAATTCTTGCTCAGCCACGCCGACGAACACGGGAACGATTTGATCGGCACCCAGCTCAAGTTTGAGATCCCGTTCAATTTCATCCTGGGGAGGCTCAATGTCTTCGAGCAATTCTTCGAGCAGATGGTCGTCAAAGTCGGCCAGTTGTTCTAAAAATTCGGCACGGGCGGCCTGCTCATCGTCTTTCAATTCATCTGGTAAAGGAATACTGTCAGCCGGTGCATCGGCATGATACTGATAGGCTTGCTCCGTCACTAGGTCGATATAGCCCTTCAAGTTTTCGCCCAACCCAATGGGTACCTGATGCAAGACGAAGGGACGGCTGGACACTGATTTGAGTGCTTCAATGATGGTTGGAAATGAATCATGTGCCCGATCCATTTTGTTGATAAAGAGAAGATGGGGGATTTCCCAATTATCAAGAAATTGAAATAATGGTGCGAGTGTGAGCACCTTTGGTAGATCGGGCTCACAAACGATGATTGCAGCATCGACACCCATCAATGCATTGCATGTTTCTTGAGTAAACTCAACAGAACCCGGGCAATCTAGAAAATTAAAACGAATGCCGTCTTGCTCGATGCTGGCGGCATTTACTTCAACGGTCATCTGGCGATCGCGGGCTTCTTGCGATCCATCTCCTACGGTATTTTTCTCAGCAATTTTTCCTTTTCTAGATAGGCTTCCTGTCACGTAAAGAAGACTTTCCAGAAGGGTCGTTTTGCCACTGAGATAGGAGCCCACGATCGCCACATTTCGTGAGCCAGAGAAGACATTTGCACTCATAACAAAGCTCCTTCCATAAGCGGAAATAAGAGAAGGAGGATTAGCCTAGAAGAGATCAATCCAGAATGAGCAAACTATGAAATAACTCACTCTTGAATACACCCTTTGAGTATCGAATTCTAAAACTTTTCTAAAGACTTAGGTGCTTAAGAAAATGGGTAATTTGAGGATTGAATCTGATAGCTAAACCTCTAACCCAACTGGATTAAGAGCGCGTTAATCTGAAATCATGCAGTTGG
>JBCBSL010000672.1:0-2053 GCA_039819145.1 Cyanobacteria bacterium J06638_22
GAAGCGCGGCGTAGCCGCGCTTCTCTCAAAAAAGATGGCAGGTTAATCTATTCGCGATCCTTAGTCAGAGGGGTTGCTGGTCGAAACACGACAGCGCCTCAATGCATTTGTACGGTGGAAGAGTTCATGCTGTTTCACAAAACAGAACATAGATATTTCCGGTCGCAGCATCGTGAAAAAAGATGAGCTGATAGAGGCGATTCAGCAGTATCAGAGCAAAAGGGTGTTTACCCATAGAACTTATGCACTGACGTTGGTGGTGCGCTGCACGCATAGCTTCAGTGCGTCAATCGAGGTGATACGAGGTTTGCGAACGTCCTGGCCGAAACAAAACACAATGTTGTTTGGGATGACTTGGATTGGATAATGACGATGTCCAGTGACGAGCAAAGAGATTTAGGCTAAGGCCGCATCCCCTCATTGTTTGGTAGAGCGCCCTTGCATCCAAAATCCAAAATCTAAAATCCAAAATCCAAAATTGACCGAATGGCACATGTATTTCTCGACGACGTGCGGCAGCTCCAGCAACAGGCGGCACAACTGGTGCTTTACCAGGCGGTGTTATCCGCTGCTCCGGGGCAGTCGTGGTTGGCCGTGCTAGACGCGCTAGAGAGTGCAACGAGTTCAAAAATCCTATCGGCCTACGGGCAGTGGTTCTATACCCTGGCCGACTGTCGGCAGACTTGGAGTGAGCATCTTGTAGAGGCGCTGTTGGTTTGCGACAATCCCTTCACGCAGCAAGCCCAGCGATCGCCCCTGTCAGCGATTGCCCCACCTCTGGTCAGGGCGGCCGAGCATGATCTACGCCTCTTGCAGACGCTCTATGCCAGCGATGGGGTGCGATTGGCGGGCTGGGTTCAAGAGGCGACCGGAGCCAAGGATCTGCCCATTCTGGAAACGCCCTCGCTCGCTCCGGAAGGCAATGGTAACAAAACGAATGGTAAGGCGGCGGGGGCAAGAAACGCTATTCGCGATCGCCTCGGCCGGGATGATTGGGCAACCCTGCTGGAACCGCTGACCCAGTACTATCGCCAGGCGGGTGTGGGGCTGTTTGCTCGCTATCGTGCGTTTCGTTGGCAACGGGGAGAGCTGGTCGGCGTCGCCCACCCTGACCCGATTCGCCTAAATGAATTGGCGGCCTATGAAGCCCCCCGGCATCAGCTCATCCAAAACACAGAGGCGTTGCTGGAAGGCTATCCGGCGTTGAACGTGCTGCTCTACGGCAGTCGCGGCTCGGGCAAGTCCTCGGCGGTGAAGGCATTGTTGAATGCATTTGGCGATCGCGGCCTGCGCCTGATCGAAGTGGCCAAATCAGACTTGCGGGATCTGATTCACATCGTCGATCGCCTGCGGGATACGCCCCAAAAATTCATCATTTTCGTGGATGATCTGTCCTTTGAGGAGGATGACGAAGCATTTAAGGCGCTGAAAGTGGTACTGGAAGGTAACATTGTTGCCCGTCCGGCCAATGTAGTGGTCTATGCCACCTCGAACCGTCGCCATCTAGTGCGCGAGTTCATGGACGATCGCCCCCGCCCCCACGACGCAGACGAAGTCCATGCCTGGGATACGATGCAGGAAAAGCTATCGTTTAGCGATCGCTTCGGACTCACCCTCACCTTTGAACCCGCCGACCAGACCACCTATCTGGCGATTGTGCATCATCTGGCGTCGCAGGCCGAGTTGGCAATCGAGATCGCTGACCTGGAGTTTCGCGCGTTGCAATGGGCGACTCGACACAATGGGCGATCGGGACGCACGGCCCGCCAGTTCATTGATGCGCTACAGGCCGAGCTAGCCCGCCCAGCCGATCTAGAGGGGAGTCAGTAATGTAGACCCGATGCATTTACATCCTTAGGATCGCGAATAAATTAACCTGCCATCTTTTTTGAGAGAAGCGCGGCGCAGCCGCGCTTCTCTCAAAAAAGATGGCTTTCTATTTAATCCAGCATCCTTAATGAATTGAGGAAGGATGAGTTGGGGCAGGATGGCGCGAGGTTCGTAGAAAGTCCCTTCTAAGCCATGTCCTTAAAAAGAAGTTTGTCCCAAGAAT
>JBCBSL010000673.1:0-2045 GCA_039819145.1 Cyanobacteria bacterium J06638_22
TACACGTTAACAGAATCGCAGTGAATATTTACAATTCGTAATCTAAATCTAATACAAAATCCCGGCTATGTGAGGACTTTTAGCAAAATTTAGTCTAGATGTAACGCCTCCGAGAAAATAGGGAATGATGGTCGAGATAGTGCCTGATTCAGGTTTAATGTCATCTTCAGGGGGAGGAAGATGCCTTCAGTTCGCCCCAAATGGATTGCGCAGGTCAAACGGCGGCGATCGCCCGACCTGTTCTCAGAAATCGAAGATACCCAGCTCCAGCAATATGTGAGGCGGTTGCATGCCACGTTGGTCAAGCTGCGGTGGCTCACCGTTGTGGCGTTGTGGGTGTTCCTCCTGCCGCCTGTGCTATGGGTGTTGCGGCGCGATATTCAGCTGATGCTCGACACCTTCACCTGGACCGCCGTTCGCTATGCCCTAGCCTTCAAACCCTGGACCGCCGTTGCTCTCTCCCTATGTATCGGTATGACCCTAGGGGTGCTGGTTTGGCAAAGCCGCAATATCCTATACGGGCTACCCGACAATGAACTGAAACGGCTCAAAAAGCAGGCACGGCGCATCTGCGAACGGGGCGATCGCCATCCCCTCTGGCGATGGGTCTGCAAATAGCATTGGTGCAAGCTTTTTATCGCAGATAGGCGGGGAAAGACTGAGTGGGAGAATTAGAACGCAGATAAACGCGGATGGACGCAGATAAGAAGGATTAGATGGTGTCTGTTAAGGTCGCCAAACACTCTTCCCTTCGGCACTTCATCAATCAAGTCTTCTCCATTTACCTTCTCAATCCAAAGCTCACCCCAATCTGCATCCATCTGCGTCTATCTGCGTTCATCTGCGTTCCCAATTCGCTTCATCTCAATCTGCCTTCATCTACACTCCCAAACCCCACTCACCCTAATCTGCGTCTATCTGCGTTCATCTGCGTTCCTACTTCTAACCGCAAGCCCACCTTGCAATTGTTCAGGCACTAGGTCACAGACGAGATTATTATAATTTATTAAGATTTTGTGGATGTATCGCTTGTGATGGAGCCATCGTTGCATGAAACCCAAAAGCCAGCAGCATCCAGCGTGCTGATGATGGATTTCACGCGAGACAGTGACGTGACGCAGGTTTTGCCTTCGGGGTCACTCCTTTCCAGTCAGCCAGGGCAATGGAACGGCGTGCATCTTGGTTATTACCAGCATCCACCCTATGAGATTCCGGAGGTTGCTTCTAGGCATCACTTGGTTCTGGTGCATTTAGAAGTGCCGACGCGGGTTGAACAATGGCTGGGAACGCAGTTTCAAGAAGATCACTTTCAGGCTGGCAGCGTTCTAGTTGTCCCGGCGCATATGCCGCATTCTGCTAATTGGGATGCAGAAAATCGCTACTTGATTCTCAGCCTTGATCCGGTCGCATTGCTCGACACAGCGCAAGCTGCTAACCATAGAACCTCAGTGGAACTGCTCCCACACTTTACAACGGCGGATCCATTAGTCCACGGGATTGGGCTATCGCTCAAAGCCGAACTTGAGTCGGGAAATTTGGGTGGGCGGTTATATGCCGACTCCCTTTGCACCTCACTTTTCAATTATCTGCTTCGCCATTACACAACTGAAGTTGCTGATCTGCCGACTCCAGAAGGCGGACTGCCACGCTATCGGTTGCAGCGGGTCATGGAGTATGTGGATGCATATCTTGACCGCGACCTTGCTTTGGCTGAGTTAGCGGCGATCGCCCAGCTTAGCCCCAACTACTTCACCCGCTTGTTCAAGCAATCGACCGGACTCACACCTCACCAGTATGTAATTCAGCAACGGGTTGAACGAGCGAAACGGCTCTTGCATGAAGGCCATTCCACCATTGCCGATGTTGCTTTAGCCGTTGGATTTGCTCACCAAAGCCACCTCAATCGTCACTTCAAGCGGTGGGTCGGCGTAACGCCCAAAGCTTTTATCAACAATCAGTGATGCTAGTGTCCAAAGCCTCTGCACCACCGTAAATCCCATTCAAAAACCCAACTCTATGTTTGCGCCCGCTGCGTTGCAGCGGGC